>NZ_JAUSWW010000002.1 GCF_030815415.1 Streptomyces canus
CGCGAACGCGACGCGCCGCCGCTACGCGGCGGTTCCGGCGCAAAGCGCCGGAGGGCCCGGACTCCGTCCGGGCAGGTGGGGAGACGCTCCGCGCTCCCCACCCTGAGCTGCACTCCGTGCAGCTCTAAGGCCTGATCGCTCCGCGATCCGACCTAAGCGCCTACAAGGGGAGGCCGGTGCCGAAGCGGAGCGGTAGGCGCCTGCCGGAACTGACGAACCGTCAAGCACTCTGCCGTGCGTCAAAGTTGAGTACCGGATGGGTTCTGGTCTCAAACCCCACCCCCTCTCACTACTACAAAGCCCGTGACTGACGGTTCCTCAATCTGCCTTCGTGGTGCGTCATTTCGAGTGTCGGCTGCATTCTGGGCTCACGCGGCATGTCCCCCAGGTTCACCCTGAAGTGATGAACAGTAACTTGGCCTATTTCCATCCACGGTCTCTCTGTCGCCCTATTCCGGTGCACCTGGAAGGAAATCCAGAAATGGCAAAGCTGAAGCCGATTTCTCCGACCCGGATCGCGGAGGCCCGCGAGGAGGCCTACGCGGTGCTGGCCCGCGGGTGGGGGTGCCGGTCAAGGGACTCCGGCACCCCCGCCCAAGAGCGACGCGGAGCGTCGTAGACAGAGGACGGAGGGGCGGCCCGCATCAGCGGGCCGCCCCTCCGTCGTGCATCGCGTAGCGATGCCACCGCTGCTCTCGTCCGGGCGCGGAGCGCCCGGGGTGTCCGTCGCGTAGCGGCGGCGCGTCGCGTCGAACTATGAACGGTGAAGGAAAAAGTTTTAAGCCCGCACCGATTAGCCTGCACCGAAATAATCGTCCACCTTGGATTCCCAACCAACATTCTCGATATGGGCATCAAAAAGAAGATCGCGCCAGTCTATCTCCATCTCGCGGATCGCTCGAAAGAAGCGGTCCACATCTCCATCAGCGTAAATGATGACGGCAGCCGCTATCCTCTCATGGGCTGGCTTGTGAAATACCTTCAGCTCAGCCTCCTCTATTAGTGAGATGACCGCATCCGTGTCACTCCCGTACTGTCGTGCAATCACGGCAGCGATACGACCTGTAACCGCCATCAATTCCTCCGCGCTTCAACGTTCCGCTACCACCCTCCCGATCATCTAGCCGGAGGATGCGAATGATCGCCAACCCTTGTGTAACCGGCAGCCGCAAACTGATCAAGCTCCCTGGAAAAGGTGGCAACCGATCCGTCGTTTTCTCTTATCAGGCTCTACACCATTCTCCATACGGGTCGTGGGTTCGGGTGCCGTGTAGGCCGGTGGTTCGCGCCACTGTCGGGCGCCCGCCTCGGGCGGCTCTCCGCTTGGCTGCTGTCCGGATGTGCGGAGCAGACCGCGCGGGGGGCCCCGGTCGTCCTGGGCTGCGGGTGTGGCGCCGGCGAGCTGCGCTTGGTGCGTGGTGCTTCCCATCGCTCGTCTTTGGGTGGCCGAGGAGTTCGAGCAACTGTGTCCCGTGCGAGCCTCAGCAAGAGGGCTCAGCTTGACGTTTAACGTCGCGGCTTCTGACTGGCTTGCCGTTTCAACGCCCCAGAGTGACCTGTCATGGCGGGGTCTGCGAGGCTGCCAGCGTGATGGATGAAGCGATCGTCGAGGCTGTCCGTGGTTGCGCTGGTGCGGGCGGGCTGCCTGCGCCGGCGACACCGGGGGCGGTCACGGAGGCAGAGGAGATCATCGGCTTCCCTCTCCCGCCGTTGCTGCGGCGCCTCTACTTGGAGGTGGCAAACGGGGGCTTCGGCCCGGCAGAGGGCATCTTGGGAGTTCGCGGAGGAGCTTGCCAAGGCGCCTGGAATGACCTGGCAGAAATCTATCAAGACGGACCAGATCCCTCCGGTCAGATCCCTGCCGGCCTGGTGCCGGTGTATGACTGGGGCTGCACCATCTGGTCCCTGGTTGACTTCCGAGACCCCGCCGGGCCGATGTGGTGCACGCATCAGGGCCATCACTGGCCTCAGGGCATCAACTTGGCAGAGTGGCTGAGCGCAACTATCGAAGGTGCCCTGACGGTCAAGGGCATCCTGGACACTGAACCCGCGTGCTGAAGGAGGGGCAATCGCGCATCCGAGCCCCGAGTTCTCGGACGATCAGGCAAGCCCGGTTCCCTCACGAACGGTTTCCTCTTGACCCGTTCGCCTTGGTTTGGTGCCGACCTTGTGGTGAGCAGGGCGGCTGAACGCCTCGCCGGTCGCGAGGACCCGGCCCACGTCATGACGGAGGGCCCGGCGGCCGTTCTTCGAACCCGGTGGCCGACCTGGCCCAGGACGGGACGGTTTCGGTGCACCGGCCGGGGAGCCGGTCTTCGCGTGCAGGTTTCTGAACCCTCTGCGGACGCGGGCGGGTGTCAGTTTGTTCGGCAGGGCCGGTTTCTCCCAGGGCCGTCGAAGGTCGGTGGCGAGCGGGCGGGCGAGCCTCAGTTGGGCATAGGCGGCGATCACCAGCCACGTCCACCGGTCGGCCGCCTCCGAACTGCGAAGCCGGGGCTTGGTCCACCCGAGCGTCTGCTTGAACAGGCGAAACGTGTGCTCGATGGCGAAACGGCGAAGGAAGCACTGCCAGCAGCGGTCCACGTCGTCCGGGGTGGCGCCGGTGCCCGACCACCACAGCCACACGGGCTTGTTGACCCCGCCGCTGGGCAGCTTCTCCACAACCAGGCGAATGACCGTTCCCTCGATGATGGGCAGCGGGCCGTCATGGTCGAGCCAGGCCGCCCGGCGGGTCAGCCGCGGGTGCAGCCGGTCCCACGCCTGCGCGGTCGCCTTCCCATAGAGGCGGGTGTCCGTAGTCGTCACGGCCTGCTCGACGCCCCAGGTGGCAGGGTCGCCGAAGACGAACTCACCGCCATGCTTGGGCGGTCGCCCACCCTTGGGGTCGTAGACCCGCGGCGGTGTCAGCCGCCGCATCACGCGGTCGGAGCGGAGACGGCCGAGGATCTCGACGGGCAGCCCGGCCAGCAGGTGGGCGATGCGGGGCGCGTCGTAGCCGGCGTCCAGCACCACCAGGACCTCGGGATCGCCCGGCTGCCACTGGCCGGCGGCGACGAGCCGCTCGATGACTTCACGGATCTGGACCGTGGTCACGGCGGCGACGTCGGCCCCGGGCTCCAGGCGCACTGCGTCCAGCACCGCTGTCAGACACGGTCCGCCCGTGCCCTGCAACACCACGGAGGACAGATGATCGCCCCTACGGCCGCTTTGCGGACTGCGGTACGCGCAACAACAGTCGTCACACTCACCGCAGGATTCCTCATCGCGGGCGTCGTCAGTGCCCAAGCTGCCGCCCCTGTACCACCCACCACCACCCCGGACTTGCTTTCGGGCCTGTTCGGGCAGGTCGCCAACATCCTGGGGGGGGCGTCCTCAACGGCGATGCCCTGTCCACCCTGCTGCCCAACGGCATCCTCGGCGGCTGAGTGCCTGCTTCTGGATCCTCCGGGCCGGCGGGCTCGGTAGCCTGATTGCAGGTGGGCGGTGGGCCGAGTTGCCGATCGACAACTTGCTCCCGGCAGGCCCCGGGTGGCGGCGGTGCGAGCCACCGCCAAGTTTGGCCCAAGGTCATCACGATGCCCGTCCCCCTTGCTCCTAGAGCCCCACTCCCCTCATGGCTGCCGTTCGCGGAACGGTCACGGCGACCGTTCCGCGAACGGATTCCCAAAGCGCCCTCTTCGGGCAATGGTGGCTCGACCTGTTGATTCGAAGATCAGCGGGTCAGGTGAACGGCCGAGGTTAAACACCAAGCTCAGTGGCGACGGCCATGGCCGGGGAGCCCAGCGGGGGTCGCGTACGCTGGAGCCGCTCTCAAACAACCAACGCCGCCCACCGCTGCGAAGGTCCACCCGTGCACGTCGACAGTTGCACCCGGTCAAGCGTGTTCCTGGCCACGCATGTCAGCGTTACCACATTTTTGATCATCAAGCTCGAGTCGCCTTCCATCTTCCAGTACGCCGCGGTGTCATCGGCCGAACACGGTTTCATCGCGATCAGCCCGTTCCGCGCCGTCAGGCACAGCCCCGTCCCCTTCTGCCGCAGGGCCGTGAAAGCGGTGCCGGTGTCCCAGTACCACGTCTGGTAGCCGCCATAATTGCAGCCGGTCACGTACGGTCCGAAGTCCGCCCGATAGTCCAGACACTTATTCGTGTCCGGCATGCCCTTGAACACCGTCCTCACCGACACCGCGCTCGCCGATGGGACGTTAAGCCCGATCGCTATCCCGACAGTTGCAGCGATCACGGCCATCTTCTTCCACAGCATGAGACCCCTAGGGACGCATAGATTCGAGCGGTTGCGTGACCGTAGGAGTGTGCTGCAACGTGAGGTTCGTGCGCCAGTACGCGCACGCCGCAACATCCGGTTCGCGAAGGGGCGTTGCCACGAGCACGGCTATGTTCGAGGACCTCTCTGCGGTATCTGCAGCACGCGCGCGCGACGGCACGGCCATCCGACGGAAGCAGGGTGCGCGAGCTCCGGCTGCCGCAACGGCGATGCGCCATGTGTGAGTAGCCGCCTCCGCGGCAGCCAGCCACCCCGATGATGACCGAACGACAGCAGCCATCTGGTCACCTCACGACAGCAGACCGCCCCTCAGGCACGCCCTGCCTTCGCGTGAAGACCGCCCGTCCCGCCGACGTGCCCAGACCCTCCAAGCCCGGCCCCGGACGCCCAACCGGCTCGAAGAACCGCAGGCCGGCCCCACGTCACGAGCCTGGGAAGACCGTTGAAACGACAGATCGGCGTGCATCCGCAGGCCGAGGGCGTGGCGGTGGTTCCGGCACGGCGGTCCCAGGACGAGCTGTGGGAACGGAACATGACCGCCGCGCGACAGTTCCACGCCCGCGAAGGACACCTCCACGTACCCCGCCAACACCGCGAAGACGTCGACGGCGAACTCCTCGGACTCGGATCGTTCATCTCCAACACCCGCCGCCGCGCCGCGAAGCTGCCGGCCGAGCGGCGTGCGGACCTCGATGCCCTCGGCATGCGCTGGTAGAAAGGGCTGGCCCGGCGTCACATTCAGCCGGGACTACGACATAGCCCAGGCAGGAGCCTTCGGAACGCGAGGCCCGGACCACGGCGGTCCGGGCCAGGCGGCTTGCCCTACAAGTTGCTCTACAACTTGCTCCACAAGTTGCTCTACAACTTGCCCCTCAACTTGCTCTACAACTTGCCTCAGCCGACCCGGCCGGGCAGGCGAAACTGCAGATCAGGGGAGGTGGTCAAGGGGTCCCGGGCGTGCCGACTACTTCCCTGGGAGACCCTCCTCCGTCCGGGAAGTCCGGCCAGGTGCCGCCGGGTCCCATGAAGTGCTGCGCGGACATCGCGCCGCCTCGACCGCGCGCGGCCCCGCCGACGCGCGCGAGCCGTACGGCTGGTGCCCGATCCCCCGAGGTGCTCCCCGCGTCCCGCCCGCTTCCCTCCCACCCTTCTTCTTCTGTGCCGGGGCGGTCGTGGGGTGCTCTGAGGGGGATGTCAGCACCCAGACCACGCTCCGGTGGGACTCTGACCAGGGCTGACGGGAGCGCCCGTCATGAGGCTGCGCAACCTCCACCGCAACCTCCAGCGCAACACCCTGGCGCAACACCCTGGCGCAACCTCCAGCGCAACACCCTGGCGCAGCAGCGCAGTTCGCCGACTGCCCGCTGTCTCCTACCGCAACGCCTTGGCGCAGCAGCGCAGTTCGCCGTTCGCCGCCGCCTGCTGCCCTGCTCCACGGCCCGGACGCTTCAGCGGCCGGGCAGCGCGGAGGCGACGACGCGCAACACCCCTCCAGGGCGCCCGGTCCCCCCGCCGGGCCGACCTCTGCCCCAGCCCCGCCCCATCTCCTTCTTCCTGATCGTGGGTGGCTGAGGGAGGCTCCAGGGGGGATGTCTGGCCCCCGACCATGCCTAAAAAGGCGTGGTCACCAGCGACAACGCGCAGCGCCCCGACGAGCTCGCGCAACAGATAGCGCAGGAGATTGTGCAGGGGATTGTGCAGGAGATGTCGCAGGAGATCCCGGCCGGGTCGGGCGCGGCGCGGTGTGTGGTGGTCAGCCGCGGCGGGGCCACCAGCGTCGCCGCTCGCCCTGCTCCTGGTCGCGGCCGGCGGGTGCCGTCTCCGGCGCGGCCGGGGCCACGGCGGGGGCGGGCGCGGGAGCGGCCGGGGCCGCGGCAGGGGGCGAGGGCGGGGGGATGGTCGCCCGTTCCAGGGCGGGTGTGAGCTCTGCGAGAGCGCGCTGCAGATCCGCGATGTGCCCCGCGCGTTCCGTCAGGCGCTCCTTGAGGTGCCGTGCCTCCGCCTCGGCTAGGGCGCGGGCGTGCCCACCGCGCTGACCTGCTTGGTATGGCCTGTGGTCTGGGTCCCGGTGCCCATGGTCTGGCCTGTGGTACGGCCTGTGGTCGGGGTGCGGGCAAGCCTGCGGGCCAGGCTTGCCCACGAGTTGACGGGCTTGCCCAGGGAGGACCGAGCATGGCCTGCGGGGTGTTGCTTCCTTGGTGGGCCCGACCGTTGCCCGGAGGGGTGCGCCCACCGTTGCACCGAAGGGTGGACCGAGGGGTGCAGCACCCGTTGGGCTCTGCCCGGTGTTCTGCCAGCTCAGGCCCTGCGGGCAAGCCGGGCATGCCCGCCGACACCTCCTCCTCCGCGATAGCCGGAGCGGAGGACTGCTCATCAGGGGGCCGGTGCGGACTTTTACGGGGGACACACCAGCGCTGACAGTGCAGGTCAGAACGGGGTTGCGGGGCTAACCACGCTGTTCGTGACCATGACGGCCGAACGCGCACGGCGCTCGCCGGGCACATACATGTCAGGGCAGAGAGGGACAGGGCAGCTTGACGCTCGCGCCGCTCGTCCGGCGCGGCCGAAGCGCAAAGGATTTCCGCTACCGGAACCTCTCGAAATCTTGAATGCCGCCTGCCCGTTGGCCAGAGTCAACGCCGCACTGCTGCTTGGACGTCCCCCACACGTGACCGTGTGACGAGGACGCCAGCGCTGAAGGTACAGGTCAAGCGAGGGTTGCGGGGCTAACCCCGCTGTCCGTGACCATGACGGCCTACGCGACGGCGCTCCCAAGGCACATCCATGACGAGCCCTCCACGCTCACGCCGCTCATCCGGCGCATGCCTGCCCTTTTGGGCTCACTCCGTCTTCCACCGCATTTGGGCTCACTCCGCCTTCCACCGCACGCGGGTCCACCGCGTGCTCGTTCCCATGGGGGAAAACTCATGTCCACTCTTTCTCTGTTCGTCGTGGCGCTCGCGGGCATTGTCGGCGTGGCCGTCGTGGCCGGCCTCGGCTACCTCGTCCACCGGCGCCCGGCACTCAGGGGCCCGCTGACCATCGCGCTGGCCGCCGCCCTCCTCATGGTCACTTTCTATGTCGGACTTGCCCAGGTTGGTGGACAAGGCGGTGAGGACGGCACCCCGGCAGCGCGGTGTTCACGGACAGGGCGTTGACCTGCCGTGGTCGGGGTCCTGGCGCTCCTGGTCGGGGTCATGGTCGGGGCTGAGTAAGCAGCCCGGCACGCCAACGGCGAGCGGGGCGGCACCCGGTGGTGGGTGCCGCCCCGCTCGCCGTCTCCTGGTGCGTCAGTGCCAGCTCTGCGGCGCGTACGCGGTCATCGGGTCGTAGCCGCCCGCCAGGAGCTCCGCCGCCTCCTGGCGCAGCTCGCCCGCCGTGGTCCGGGCGGCGCCCACGGCCGCCTCGATGTCGTTGAGCGAGACGACGTCGACGTAGTGGGTGGCTTCGTTCATCTCCAGGGACAGCGTTTGTCGACGGGTTGTAGAGGCAGTTGGCGATCACCTGGATCGTGAATGTCTAGCAGAAGCGACGGCACGGCTACCGCGCATGCGGGGCCCCAGCCGTCCGTTGCCTTGCGTCGGCCGAACTAGCCGACTCGTTGGACGAAGAGCCATCGGGGCTCTCTGTCGAGAGCCCGCCGTTCGGGCACGATGGGACGCTGGACTTCAGGAGGGGGACACCATGAGCCAGAGGGTCCGGGCTGAACGGGGAGTGGTACTTGCGATCTGCCTGGAGTGGTTGACGGGCCAAGCCAGCCCCGACGACATGCGGAAGTGGTTGGACCGAGCGCAGGCCACCCGCGGGGTCTCGTCGGCGGAAAGCACCCTCCTTTTGCAGGAACTCCACGGCCACCTGACGTCCCCAGACCTTGCCCCGGAGTGGCGTGCGCTCGGTGGACATGCCGTCTTCAATGCAGGCGACCGGATTCACGTACACACTGGGAACGCCGAGATCATGACCGCTCTGGCAGCCTTCTCCGGAGTGACAGTGACGGCAGCGGTCTTACCGTTCCTGCAATCCATCGCCGCTCAGGCCGGGCAGCAAGCGTTCGAAGTCGCCCGGGCAACCACTCGCCGCATGATCGGCCGGAAAGGCGCACCTCAAATCCATAGCGGTATGACGCAGATATTCGTAGAGGACACAGCAGCGGGCCTTCGCTTCAGCGTGCCAACGAGTCTGTCCGACGCGGCGCTCGCCGCCCTGGCTGCGACCGATCTCGAAGCCCTGGCCATGCCAGCCGAGAAGGGCCGTACCGTAACGATCTACTGGGATGAAGAGTCCGAGCAGTGGCGCCGTCACGTAGCTGACCGTTGAGAACCCTTCGGTCAGCCGATGGGGGCGAACCAACTGCCGGTGGCGCCGAGATCGGATGACGTACGTGAACGGGTTGCGCACCCCTACGGACCAGGTAAACCCGCCCTGCGGGGGCACCGCGTCGACTCCTCCCTCCGAACTGAGCCAGTCGTGCCCAGCAGTGCCGCCAGTATTTGACGTGGGCGACTTCGCTTGGGACTGGCAAGAGAGCCGGTGCCTCCCAAACTCATCAACATCACCCGACCACGGATCAGGGCGCCTCCCAAACCCACCGGCAACTGACTTCACTACTGCTCGATAAAGCCATAGTGGGCGTTCCCGCCGGCCGCGACGATGAAGCGGGCGACCCGGCGGACCTTCTCGGCCTCCCACGACGCCAGGCCCAACCAGGCGGCCCTCCACCCCCGACCAGAGACCCGTCCATCTAGGTCACGCTCTGCGCAGTCAATGCGCAGTGGCTGCGCGATCGGCCGGCTGTTGCGCATCAACCGAAGCCAGCCACCACCGCGCAGCTGCGCAGCCTGCCCACCGACCCCTCACCGGCACGCTCCGGGCCCGGCTGGGCGGGACAGTCTGCGCAGTGGTCGCAGCCGCGAATGCGCAGCCGTCACAGCCGATTGCGCAGCCGTCGCGGTGTCGATTGCGCAGGTCCGGCCGGCCGATTGCGCAGCCGGATGTGAGGCAGCTGCCCGGGCCGGGCCACGCCGACCGCCCCTGCCTGCGTCTGCCAGAGGGCGCGGCGAGAAGTGGCTGGTCACCGCCGGAGTCGGGTTTTCGCATAGTGGCTGTGTGCTGCGGATTCCCGAACATGCCGGCCTTCGTCGGCCTCGAGGCGAGGGCGGACGCTCTCGAACTTCCTGTGGGCTGCGGTCAGTCCAGGATGCCGAGGTCGGTGTCGGGGCGGCAGTGCGGGCACGGATCCACGCCTTCCGTGAGCGCCCGTACCGCCTGCTCGCGCGCCGCGCCTTTGGACCGCTTGCCTGCCATGTGACAGCCGCCGACATGTACGTACACCGGCGGGGCCTGGTGGCCGATGCTCTGCTCGATCAGCCAGTCCGGCACCGGCGGGCGGGCCTCGATGCCGCGCCGGCGTTCGGCCTCGCGACGTTCCTCATCGACGATCCACCGCCGGGTACGGGCCAGATCCCGCTCCTGCACCCGCTCCAGGAAACGGAGCAGGACCAGCTTCGACGGACTTGAATCGTGCACACGTTCGATTATAGACGCTAACCTGATCACCGCACCCAGGCAGCCCAGCAGACCAGGAGGCACCGTGGACCGCATCAGCCTCGACGAGCTGCTCAAACAGGCCGACATCGACGTGGCCGCGCTGCCGCCGGCGCCCACCTCCCCCACCGACCAGCAGATGCGTGCCCGGATCACCGCCCGGCCCGCGTATCGCTGCGCCGTCTGCCAGGAGGGCGGCTCGACGGCCCGTGTCCTCAACACCGACCAGGGGGCGCGCTGGTTGGATCTGTGTCTGAGGCACGGCCTGGCCGTGCACGAGCCCTCGCCGCGGATGCCGACCACGATGGAGGGAATCCTCGCCGACCTCCGCGAAGCGCTGGCCGAGGCGACGGCCGCGACGGGCCAGACGCCGGACGTGCGGCTGTGGACCGATGAGAATGGCTGGCAGGACATGCCCATGGATGAGCACCACCGCTACCACGTGACCCTGATCCTTGACGGCAGAAGGGCGCGGCACGGCTGGTGGGGCGTGGAGGCCGTGGCCCGAGAGAAGTTCACGCTGTGGGTGGGCGAGTGCAGCGGCAAGGCCGGCTCCCGCGTGATCCTCACCGACGAGCACACCGGCGCCGTGTTGACGACGTGGCCACAACAGCCGTAGCGGCTGGCATGCTGAGCAGCATGCCCGAAGATCAGCTCTCAGCCGACCAGCCCGCCGACCCGGACAACGCGACCGCGCAGGCCGGCGAGGCCGTCGCCGACGACATCACCGATCCGGGCTTCGCGCCCGACTGGCAGCCGACAGTCGGCGAGTACCGGCTCACCGCCGAATAGAGGGTCAGGCGGCGGCCGTGTGCCGCACCGCCTTCTTCACCTTCATCTCCAGCTCGACACGCCCCGTGCCCGGCTCCGTGGCCGTGACCGCGGCCTGGAACACCGCGGCCGCCTCCCGCCACCGCTCCCACTGCGCCTCAAAGGCCTCGCCATCGAGCCCGGCGAGCTTCCTGCGCGCTTCTTCGGCGGAACGTTCCAGCTGGATCAATTCGTCGAGGGTGTGTGCCACGGCTGGATCCTAAGCGAATCTTCGTTCGGTCCCTGTGATCGCCGCTGTGCGCGGAGTCTGAAGGTGTTCCGCTCCGCGTCCGAAGCGTGGAATCGGTGCGCACCTGGGGGAACAAGGCCCGATGCGGGCGCGGGCGGTGGAAGACGTCGACCATGTCTCCGTCTTTGCCGTCCGGCTGGTCGCTGCCCGAGCCGATGCGCGCCGTACCGGTCAACGATCCGGCGCTGCCCGCAGGGTGGGCGGCACAGCCCAAGTGGGATGGCTACCGTGCGCTGGCCGGCCGGTGGGCCGATGGCCGTGTCGCCGTCCGCAGCCGTAACGGCAGCGATCTGGCCCGGGCGTTCCCGGAGATCGAGGAGGCCGTCCGTCGGCTGCCCGACGATACGGCCGTCGACTGCGAGCTCATCGTGTGGGAGGCGGGCCGGCTCGCGTTCGAGCGTCTCCAGCAGCGCATGCACCACCGCGGCGCGGCCGCGGCCCGCGCGGCCCTCGAGTTCCCGGCGCATCTGGTCGCGTTCGACCTGCTGCGCGTGTACGGCGAGGATCTGACCGGGCGCCCCTTCAGCGAACGCTACGCCGCGCTTCAGGCGTTGTTCCTCGAGGAGGGGCTGGCGGCGCCCTGGTCGCTGTGCCCGACGACGACCGACCCGGAGCAGGCGGCCGCGTGGCTGGCCGACTTCCCGGCCGTCGGCCTCGAAGGGCTGGTCTTCCGGCCGTTGGCGGGCAGGTATGTGGCGGGTGGGCGGGGGTGGACCAAGTACAAGGCTCGGCAGACCACTGAGGCGATCGTCGGCGCGGTCACGGGCAGTCTGCGGGCGCCCACCGCGGCGCTGCTGGGCCGCTACGACGCGAGCGGGCGCCTGCGGTACACCGGCCGCACCACCACGCTGGGTGCGGCCGTCCGGCACGCCCTCGCCGACCAGCTGCACGCCGGAGACTCCGACCACGCGTGGACGGGGCGCACCTTCAGTGTGGGGTGGGGCTCGCGGGAGCAGCTGTCGGTGCACCTGGTCGTGCCCGAGGTCGTCGCCGAAGTCGCCGTGGACGTCGCCCGGGACAGCGCCGGACGCTGGCGCCACCCGGTACGGCTCACCCGCATCCGCACCGACATGAGACCGGACGACGTGCCCCTGTTCGGGGTGGATCGCTGACGCTGTCGCCTCTTCAGGCTTCCGGGTCCCCGATGCTGGCGCGCAGGGCCTTCGCTGTCCGCTCGCAGGCCCTGGCGACGTGTTCGCGGAAGGGTGCGATCCGCGGATTGGATAGACCCTCTCGGCGTAGGGCAGCGAGTGCTTCGATCCACTCGACTGCGTCCTCGGGCAGGGTGTACGGCTGACCGCTCAGACGCTGCGCGGGCCGAACTGCCGGAGGGGGTTGGTCAGTGTCCCGGAGCGTGACCGTGCGGACGATGGTCTCTGTGCGCTCGACAACCTCGCGTACCGGATCAGCAGTTCGTCCGCCCTCGTCCACGGACCGGCCTGCGCGGTCCTGCGCGGTGCGGAGCTCCCAGGCGCGGCGGCGGTGCACGGGAGTGCAATAGCGCGGCGGTCGACCACGGCCGCCGTAGGTGATGGGCTCACCGCACCACTCACAGGTGCGTTCCAGCAGCCGCTCGCGAGAGGTAACCGTCTCGCCGATCTCGCCGCCTTCGCTCCGCCTGTGGTCGCCCTGACCGGGAGGCATTTTCGTCACAAACGAAACTCTAGAACACTGATATTTCGGGGATTCCTCGCCCCCGATCCAGCCGGGCGGGCGTCGGTGAAGGCGCCTTCACCCACCTGACGATCAGCACCCGATGCCAGGCAATGCTGCGCCGCGGAGGCGCTGGGGCGCCAAAAGCAGCGGGACTTCCCCAATTGGGGAACCCGCTCAACGGCACGGGTCAGTCCTCAACGAGCTCTGCTTCGACGACGTCGCCCTCGCTGGCGGCATCGGCATCGGCATCGACCTTCACCTTGCTGAGGATTCGGCCGATGCGGCGGATGGCGTCTTGCTGCCGCTGAGCTTCGTCGCCGCTACGAGCCTTGCGCGCGGCCTTGTCTTCCGTGGCGCTCTCGACTGCCTGCCGTGCCGTAGCCCTCGCCCCGCCTGCCCTGACCTTCAGCAGGCTCCAGCGAGATGCGGCCCGACCTCGTGGTGGGTATCGCGGTGCTGCGACGAGACCAGGTGCACGCTTCCCTATGAGGCGGGATCACTGACGGCCTGCTCCCTCCACCCGAGGTAGCCGCAGGGGCGTTTTCCCAAATTTGGGAAAACGCCCCTGCGGTCGACGGCTGCTACTTGGTGGCGGGGTGGACTACTGACGATGCCCAGGCCGCGAGCTCTTCGGCGATGCGGCGGGTCTCCTCGGGGTCCTCTTCCATGGCCTTCTTGATGAGGCTTCGCGTGACGTGCCTTTTCACGAGGGCTACAGCGTTCTCCAGCTGCCCGACGGAGCTTGGCGCGACCGGCGGCTGGTCGCTCCGGCTGATCACTTCGCCTTGGACGACGTCAGCCGGCTTTCCGTAGCCGAGTTCTTCGACTGCCGCTTTGAGGGTGGCGGCGGTGGGGGTGCCGTTCTTCTTCTCTGCCTTGGCCCAGGCTTCGCTGACGGCGTCTAGCCCGTTGTGCCGGAGTACCGGGGCGAGGACCTGGACGTGTCCCGTGTTGGCGCTGGCTCCTTCCGGCAAGGCCTTCTGCACCTTGGCCGTGGCCACCAGGAGGTAGCCGTGGGTGGAGGAGTAGCCCCAGCGGCCCTTCACGTAGTCGACGAAGTTGTCGTACTCGGGCTTGTAGAGCTCGCCGTCCTGAATGAGTGCCAGGGCCGGGCCGGCTTGCCTGTTGAAGCGCTCCTGCGCCTGCCGGACTGTCAGTTCGGCATGGTCCTGTGCCTTGCCGATGATGTCCTCGAGGACGGCGAGCCGTTCGGTCGCGCTGCCTTCCAGGGCGGTACGCGGCAGGGGGACAAGGCCGATCGTGACGTCGGCCGGGTCGGCACGGTCGGTGGCCTTCTGGAGTCCGCCTTTGCCTGCCGCGGTCGCGGGGTCAGCCGCGGCCTTGGCGGCCGCAGTGAGCAGTCGGGATGCCATCAGGCGCCTTTCCTCGTAATTGCGTGGTCCAAGAGCTCGCCGTACCACCCCTGCAGCTTCTTGGCCTCACGGCCAGGAGCGGCAGTGATCGGGACGCAGGCGAGGCGGCACTCTTCCCGGACGGAGTAACTGACGATCCCGGAGTAGTGGCCTGCCTGCTCTATCGTCAGGTCGTCGATGACCGCGTCTCCGAAAGTCTCCACGAGGCGCTCGTTGACGAAGTGATTGACGGCGCGCATGTCGTCCTTCTTGGGAAGGATGCTCCGCACCAGGCCCGCGAGCACCAGGTCCTCGTTCATGCCGCTGCCGGGCGAACTGACGAACTGGATGGTTTTGAGGGCTTGTTCCGCTCCCAGTTGCCCGTCGGTGGTGAGCGTGGCAGGGATGAACACCTTCTTGGCAGCGATCAGGGCACACGTCGCCAGCTTGCCCCCGGCGCGCGGAGGGACATCCATGACAGCCAGGTCGATTTCGCCTTCCAGGCCTTGCAGGGCCCGGCGTACGCGTGTCTCGAACATCGCAGAGTCTGATTCGCGGCGGCCCAGAGGTCGCTCCGAGGGGAGGACCCAGACGTTGGACGGCCATCCCTCGCCGGCGCGGACAATGGCGTCATGGATGAACTCGGCCGGGTCTCCGGGCGGGGTGTCGGCCTCGGGGTCGATGTAGAGAAGGTCGTTGAGAGTGAAGCGCGGGTCCTTGACCCCGAGTTCTGCGGTGAGGGTGGCCCGGGGATCGAAGTCGATGGCGAGGACATTGAGGCCTTGCTCAGCGGCCATGGCGACCATGCCGGCTGAGTTGCTCGTCTTGCCCACGCCCCCCTTCTCCGAATAGTTCGCGACTGCGTCCACGCCAACCTCCGTTTTGCGACCAGTTCCGCGCCGGATAGTCGCTGCTCAGGACCCCTAAAAGCAAGTCCACTTGAGATACAGGGGGCGTTGACCTGCCCACACGTCAGTGAGCGTAGCGGCCTCCGTTTCCCAAATTTGGGAAACGCTGCCGCCGACTGGAGCCTGGGGGGCTGCCGCTGAGGACGATCGTTGCGCTCCACTGCACCTGCACAAGACCGTAGCGGCAGTCCAGAAACGCAAAAGGCCCGGCCCCTGCGAGTCGCAGGGGCCGGGCCTTGGGGTCACGTTGGGTGCCAGTGCGTCCAGACAACGGGTGTCGCTGGTTCGAGGCTGCTGGTGGGTGTCAGCGTGTCGGGTGGGTGTAGGAGATCGGCTTGCCGAGGCGTCGGGCGTAGTCGATCTCTTGGCGGGTGGATTCGCCGATGTATCCGTCGGGGTTGACCACGAGGACCCGGTCAGCCAGCTGGATCTTCTGGCGGTGAAGGTCGTCCAGCATCGTCTTGAGCCGGTCGGCTTTCTGGGGAGTGGCCCACAGCGGGTGGGGTTCCTTCAGGTTGCAGCCGGGGGCGAGGACGATGCGGCCGGCGGCGGTCTCGTAGAGGGCGGCTTCGGTGAGAGCGTCCCAGTATCGGGTGGATCCGCACAGGACGACGATCGGAGCGCGGTCTGGGGTTGTGGCTGGCACAGGGTTCCTTCCGTGTGGTCGGTAGGGCGCCGGGGCGGCCGGACTCGGAGTCGACGGCCGCCCCGGGGGCAGGTGGTTCCGGCTCTGTGATGGGACAGGCCGGGTGGAGGGCGGGCGGTCCGTGAGAGTGCTGACCGGACGTGGCCCGCGCCGTCGACGGGGTCAGGGTGTGGTCGGTTCGATGTGGCGGGGTGCGGCTCGCTGAGCGGTGAGGGCGAGGCGGTGCTGCCAGGCTTGTGCGGCCTGGGCGGGTGAAGTGCCGCGCAGGGCCTCGCTGTAGAGCCAGCGGTCGCGTTGGTCGTCGAGGTGATCGAAGACGGTGGTGGTGCCGTAGGCGACGGCGGCGAGTTGCTGCCACACGTCGTGTGGGTGCTGGCTCCGGCAGTGGGTGCACAGACGCTGGCCGATCAGCGGGTCCGGCTGGATCGTGCAGCCGTCCTGGCAGGGGTAGTCGCGCAGACAGCTGCAGGCGAAGCAGCCATCGGCCCGGGTGAACGACCACCGGCCGTGCTTGGTCAGGCCAGGGGTGTACTCGGGGGCGGCCGGCCATGCGTGGTCGCAGGCGCGGCAGCGGTGGTAGTGACCCCAGCCGGTGCGGCCGGGTCCGGTGATGAGGCTGGTCGACCGACTGGCCTTCGTGCAGGCGGGGCATTCCGACTGCACGGCGACGTCCTCGTGGGCGAGCCATTCGACGTCGATGAGCGTGGCGGCCTGGGCCGTGGAGTCGTCGGGCTCAGCCGTGTGGAACTGCCAGGCGTAGTCGTCGTCCTCGCTGCCCGGGGTGACCCGGATGTGAAGGCGTCGGCTGCCGAAGCGGGTCAGGTCGGCGAGTTCGCTGCTGGGCCGGACGCGGTAGCCCCACACGCGCCGGTGGTAGGCGTTCGTGACGGCCAGGACGGCCCGATCAGTGAGGTGCCCCAGGGCGAGCAGGCCGCCGCTGTCCTCGCCTAGTGCTCTGACCGCATAGGTTCGCCGGGCTGGCCGTGGTGGCGGTTGGATGTGGGGTGACGTCCGATCCGACCGCTGGAGGCGCGGTGGCTGAGCCTGTCCGTGTGCGCAGGTTGACCGACCAGGAGGGGCAGAAGCTGCAGCAGATCGTGCGCCGGGGCAGTACCAACTCGGTGCGCTACCGGCGCGCGATGATGTTGCTGGCCTCGGCTGGCGGGAACCGGGTGCCGGTGATCGCCCAACTCGTGGCGGCCGACGAGGACACCGTCCGGGATGTGATCCACCGGTTCAACGAGATCGGCCTGGCCTGTCTGGACCCTCAGTGGGCGGGAGGCCGTCCCCGCCAACTCAGCCCTGACGACGAGGACTTCGTCGTCCAGACGGCCACCACCCGCCCGGTCAAGCTCGGCCAGCCCTTCACCCGCTGGTCACTGCGCAAACTTGTCGCCTACCTGCGCAGAGTCCACGGCCGGATCATTCGCATCGGCCGCGAAGCGTTACGCAGCCTGCTCGCCCGCCGCGGTGTCACCTTCCAGCGCACCAAGACCTGGAAGGAATCTCCCGACCCGGACCGCGAGGCGAAGCTGGACCGGATCGAGGAGGTCCTGGACCGCTTCCCGGACCGGGTTTTCGCTTTCGACGAGTTCGGACCGCTCGGCATCCGGCCCACCGCAGGCTCGGGCTGGGCGCCACGGAAACGCCCCGACAGGCTGCCGGCCACCTACCACCGCACTCACGGAGTCCGGTACTTCCACGGTTGCTACTCGGTCGGCGACGACCGCCTGTGGGGCGTCAACCACCGCAGGAAAGGTGCCGCGAACACGCTGGCCGCGCTGAAGTCGATCCGTGCCGCCCGGCCCGACGGCGCACCGATCTACGTGATCCTGGACAACTTGTCCGCCCACAAGGGCGCCGACGTCCGCCGCTGGGCGACGAAGAACAAGGTCGAGTTGTGCTTCACCCCGACCTACGCCTCCTGGGCGAACCCCATCGAGGCGCACTTCGGACCGCTGCGGCAGTTCACCATCGCCAACTCCCACCACCCCAACCACACCGTGCAGACCCGGGCCCTGCACGCCTACCTGCGCTGGCGCAACGCCAACGCCCGCCACCCGGGCGTCCTGGCCGCCGAACGCAAGGAACGCGCCCGCATCCGCAGCGAGAAGGGCATCCGATGGGGCGGACGCCCCCTCGCCGCCGCGGCCTGAACGACCCGGCGAACCCATGCGCTCATAGCACTAGCCAGCCGAACTGACCAAGGTCTCGAAACCTGAGCTATCGCAGTAGGACACTGCACGACCCTCAGCCCCGATGTCGCCGCCGACCGCGTTGACGGTGTCATCGAGGATGTCGGTGCCACCGTGTTCCAGGCCTGTCCGGTCAAGCCTTTTCGAGGCCTCGATGACCGCATGCCCTGCCGATTCGGTGTTATCGAACTCGGGCGACTGGACACTCTGTCCGTCACCGGCATCGGCGTCTGGCTCGCCGGTTGTCGTGGCGTGCGCCGCGTCCTGCCAGGACCCCAGCTTGGTGCAGTAATCCCGTTGCCGCTCCTTGGCCTGCGCTGGATCGTCCGACGAACAACTGCTCATCAGGACAGCGGCAACGACAACGGCCGCTGCTCGCCTGACTGCTCGTGTAATCCCACCGCTGTGCTGCACGGACATGCCCTCCCCGAAGCTTCCGCCACAGAGTATGGATCACGAAGGTGTCGCCTTGCGCTGATCTCCGCGCATCATCAGCAACGGATCGGCGAGGAGCTGAGCACACGACCAACCCGGCGAACCTATGCGGTCACAGCACTAGCTCGGTCACCGGAATGCCGTACAGCCGTGTGAAGCCCTCCGCAGCGCTGCCGGACAGCGTGCCGGTCTGCTCGGGTTGGATGTCGGTGTGTGCGGTCATGGGAGCGGGTCTCCTCAGCGCTCAGCGGACAGTCCGTAAGGGGGCCGGGTACGTCCGGACGCTGTGGCAGGTGACCGGGGTGTCCGTGTGCGGGGCGTGGCCGTGGGTGGGGCGCAGCTCGGCAAGGATCTCGATGAGGTCGTGCTCGTACTCGACGCTGATGTCGACGTACCCGCGCCCGCAGGTGCACGGCACGATCAGGGTGAGGACGTCCAGGGCGCCGTCGGCTTCGGTGATGCGCAGCGTGTGGTGCAGCCACAGGCCGCCGTCGAGCCACGCCACGGCTGACGGTTCCTGGCGGCCGCCGACGCCGGTCCATGCCGGGTAGCCCTGCCAGTCCATGACCTCCAGGGCGCGGGCGAGGCTGTCGGCGTACCGCTCGTAGATGTGGTGGGCGGCGGCGGTCTGCGCGTCGTCTCGCTGCTCGTCCTCACTGTCGACGTCGGCGTCGGCGGCGAGTTCGAGCAGGTAGGCGAGGGGGGAGTCCGCCGCGTAGCGGCGCTGGATGGAAGTGACGGTGTCGGTCATCGTGGTGGCTCCGTTCGGTGCGGTGATGTGGGCAAGGGATTCCGTGGGCATGACGGCTCCTACGACGCGGTCTTCAGGCTGGCTGCGAGCCGGGTGAGGTTGCGCTGCTGTTGTGCGGGGGTGAGGAGCCGGTGGGTCGGCATCGGCCCGTTGACGTCGCGGTCCAGCCGGACGACGCGGGTCTGAGACACGGTCAGCGGGTGGTTCCGGGCTGCCGCGGCCCGTGCGCGGCGGGTCTGGTCCTGTTCGGCGAGGACGTCGATCCAGTCCGGTCCGAGCCGGTCGGCCAGGCGTTTGCGGAGTTCGGTGCGCTGGCCCGGAGTGGTGGCCGCGAAGATCCCGAGGCGGGTGAGGGGCTTGTTGACCAGCGCCCACTGCAGGCAGTCCGTGGCGATGGGGCACCGGGAGCAGGCTTTGCGGGCGTGTTCCAGCCGCTTCTCCGTCGCCGCGCGGTCGTGGGTGCGATCGCCGTTGGCGAAGTCGAACAGGCGCGGATTCCGCTGGCATGCCGTGGGGGTGGGGCTGTGGGGGATCGGAAAGCGCGGGTCGGGGGCGTCGCCCGAGGGCGGCTGGTTGAGGTTGGGGCGGCTCATGACTGTTGAGCCCTCCTTGCGGAGTGGTCGGGAAGAACACGGGAGGTCAGGTGTGGTCGCTTTTCGGCGTGCGGGCTGCGTGGTCATCCGACCGGCAGGTGGGTGCCCGGGCGGCCTGGACGCCGGCCGTGGACTGCGGGTGTGTAGGCGTCGTGGCGGGTGGCGACGTAACCGCGGACCTCGGAGCCGTTCTTGACCCGGTACATGGCCATGTCCGCGCCGCGCAGCAGACGGGACGCACTGGCCGCGTCGGGCAGGTCGGCGGCGCGGGCGGTGCCGATGGACACGGCCGGGCGCAGACGGTGTGTCCCGCAGGCGACGGGCTGCGCCAGCTGGTCGGCGAGCGCGGTGACGTCCCGGACGGTCGCGGCCGGCGACAGCAGCACGGCGGCGGCGAACTCGTCGCCTCCCAGGCGCGCTGCGAGCCCGCCGCGGGCCTGCGCCCACGCGCCGATACGGTGCCCGATCGCGGCGATCAGGACGTCACCGGCGGCGTGCCCGAGGGTGTCGTTGACCGCCTTGAGGCCGTCGGCGTCGGCGACCAGGACGTGCAGCTGCTCGCGGTCGGCGGCGGCGAGGCGGGTGATGCGGTCCATCAGGACGTCGCGGCCGGACAGGCCGGTGAGCGGGTCGCGGCGTGCGGTGCGCAGCTGGCGGCGTACGCGGACGTCGTCGGCAACGACGGCCAGGGCGAGCGGCACGGCGGCCGCGGCGATGGCGAATGTGCGGGGTGGCAGCCGTAAGACGCTGGAAGGAGGCATGATGGCTCCGTTCTTGCCCTTGCGGGCGGGGATAGGAGAGGCGCACCCAGGCTGTCCAGGCGTAGGGGTGCGCCTCTCGCTGTGTGAGGGAGTCGGGCGTCTGCCCGGCCCTGAGCACCGCCCCGGGCGCGGCGTGCGCCACTACCCGGGGCGGTCCGCGGGACCGTCAGAACAGGGCGCTCAGGGCTGCCAGGAGGAGCAGGGCGAGGGCGGCGAGGATCGTGTCGACGGCGCGTTGCAGGAGAGCGAACTTGCGCGCGGCGATGACGGACAGGACGCGGATGCGGGCGGCGCGGGTGTCGCCGGTCATGCTGGCCAGGATCGAGGCGTCGTCTCGCAGGCCTGCCCAGTACGGAAAGCTCGCGCGGTCGGTGCCTCCCAGGCGGGGCCGGACGACCAGGAGCAGCAGCACGGCGGCCGCCGCCAGGGCGAGGACGGCGGTACCACCCAGCGCCGCCGTCACGGGCGGCATGGGCGTGCCGGCCATCGAGGCGAGCCCGGCGAGGACGGCCCCGGTGAAGGCGAGTAACAGGCTGGCTTTGCTGTCGGTGCGGGCGATCTTCGCGTCGGTGTCCTGCACGGCGTGGTCGAGGGCCTGGTCAAGGGTGTACGTCGTGCAGGACGCGGTGTCGGGTGTGGTCGTCACAGGCGGGTTCTCCTGGGGTCACGTAGGTGCTCGGGTCGGCGGGCGTGCCGTCGTGGCACTCCAGGCAGGTGCCGAGAGTGCGCAGCGGGAGGCAGTGGTGGTAGCGCCGGCCGCACGGCCCGGGGCAGGTCTGCCGGGCCGCCATCGCCCGGTCGAGCGCCCATTCCTGAGCGAGCGTCGGCACCCGTTTAGGCAGGGCGACGGTGAGGTCGTAGAGGAAGGCGCGGGTGCGGTGGGTGCAGGACCACTGCGGGGTGTACCGGCAGCGAGCGCACCGCAGAATGCCGACCGGGCCGTGGCCTCCGGGACTGACGCCACGCTCCCGCAGCTGACGTCGCGTGAGCAGATGATCGGGGCACGCCCCGCGGTCGTACTCGGGCAGGCCCTGCGCCCCCCGGAGCAGCCGCGCGACCTCGCAAGCGGGACGGCGGTGGGGTCGCATCACCGCGTCCAGGTACCGGGCAGCCGTATCGGGCGCTGCGGGTAGCGGGTGCCGGGGCGCTGCGGGCGGGGCCGGCCGATCCGGCGGCGCGGGCGAGGAATAAGCACGGTCGGGTCCTCCAGGAGTGAGTGGGTGGTCGGCCGCGCCCCGCCGCGCAGGGCGGCCTGGCTACGGCGTGTCCGAGGCGGTGGAGGGCGAGCTGGTGGCCGTCGGGCCCGGCGACGGCGCGGTGGCCGGGGTGTCGGTGCTGTTCTGGGAGCCGAGGACGACGGCGAGTCCGACGCCGGCGCCCACGGCTATGCGCTTCAGGAGCGACGGCTTGGGCGGCGGGTTGGGGATGAACCAGCCCGGTATCGGCTGCGGCTGGGGATTCCGGGGCATGGCAAAGCTCCTCGTTATCGAAGAGGGAGTGGGGGCGGGGCTGCACGGGCCGGTCGGCCTGTCCGGTCCTCACGCCCGCGCCGGGGCACGGGGGTGAGGGCCAGGCAGTGCGCCCGGGGCAGGGATGCGCTGAGGGCCCGCACCGTGTGGGGTGCGGGCCCTCAGCTGGGGCGGTATGGGCCAGTCAGCCGGACGGCAGCCGTTTGCCCGTGGTCGCGTCGTAGGCGAGGCCGGTGGGCGAGAGCCGGACAGCCAGAGACACTGCCCGGCTGCCTTCCTTCCATTTGCGGCCGCCGACCGCGATGCGCACGGTGACGTCGGCGAGTGGATCGTCGACCGGGAGCGTGATCTCCGGGTCGCGGGGCCACTTGCCGTTGTCCAGTGTGGAGCTGGCGCTCTCGCCGCCGCTGTCGATGCGCAAAAAGCGGGCGTTCGGGTCGAAGTAGCTGCGGAGCTCCAGCACGACTCGCTGCTTGTCGCTGCTCCAGTGGGCGACCACGTCGGCCTTGACACCGTCTATATCGAGAGCGGCCTTTGACCTGCCCTGGTAGGCGGCCGCCTTCGCCGTGCGCTCCTCCTGCTGCTCCTGGTCCTGGCTGGCCTGCGAGATACCGGCGAGGGTGATGCCCAGCGCGGCAATGCCAGCCACGTAGGGCCATACCCGACGCCGGCGCGGCCGCGGTTCCTCGGTCACCTCAGTGACGGCCGAGGCGGGCGGCTCAGGCGCACTGTGCTGAGCCTGTGTGCCGTCGGGGTTGTCTACGTCTTCGGACCGCTCCCTGCCCATGCCCATGCGATCGACGGTAGCGCGGAGCCAAATGGCCTTGCCCCGGTTTCCGGACAGCTCCGCAACTTCCGCCCGCGTGGACATCCATGACATGGCTTCAGCGGACAGAATGCCGTGCGCGGTGATGTCCTCTCGCTCGCCGATCGCGGCGAGTTGGGCGGCCTCGCTGAAGCGGCCCTCTCGTGCGGCCTGGAGCACGTCGTCGTGCCGGGTGTCGATGACGTTCGGCGGCATCTCCCACCCCCAGTCATCGGCGGCCGCCGGTTCCGGCGCGGGCTGGGTGCTCGTGTCGTCCACGAGCTCCGCTTCCACGATCTCCCCGTCGAGGGTTTCCGCGTCGAGCAAGTCGGCGGCCTGCTCTCTGTCGTCGTGCTCATCGTCCAGGGCGGCGGCCTCGCGGTCGGCGTGGGCCTGCTGGGCTGCACGGCGCCGGGTGCCGGTGTCGGTGAGCCGGGCCTCTTGGTCGTCGATGACGGTCTGGATGATGTCGACGTAGGCGGGGCCCACCTTCCATACGGCCTGACCGGGCCCGAGGTCGGGGATTGCGTCGATGGCCCACTGAGGCAGACCGAGGAGCGCTCCGGTCAGCGCGGCCTCATCCCGTCCGAGCCGCCCCACATGGGCTATCTCGCACAGCCGCGCCAGGTCCTGCGCGCGGCCCTGTCCCAGGTCGGACAGCGTGTGCATCACGACGTTCATCTCCAGCGCCGCTTTGCGGGAGTTCTTCAGCAGCCGTTGGATCAGTTCGGTGGTGGCGGGGGACAGCAGGATCTGCCACGCCTCCTCGAGGACCAGGTGCCGGTGCACGGCGGCCGACTGGCGCAGCCACACCTGTTCCACCCAGCACGCAACGGCCGCCATGAGCGAGGGAATCGCCGGAGAGTTGCGGTCCATGCGCGTGAAGTCGAAGGACAGGATGGGCAGATCGGTCGGCGGCAGCGCCGAATCCTCCCCGTCGAAAATGCCTCGCAGCGATCCTTCGGTGTAGCGGGACAGTGCCATGGCGGCGCTCTCGCCCCACTCAGCGAGGCGGGCGGCGGGCCACCGGCCGTCCTGCGGGTTGACCAGTGCGTCGGTGAGCCCGTTGAGGTTGGTGGCCTTGGGGTGGTTCAGGGCGTGCTGAAGGGCGTGCGTCGCCTGCGTGGTGAGGGCGTCCGGTTCGCTCGCCAGGATCAGCGAGCGCACCAGCTGCTCGCGCACCGGGGCTGAGAACAGGTCCGAGCAGGGGTTGAGGGTGAAGGCGCCGGCCTCGATGACCAGGCCTCCCAGATCCCGCACGAGGGGGGCCCACTCGCCTGTGGCGTTGTCCTCGCCGAAGGAGTCGACGACGACGGCCTGGTGCTGCTGCTCCAGGATCTCCCGGCGGATACGCACCTTGGCCGTGGTGGACTTTCCCGAGCCCAGTCCCCCCAGCCCGATGCTGTTGGTCGACGGCAGGATCCTCATGTCGGCCAGTACGGGTGAGAGGTGGAACGCGCGCCCGTCCAGCAGGGAGCGGCCGATGGGGATTCCGGGGAATCCGGCCGCACTGGCGACGAACGGGGCGGTGATCGCGGCGTGCGAGGTAGCGAGGCGGATCAAAGCACCGCTCCTTTCCGTGTCGAGGCTCCGTGCGGGGTGGTCATCACGTGAGCGCGGTGCTGCTGGCCCGTGAGCCAGTCGAGCCGGATTCGGTACTGGTCGGTGACGAGGGAGGCCTGCCAGTGGGCGTCGGCGACGGCCCCGGGGCTGTCGCCCCACACCGTCATGTAGGCGTCGACGTCGACCAGGCTGTCGCCTTCCACCAGGGCGCCATGGGTGGTGTCGGCGGCCATTTCGTGGCGCGCGGACGTGATCCGGTCGGTGGTGAAGGCGCCCCCCGCGGCGTCCTGCCATCGCGCGGAGCGCCGGGACTGGGCAGCGGGCAGCGGCCGGTACAGCACCGCGAACGACCGCTCGTAGCCCCAGAAGGAGCCGGGGACCTGCTTGCCCGGGGTGCCGATCAGGACGCTGGTCATCAGGTCTCCGTCGGTGACGTCGGGCCAGGACGTGATCCGGGCCGTGGCGGCGTACCGGTCGTCGTCCAGGCGCACCCAGCCGGGCCCGCGCTCCACAACGGTGGGGGCCGGGTCGGGGTCGGCGGGGGCGAGGTAGCCGAGCCGGCCGAACTCGCCCTCCAGGGTGTCGAGGATGCGGTCGGGCTGCCCGGCGAGGCCTTTGGGGACGTGCACGGAAATCGTCTGCGTGTGCACGGTGTGCTCGCCCACCTGGGCGTGGTGGGTGGTGTGTACCTGGATTCCGGCGCTGCGGGCCTGGCCTCCGGTGTGGGTCAGGGCGCGGGAGAGGGCAGCGTGCCAGGCCTCGCGTCGCTGCGGGTCCTGCATGGTGCCGTGGTCGGGGTAGAGGATCCACGTTGCGGTGGATCCGGGCTGCCCGGTCATCGAGGCGGGCGGGGTGCGTTCCCGCAGCCGCCGGTAGCCGACGGCGGCCCACCGGGCGAGGGAGCGCGGTCCGGGGGCGATGTTGAGCAGGGCGGCGGTCGCGGCGACCGCGCCGAACGCCCCGATCGGCGGCGGCGCGACCACCGCGGACATGAGGACGGCACTGCCTCCCAGAACGTTCGCCTTGGTCAGCAGGGTTTCGGCGGGGCTCAGCCCGCGCTGGAGGCCGGGAATGCGGTAGCCGGGCGTCAGGGAGTACATGGGAGCCGCTCCTTATGCGGGTCGGTGGGGTGCGTGCCGGTTGTGGGGGTGCCACGATCACGGGCGCCCGCCGGGGATGGCGGACGCCCGTGATCGTGAGCGGCCGGGTGTTACGGAATGGCCGGCGGGGCCGCCGGGGGTGCGGGCGGCGAGGGTGCGGGCGGCGGGGTCGGCGATGGGGACGGCGGCGGCTGGCTGCGGTACGCGGCCCGTGCCTCCTGGCGCACCTGCCGGACGGGTTCGGTACGGGCCGCCCGGTCGGCTGCCTCGTTCCGGGCCTGTGCCACGGCCGACGCCGTGGTCAGGCGGCCGGTCCTGCCGGCCACCTTCACGCCGTAGGCGCCCATCAGCTGTGCACCGTCCTGGCGCAGGGCCCGTCGGGGGGTGTCGACCCTGCGGATCTGGCGGGGGGAGGTCTCCGTTTCGTAGTGGTCGGGGACTCCCGCGCGGATGGCGGCCCGCGCGAGGCCGTTGTCCGTGCGGCGTTCCATCCAGCCCCGCGCTCCGCGGGCCACCATGGGCCCGAAGTACGGGACACCGTGGAAGATCATGCGGAGCATGAGGACGTCGACGGCGACCAGGAGGACGGCGTCGAGGACCAGGGAGCCCTGCACTACTGAGACGAACGGCGAGAGCAGCAGTAGCGCGAACGGCGCGAACATCAAGCCGAGGAGCCGCTGTGCCCACGCCTTGACCGCGCCCATTTCCCCGCCCCGCGCCATGGAGGCGAGCACGAGGGGGGCCATGCACACGAAGATGAGGATGCCGAGCTGGCGGGTCATGAAGACCAGGACGGCGATGCCCAGGGCGACGGCCAGCGCAGCCCACATGATGAGCTGCGCCGCGGGGTTACCGGCGTCGGGGCCGACGGTCATGTCCGCGCGGATGGCCCCGAACAGGGTCCCTTCGTTGGAGTTGAAGGCGACCCTGAATGCTTCGCTGATGGCCGTGTTCAGCAGCATCACGGCGCCGGGAATGGCCGCCATGCCGGCGACTGCTGCCAGTGTCCAGCCGGTCGAGGCTCCCATCTGCCGTAGCCGTGGCACGCCCTGCCATGCGGTCAGGGCGCATACGACCACGACGCAGGTGAAGATGGCGATGGCTAAGTGCTGTCCCAGCCACATGAATCCCTGGTAGATGCCGTTGTCGGCAGTCGAGGGTGCCCAGGCGTCGCTGGGGGCGACCAGTTGCTTGAGCAGGTGCAGGAAGTGGTCGACGACGTCCTTGACGTAGTCGGACGCCCCGCCGGTGAGCCCGCCGCCGGTGTCGAATGGGGTTTCGCCGGTCTCGCAGTACTTCTTGCTGGGCCCGTACAGGCCGTCACACGGGTTGTCTGCCATGGGTCATCAGCCCTTGGCTTCGGTGACGGTCGAGAAGAGCGTGTTTCCGTACAGGGCGAGGACGACCGCGATGAACAGGGTGCCCACGGCCAAGCTGCCCTTGCGGAGTGCGCCCTTGGGGTCGTTGGACAGCTGGAGCAGCATGCGGACCGCGATGATGGCGATGACGGCGGCGATGCCCTTGGTGACCAGGCCGCTGCCGGTGAGGCCGATGGTGTCGAAGAAGTCCTTGAAGCCGGCGGACATGTCGACGGGCTTGGCGAGGGTGATTGCCTTGAACATTCTCAGGTCTCCTTGCTCTGCGTGGAAATGGGTCGGGCGACGGAATACAGGTCGGACATGACGTCCATGGGGTCGTACCGGACTTCCGCTCCGGGCCGGGGTGCGTCGATCATCCATCCGCCGCCGATATAGATACCGACGTGGTGAATCGATGTGGGACTTTTCCCGTAGAAGACGAGGTCTCCGGGGCGGATTTCGCCCGGCTTCAGCGGCTTGGATGCCGCGTATTGCTGTGCGGCTGTACGCGGCAGTGTGATTCCGGCTTTCGCGTACGCGTAGAGGGTCAGTCCGGAGCAGTCGAATCCGGTGACGTTCGCTCCGGTGCGTCCCTTGGGTGAGCAGCAGATTCCCGTGCTGGGGCCGTTGGCGTTTCCGCCGCCCCAGGAATACGGGGTGCCGATCATTTTCTCTGCTGCCCGGATTGCGGTAGCGGCCTGTGAGCTGGTAGCCGATCGTCCGCCGGACGACGGGGTCGCGGCGAGTGCCCGGATCGACCGGACGTAGTTCTGTGTTTCCTTGTACGGCGGGATACCGCCGTACTTTTGCACAGCGCCGCTTCCTGCGTTGTAGGCGGCGAGCATGTTGCTTTGTCTGTCGCCGGGCACGTCCTTGACGTCTGCGGCGACGGTGCACAGGTACTGGGCTGCGGAGGGGATGGCGTCCTCGGGGTCCCACACGTCGCGCTTTCCGTCTTTATTGGCGTCGATTCCGTGGGTTTCCCAGGTGGACGGCATGAATTGTGCGATGCCCTGAGCGCCGACCGGTGACGTGGCTTTTTCTCCAAAACCGGATTCCTGGTTCAGGAGCGCGGCGAGCAGGTTCGGTGTGACCTCTGGGCAGGTATTTCCAGCCTCTTCGATCAGCGCTTTGTATTTGGCGGGGACGCTCAGGCTGAGCGCCGCGCCGGCGGTCTGGGTCGGGGCGGCCTGGACGAGCGCGGCGACGATGACGAACGACGTCGCTCCTACGCCGGCGATGACGCCGGTAGAGGCACGCAAGGGTGCTGACTCCTTCCTGAGAGACGAAACGATCATTTCCGCTGATCAGCGGTACAGCGGCAGGCCGCCGCGAGCCCGCCGGAAGCCCGCCGTGAGCCCGCCGTGAAGCGGGCGGCACGGCGGGTGAAACCGCCTGTACGGCGGACTGCCGGCGGGCCTGCGGCGGGTTGCTGGCGGGCTGTCCGGCGGGTCATGAACCGGACTTGGCGGCGGCGTGCAGATCGCTGATCCAGTAACCGCGTGTTCCCTTGTCGTCCTTGTCCGGCGTGACGCCAAGCTTGCGGGAGAGCTTTTTTCCGCGCTCCCCTGGATTGGCTTCTGTGATCCCGAGAGCAGGCGCGAGTTCGGCCGTGGGCATAAACTCCAGCCCCTGGCTCTCCAGCAACTCGATCGCCTGCTTCAGCGGGGTGACCGGACCTTGCTCAAGCGTCTTCTGCTGCCGGGCGACCACATCGTCCACAACTTCCCAGATGAAATCATCCGAGAAATTGAATCCGCGAATCAGTGTGGACTTTCCGTGAGCGAAAAGAACGGCCTGACCCTTGATCGTCGGATCGAGGAGCGGTGGACTGATCGGGGCAATCGTCTCGAAGTATGTGTCTCCGAGAGCGACCTTCGCAGTTCCCTCGGACGCCACGTACAGGCACACCCGGTAAAGGAACTGATCACGGACAATGACCGGGATTGCATTCTGTGCCGGGCGTTGTGTCAGCATGACCACAGAGATTCCCGACTCCAGACACTTGGAGACCAGCGACCGGGCTTTATCTGCGATGCGTGCCGCGTCTTCCCTACCGGCGTTCGTCCCATCGTGTGCGAAGAAATCTGCTGCTTCGTCCACGATGAAGAACACCGGCTTGAACGTCGGCTCAGGCTGCCGGTTCCTGATCGCCTCCCGCTTCTTCTCGTATCGGGCCTCGCCCCGGGCGTTCAGCTCATCGACCATGCTTTCAAAGACGGCCGGTGAGTCGGACGACTCGTAGCGGACGGCGACCTTTTCGAATCTGGTCAGCCCGCAGAATTTTCCGTCCAGCAAATACAGGTCGAAATCTCCGTACGCAATGAGCAGACAGGTGATCAGACCGTTGACCAGGGTGGTCTTTCCCATCTGCGTCATTCCGCCGACCAGCAGCGATGCCCGGTCGAAGGTCTCCACGCCGTTGAGCCGCCCGATCACGTCGTGCCCGAGCGGGACTCCGGCGAACGTCTCGATCTCCTGCCGGGTCGGCGCGGGGAACGGCCTGGTGTGCGGCGGCTCGTCCAGCACCAGCAGCTGCGTGCGGCGGTCGTTGTCCCGGCTGCGCTCCATCGTGGTGTGCAGCCTGGTGACGCCGAACATCCCGGCGACGGGCCCCAGGCGCTTCTCGACGTCCCGGAACGTCTTGCCTTCCGGGACCAGGAAGTCGTATCGCGTGCCCTTGCCCGGTGCGGGTACCGGCGTGATGGTGACCTCATCGGCGCGGATGATCTCGTCCTTGCGGATGACTTCCGCCTTGGCGAGTGCCGCCGTGAGCTGCGGATGCGGCACGGCCACCAGCGCGGCGGCCTGGTCGCCGCCGATCACGGCCGTGGCCGGTGCCTCCTGCACTGCGGCCGTGGCCGGTGCGTCCTGCGCCGTGGCAGCCTTGGCGGCCGCCGCGGGCTGGTTCTCGCCCGCGAGCCATCGTCTGAAGCGCGCCCGGGCCTTCCAGGCGAGCCAGCCGAGACAGACCAGGACACCGACCACGAGCAGCACGGTCGCTGCCCAGGACAGTCCCAGTGCGTTCTTGATGGCGGCGAGGATGCCGAACACGATGACCAGGCCGCCGATCCCTCCGGCAGCCTGCCCATACAGGTCGTCGTCACTGACTCTGACCTGCTGTTTCTTATTCCCCACACCCCCTCCTTCTGTAGTTGTCCGGGCGCGAGCCGAGCTGCTGCGGACCGGTGTTTTCCTGCGATTTGTGGTGCTCGCCGGGTCTGCTCCCCGGGTCTGCGGACGCAAGGTCCGCTCGCCGGGTCACTCGCCGGGTCTGCACCGGTCGACTGCGTTTTGGCTTCCGGCAGTCGCAGCAAGGGCCAGCCCGCAGGGTGCGGGCTGGCCCTCACTGGTGGTGCCGGACGGGGGTCTTCAGGCGTCCGCGTCCTCGGGTTCCTCTTCGCGGTCGCTCTCGTCGTCGGCTGTGTCGGCCTCCTCGCCCTGGTCGAGGCCCTCCTTCAGCAGCAGCGCGTTCCAGGCGCGGCGTACACGCTCCTCGCTGCCGATGAACCCGGCCTGGCGGAAGGATGCGCCGGCCTTGCGCTGGGACATCGGCGGGTCGTCGCGGTAGCGCAGGTGCCGCAGCACGACGTCCAGCTGTCCGTCGGTCAGCGGCTCGCCGTGCTGCGGGGTCGGCACGCCTGCGACGGCCGCGAGTTCGGCGAGTGCGACGGCGTCGCGCCCGGTGCGACGCTCACCGTCACGGTCACTCGCCAAATCGTCCTGACCTGCGTGACGACCACGGCCGTCCGTGCCGGAGGCGTCGCGCCCGGCGGGCAGGGCGGGGGCGGTGGGAGTCCACTGTCCGAGTTCCGGCAGCCGGATTGCCGCGACCGAGGCCGGCAGGACCTTCTCCGTGATCGTCTGCGCGGTGGCTTCGGCCTGCGTGTGCAGGTCCTCGGTCATAGCCTGCTGCTGTTCCAGCACCGACTTGCGGTACTCCGTCTCCGCTTCGGCTACCCGCCGCTCCAGCTCCGTTGCGAGCTTCAGCAGCTCGATCCGGTGCGCTGCCTCCGCCTCCATGGTCTCTAGCTGATCGGCTACCAGCTGACGCTTGTGCGCGATGGCCTGCTGAGTGTCGGCCGACACCTTCCGTCCGAGCGACGGCAGGGTGATCAACCATGCGGTCTTGGTCGCGACGATGGCGATCGGCGTGAGAATCACGGCCAGTTCGAACTGGCCGGAGCCCCGCATGATCAGGTCGGCGGTGGGGATCGCAGCGTTGATGACCGTGAGCGCCAGACCGGCGATCTGTACGCGCAGGGCGCGGGACTTGTTGTTGCCGGAGAGAATCTCGGTTGCCTGGAAGACCACCCACAGGGCGTCCAGAGCGCCCACGGTCGGGACCGCCCATGCCCCGAAGCGGGGTTCGAGGATCTGGTAGCTGACGGCCATCGACAGGATGGCCACTCCCAGGGTGACGATCCCCAGGACGCTGAGGACCATCCCGCGCGGGGAGGGTGCCTGTGGCCACGTCCACTCTCGCTTGCTCACGGTCTTTCTCCTTTGCTCGGTCAGCCCGGTGGCCGTGCCGGACAGGCGGCCGACCTTGGTGACGTGGGTGTCCTGCTGTGAGATGAGGCGGCGCACCCGCTCCGTGAGCGGCATGCAGGTGGACCATTCGCTGTAGTAGCGACTGCCGTAGTCCTCGGCCAACGTGATGTGCCAGTCCGTGGCCTCGGGGTAGCCCGCCCTGGCGAGCGCGGCATGGTGTCCGAGGTCGGCGTACAGGTGCTTGTCGTGCACGCGGGCGATCTCCCATGCCCGGTCGTCGAACGCGCTGGCCGCGGCCAGGGCCCGTTCCTGTGCGTCGACCAGGCGGGAGAGCGCTGAGGGCCAGTCCGTGGCGGCCGCCGGAGTGCGCAGGTAGTCGTAAGCCGACTCCAGCGCCTTGTTCTCCCGCTCATAGGCCTGCCAGCGGGCGCCGGTGTCCTTGACGGTCTGCTGCAGGTCGGCGACATAGGCGGCGTCGCGCCACTGCTGCCGCGCCTGCTCGTACAGGTCGTCCAGGATGCCGCGGGCGGCCCTGCGTAACGCGCGCTCCGCTTTGTCGTCAGACCCGTAGGCGAGCTTCGGATCGGTGTGAGTGTCCGGGGTGGAGGGATCCGACTCGCGTCCCGTGAACGGGGCGAACTCGAACCGCAACGCGTACGTGCTGTGCTGAACCCTCTTCAGGTACGGCGGCAGGTACGGCCGGAGTCGTTCGAAGATCTCCGTCATGCCCTCCGGGGTGATCTGGAATTTGCATCCGCCTGCCGTCGATGTCTCCGTCACGAGCGCAGGTGGCGGTGTCGGGTCGTGGTGGGGCAAGCCGTTGTCGTCCAGCGGCTTCCGCAGCGCGATGGTGCTCGCCATGTGTCCCTCCTCAGTGGTCGGCCGGACTGTCCGGCCGCCCGCCATCGCCCGCGCTGGCCGCCGTAGTGGCGGCAGGGGCGAGCGGTGACGGGCGGCCGTCAGGCCGTGGCCGTGAGGGGACGGTGCGGGGCGACGACCCGGCCGTCGGGCAGCAGCTCGCCCGTGTCGTCGAAGAGCAGGGCGCCGTTGCACAGCAGGCTCCATCCCTGCTCGGGGTGGGAGGCCACTACGCGGGCGGCCTCCCGGTCGGGACTGTCGGCCGTCGGGCACGGCGGGGTGTGCCGGCACAGGCTGCTGGGCTGAAGCCGGGACGGGGCGGTCGGCGGGGTGAGGGTTCGCATCAAAACCTCCGGGAGGTCGACGATGGAGTTGAGGACGCGTGGCTGCGCGGCTCCCCTGGACACCGCCCGGACCAGCCCACGGGGGAGTGGGGCCGGGCCGGGCGGGTCAGGCAGCCGACAGAGGTGGCGGTGTCGACTGGCGGATCGTCAGCGCCGTTGCTGGCGCTGACGGTTGAGGTAGGCGTCCTGCAGCCGGGTGAAGGACTCAAACAGCCGCTGCCCGGTGGGGCAGCGGCTGGTGTCCGTGCAGTCGGCGCAGGTCGCGCGGTGTTCGCGGTGCGCGGTGTACGCGACCTGGTAGCGGTCGTACAGGTCCTCGGGCACGGTCAGTACCCGAGGCTTCGGCAGGCGTCGCACGTCCAGGCGGTGACCGGGCCTGCGGGCTGCCCCGGTGCGACGCCGAAGGTGCCGCCGCACTGGTCGCACTGCAGGCCGCTCGCGCGGCACAGGTGGTGCGCTAACCGTGCGAGCCGGCGCCTCACGGTGACACCTCGCCGGTCACGGCCCGGTACGTGCCGTCGGCGACCGCGAGGACCATCGGCGCGTGCTCGCGGTAGAGCGCCTCGAGGAGCTCGCGGGCGGCGGTGTCGCCGGGGCGGGCGGCAGCAGCCGGCGGGTGCGGCCGGGGACCGGCCGGGGTGGGCCGGTCGGGGGCCGCTCGTGCGGAATGGGGCGCCGCGGTAAGAGAGGACGGGTGATGGCCACGGGCCCGTCAGCCATGATGGTCATGTGGGTTCCCTTTCGCTGGAAGGGTTCGCCCGCGACACCAAGACCCCCCAGGGCTGCAATCCCTGGGGGGTCGTCATGTGTGGCGGGCGGTGCGTCCTGCGCACTCCGCCGACCACCAGCCCGCACGAAGCGGGATGGTCGCCGACGGGCAGCGCAGGGCTGCCAGTTCAGACCTGCACTATCTCGAGCACGCCCATCAGGCTGCTGCCGTACAGCGAGACGACCGTGAGGGGGCGGCCGTCGCGGGTGCGCAGCTGGTCGCCGGCCGGGGTGCGGGTGTAGGCGACCGGCGCGAATCCGGCGAGTACGTTCGCGCCGATCAGGCGGTGCGCCTCGTCATGGCTCAGGCCAGTGGTCAGGTAGCCGGCACCCAGCGTCGGGCCGAAGTACTGGTGCGAAATGAGAGCGTCTCGGGGCATGTGGGTCTCCTGACGTGAAGTGGATGTGGCTGGTCGTACGAGCAGCCACGGCCCCAGCCATCCCGAGTGATCGAAAGGCTGGGGCCGTGGGCGTTCGTCCGAAGTGGGTCAGTTCGCGCGGCGCTCGGGACGCAGCGTCTTGAGCGGCACCAATGTCTGCTTCTGCGCGGCGATCTGGCTGACGGCCGGAGCAGGCGCGATCTGCGGCTTGCGTCGCACTGTGGTCCGGCGGCGATGGCCGGTCTCCGCGTGACCGGCCTCCAAACGCTGCTGCCACTTCTTGACCGTGACATCGACCGTGACCAAGCGGTTGCTGCCCTGGCAGCGGACGGCCGCGTCTTTGCCTGCCCGACCGGTGTCGTGGGGCACGAGTTTGGGCTTGCTGGCCTGGAAACCGGTAATCGGCACCCACGTCTTGCAGTCAGGGCAGATCAGCGACGCGCAGGCGGGGCGCAGGTCGTACTGGTGGGGCTTGAGGATGGAGATGACGAGCGCCGGGCGGCCGTTGACGTTGCGCGAGCGGGTCCGGCTCCGGCGGGGACGGGCGGTGCGCTCAAGGGGCGAAGCAGACAACTGAACTCCTCATGGACGGAGTGGCAGGGGGCGCGTCGCGATGCTCTCTCCGCCCTCCAGGCCGCACGGCAAGCCGGGCGTCCCGCAGGACAGACAGCGCACAGCGCTGCGACGTGCACACAGTCGTCGCGGCCGTCAGGCTCCGGGGGAGTTTGATGAAGCTCTCAACCCCGGCCGCCCCGAAGGGCGGACGACTCCTGCTGTTTCTCAGTGGTGCCGGTCTCCGGAAAGGTCCGATGCTGGGAAACCCAGTCGCAACCTACCCGGCTTACTCGGGTTAGTTGGTACAGTGCCTCAACCGGCACACTGTGTCAACTAAGCTGGTGAACCTATCTAGACTGGTGAGGGAGCTCTACGATGTGGCTCATGACGGCCGAGGACTTGCAGCCTTACCAGCGCATCGTGCAGGACGTAAAAGACCAGGTGAGGCTTGGCCGCCTGAAGATCAAGGACAAGCTGCCGAGCACTCGAGAGCTCGCAAGCCACTACGGCGTCGCCCCCGGAACGGTGCAGAGAGCACTCGCAGAGCTCCGCGCCGAGGACGTCATCTACTCCCATCAAGGACGCGGCTCCTTCATCCGAGAGTCGGCCATGAACGCCGTTGCCGATCCAACCGCCCAGGCGATCAAACGCCTTGAGGAGCAGGTTGCTGAACTGCGCGAGCGGCTGGAGCGGCTTGAAGCCAGCGACGGCAGATGAGGCTGACTGGGCGCCAAGGGTGGACCTATTTGCTTCAGGCATGGCACTACCGATCCCGCCTGGTGGAAGGCCCCACAAGCGCCCTCACAACCATTCCAGTCAGGCCAGTGCTGGCTACGGCGGTGACGATGTCTCGGATGACCACCAGGAGCACAGACACGACGAGGCCAGCGGCAAGAATCGCGGCCACTCGCACCACCACTGCGCCTGGCCTCCCGCGAGACCGAGGCGCTATGACCGGTCTCGTGCAGGGGCAGCCATGTGTTGGTGTCGTGCTTGTGGATGTGAAGTCGATCGGACGTCCGTGCGCATCGGTAGCGTGATGCACCGCGTTCGGGGCATGCCGGATCCTGGTCATTTCGCCCTCCTGCAATGGAAGTTGGGAACGTCGGCTGGTGGAGCCGCCACTACAGGTGTAGGCGTGATCTTCAGTAGCTTCTACGGTTGGCCTGTATCCGTCCGGCGGATACAGGGACTTGGATACATGGAGGGGGCCCGACGTGGGGCAGCGGCCGAATGTACTGACGCCGGATCAGTCGCCCCAGCACCGCCTTGGTTACGTGATCCGGGAGCTTCGCGAGGCGCGCGGCCTGTCCATGCGAGACCTGGCCGCCAAGACGTACGTTTCGCACTCCAAGGTGCAGCGATGGGAGAACGGCGACCGGCCGCCGAAGGATCGGAGTGAGGTCGAGCTCATCGACCAAACACTTGGTGCCGGCGGCTTCCTGATCGAGCTGTGGCAGGAGATTGGCCGAGGAGACAGCGGGGCCGGGCATGTATCCGATCCGGCGCTGTATGTATCCGATACATCGTTAGGCCTGGCCACGGCTCTATCTCAGGCGGCAGCGTCGGACAGCGAAGGGATCTTCGTCCCTCGACGTCTCGACGATGGAACGGTGGTACTCGTGGCGCTCGATCGACGCGCGCTGTTGCGCGCCGGTGCAGGGATCACTGCTGCATCGGTAGCTGGTCTTCCCACGCCAGCTGCCACGGTGGTCAGTTCGGTAGAGGATCCCTTCGGTTTCGCGAGAACTGCCACCGAGAGTTGGTCCGGCCTCCGGCTGTCACGCCCCGTCCCGAACTTCGGCGTCGACTGGCAGGCTCTGCTGCCCGGAGGCCGGTCCATGCTCGGCTCCCAGCTCTCCCTGCAAGTCCACCCCGCGCGCATCGAAGGAAGCCGGGTGGTCGTGTCCCTCCCGGACCAGCGGCGTGCGGAAGAGTTCCTGAGCCGGCCACACCGCAGTCTTCTGATCGGAGCGGCCAGCACTGAGGGCATCTCGAAGTTTTACGCCCTTGACGGGCGCGCAGCCCGAGGCAAGCTTGCACGGAATGGGGGCATGTACGAGGTCACAGCGCCTGCCGCCTACGAGTTGGACGATCTCACCTACGGCATTCTGTGGGCCGTCAGTAACTACGACGACGCGCTCCAGGCCGATGACCAGGCGCTTTCTGAGACCCGCAGTGATCTCAAAGCATATGAACGACTGTCCTCCTCTGCGGTCAGCCGCGAGGCTGCGCCGGGGCTGAATACGGTTGCCCATATGTGGCTCGGATCGGACTTCTGCGCCCGCCACATCCTGAAGGCGCTGCCGGATCTCCCGGAGCTGCCCGCGTTCTGGACGCGGGAACAGCGTGGTGAGGAAGCCAGCGCCTGGCTGATCTTCGATCACAAGTATCCGTATCTACGGGAGACCACGAAAGCACTCGGCAGTACGAGCACCCGGGCATTCTGCGTCCCGGAAGAGGTCGTCCGTTCCTCTCCGAGGTACGAGCGGATCCTGCTGTTCCTGGCCGTGGCTCTAATGGAGTCGCTCGGCATCCAGGCCCAGTTCACATCCGATCCCGCGTATGAGTCTGTTGAGGGCTTCGTCGTCGCGCCCGACAAGGAGGCCGTAATCGCGAACTGGGTCAGAGGGGACGGCATGTGGCACGTCGACGTAACCGCCCGGTCCTCGGTCGTTCGGGAGTTCACGATCGCTGCGCGCGACGTCCATGCGGACTCCCTCACAGCGGCGCCGACGGCGGCGGGACGGCTGCGCGCTCTGGCGCAATACCTCGATCTGCCGTGGTCTTGGTTGATCCAGCGGTGCGGGCAGCTCGCCCGGTACGGATCGTCCGGGCTTATCCAGTCGCGCAGCCGACTGGTCTCCGCGGCCGGCGTCGACGCCGCGTGCGCGTACGTGGCCTCGCTTCCGGCCGACCACTGATCCCGCACTACTAACTACCCGTTCACAAAGGGGAAAGAGGCCATGCCAGACAACGCCCGCCGCGTCGCAGTGATCTCGCTCGGTGGCACCATCGCGATGACCGCGCAGACCGCTGGCGGCGCGACGCCGACGCTGTCTGCCGACGACCTCGTCGCCGCCGTACCAGGTCTCGCCGACACCGGCATTGACGTCCAGGTGCACGACTTCCGCCGTCTTCCCGGCGCCTCACTGTCCTTCCCCGACCTGCTCGAGCTCGCCGAGACAATCGAGACGCTCACGGTCGACGGCGTGGTCGTCACCCAGGGGACGGACACGATCGAGGAGACCGCGTACCTGCTGGACCTCGTCACCGCTGGCGCCATGCCCATTGTGGTCACTGGCGCCATGCGCAACGCGAGCATGGCCGGAGCAGACGGCCCCGCGAACGTGCTGGCCGCAATCCGCACCGCGGCCAGCACCGAAGCTCAGGGCATGGGCTGTGTGGTGGTGTTCGGGGAGGAGATTCACGCTGCCCGCTGGGTCCGCAAAACTCACGCCACGAGCCCCACCGCCTTCACCTCGTATCCCGGGCCCATCGGCTACGTCGCGGAAGACCGCGTCCGGATCCTGGCCCGCCCCAGCACGGCCCCGACCATCGCTCCGCAGGGCGCCACCGCTTCGGCGCGTACCGCCGTCTTCACGGTCGGGATCGGAGAGGACGGGACTCTCCTCCATGTCCTCGGCGACCACGTCGACGGCCTCGTGGTCGCGGCGTTCGGAGCTGGCCACGTCCCGATGGCCTGTGTAGACGCTCTTACCGACCTCGCCAAGCGCATGCCGGTCATCCTGGCCACGCGCACCGGATCTGGTCCCGTCCTCCGGCAGACCTACGGCTTCCCCGGCTCCGAGTCGGACCTGCTCGCTCGCGGGCTCATCTCCGGCAGCACCCTGGACCCGGTCAAGGCACGCATTCTGCTGCACTTGCTTCTGATGACCAGTGCCGACAAGGAGCAGATCCTCCAGGTCTTCAGCACTCTCTCGTAACCGCCCCAAGCCCCCCGGGACTTCACCTTGCGTAGCTACGAACTGACTACCGGTCGGACGTTCGCCGTGAACTTCGACCACGGCGACGACTTCTTTCCCACGCTTGCCGACTTCTGCCGCGAGAACGGCGTGCGGCACGGCTACATCCCCATGTTCATCGCCGGCTTCGCCGAGGCAGAGATCGTCGGTGCCTGCGAGAAGTTGGAGAACCCTGAGGCTCCTGTGTGGAGCAAGGTCCACCTGGCTGGGGTGGAGGCAATGGGGTGTGGAACGCTCGCGTACGACGCCGAGACAGACACGGTCCTGCCGCACATCCACACCTCTCTGGGGGAGAAGGCGCGATCAGCCACCGGACACACGAGTCATCTACTCAGCGCTCAAGTGCAGTTCCTTGTCGAGATGCTCGTAGTCGAGGTCACCGCCCCGGTGATGACCCGCCCCAAGAACCCCGACCTCTACGACGTGCCCTTGCTGACTTTCGGGGCGTGAGGCAGTTCAGCGCGCAACACTGATTGAGCCTCAAATGCACTACTGGCAGCAGCAATCCATGTACAGTTTCGATCACAATGGAAGGGGGATTGATGACCGACCTGTTCGAGGCCGTGGACGCGCTACTCAGCCGACCAGCTGATCTCCTGCCTCCCCCGGAAGTGCGGGCCAGGCTGCGGAAGGCTTCTGGTCTGACGCAGGAAGAGGTCGCAGAGGCCTTCGGCGTCCACCGGATGGCTTTTCTGCGTTGGGAGAATGGCCAGTCCATGCCGCGTCCCAAGCATCGCGCCGCCTACTTGCGCCTGCTTAAGGGGTGGGCCGAGAAGCATCCTGATGCTTCTGCAGGATTCGAGCTGACGGAGGCGTGCTGACGTGCACGTAACTGCTCTATCCCCCTAGAAACGCTGAAGCGGCCTCGTCGCCACAACGAGACCGCTTCCTAGCGATTCGACTCGCGCCCTACCAAAGCCCCGAGTCGTGAGCAGCGAGGTGACCTCGTCTGCCGGGTGATGCCCGTGGGCCCTAGAGCCCGCGTGGTCACCTATACCCAGAGTATGCGCTAGAGATAGCGCAACGCCACTATTCCGGGTTCGGCAGTACGCCACACTTGCTGGTCTCGGCTCCCCTACCTGGGGAGATGACCCAGTGCACCGCCCGTTTGCAGACGAGGCTGACGACAGTCAGTCCATGGAACTGATCGGTCCTGACACCGACGGCCTGTACACCAGTCAGCTGCATGACTGGATTCCTCTTTGCCCTGAGTTGACCGATTCTGCGATTCGGTTCTACTGGATCTTGCGGTCTCTCGTGATCGAGAAGCGCGGTCCGGTTCGCAAGCTCACGGTTCGCCAGCTCGCCCACCTCCTGCCGATGAAGGGCGGGCGCCCGTCCAGTGTGAGCCGCATCCGCGGCCTGCTGCGGGATCTCTCAGCGGTGGGGCTGATCAGTACGCCGGAGGGCAAGGCGGTCACGGTCAGCTCCCGCGCCAACGCGGCCGCGAGGCCTCTGCGCATCAAGATCCACGACAAGCCGCGTGCGGGCTACAGCGGGCCGCGCAACGCGTTCGCGCACCTCGACTCGATCAAGCCCGCAGCGGAGCATGCGACCCGGGCCGCCATTGAGAAGGAGGCGCTGGAGAGGGCTGCGCGGAGGGCGGGGCAGAATTCTGACCCGCTCCCCACAGACTCCGAAGCGGGTCAGAATTCTGCCCCGTTGGGTCAAGATTCTGCCCCGTTGGGTCAGAATTTTGACCCGCATTCGGCTGTTGACCTGCGGAAACACGACCTCCCGTTCAGACCTTCCGCTCAGACTCTCCGTTCAGAAGGTGGGGGTGCTGTCCGTCCGTCCGTGCAGGTAGAGGAGAGCGGGCGTGCACACGCCACGGACGGACGGACGGACAGCGGCGGCGGCATCGAGGACCAGGGGCACCAGTCCGATGAGCGGAAGTGGACGCCTGGCGAGCGGCTGTTGGAGCGGATCGGCCGTCATCACCCGGAGATTGGGGCGGGGCTTGCGCAGAGCACGACGCTGCGGGACCAGGCCCGGGTGGTCGACGGGCTGTTGCTGGCCGGAGTGGGTCAGGAGCAGGTCCGGGCGGTGCTGGTCGACCGGCCGTACCCGGCGCCGGCTGAGCGCACCCGGAGCATGGCAGCGCTGATCGCGGCCCGCCTCGGCCAGATCGTTCCGCCGCAGGACTTCAGTGCGCGGCCACAGGTCCCGGCTCAGGCTGAGGCACCGGAGGCTGTCGAGGTCCCGGGGCCCACTCCGACGATGGAGCTTCACCGGACCCGGCGGCCGGAATGCCCGTCCTGCGGGGCGGACTCTCCCGGCGGTGACCTGTGCGGCGCCTGCCAGGGCTGGCCGGCGTGCGAGGCGGGATGTGGGCGGCGGGTGCACGGCGGCGGCGTGTGCCCGTCCTGCTCCGTGGCGCGCCCGGAGGACGGGTCCACCGAGGATCTCGGCAGCTGCCCGGAGTGCGAGCGTCCTGTGGCGACCGCTGGTCTGTGCCCCCGGTGCCAGACCCGCGCTGCCGCCGCGAAGAAGGCGCGGGACGCAGACTGGGCGGCGCAGGTCGCGGCCATGGCCTCGATGACCGACGAGGAGCGACCGAGCGAGGCAGTAGCAGCCCGGGCGTCGTTCTGAGCCCGTCCGGCGTGCAGGGTCCGACATGGAGGACCCGTCACGCACCCTTGAGTACCCGCTGTACGGCCAATCACCTGTCCCAGCGTCAATTCCCGCGCACGGCAGGTCAATCGGCCCTCACAGCGCCGCACAGGCGATCAAGGAAGGAATCATGGCTGAGCGCAACGTGGAGTTCGGGAAGTTCGGAGCCCGCGACCTCAAGGGCTCCGAAGCCGTCGCCGGCCAGTTGGACGCTCTCGCCGGCTACATCGCGACCCCCGCCACCGCCCGGCGAGGCCTGCTTACCCGGCCGCACTACCTGACCCGCACCGACCACGCCCGCGCTGCCGCCCGGAAAGCCGGAAGGGCGGTGACAGTGAGAGCCGTACACCGCGCCGGCAACTGGTCGCAAGCCGGCCCCAATCAAGCCGAACGTTGTCCATGCGGCTGCTGTTCGCCAGCCCGAGCTGAGCGCGCCCGCCACGCCGGGGCCGATGCGGCACTTGGCGTGAACTGCCGGAATACGAAGTGATGTTGATGGCAGAGCACGTGCACGGATGGCCGGTTTTGTGCACGGCGTACTAGCAGAAGGAAGTGAACAAATGTTCTATGTTCGGGATGCTGGATACGGCATCAACGGTGGATGGTTGGATGCCGGTGTCGGTTGGTGCGACGACTCGTTGGGCTTACCGCGGGCCGCAGCAGCGCCGTCCAGGATGAGGCTCGGTTCTAGGGGATGGAGGGCCGGCCGGTGAGCGACCGCAGTTCGATCGAGTGGACCGAGGCGACGTGGAACCCCACCACGGGATGCGACCGCGTCTCCGAGGGGTGCGACAACTGCTACGCGTTGACGCTGGCGAAGCGCCTGAAGGCGATGGGGTCGGCGAAGTACCAGACCGACGGTGACCCGCGCACGTCCGGGCCCGGCTTCGGGCTGACGCTACACCCCGATGCTCTGGCCGTCCCGTACGGCTGGAGGAATCCGCGGACAGTGTTCGTGAACTCCATGAGCGACCTGTTCCACGCCCGGGTGCCGCTCGACTACGTGCGCCGCGTCTTCGACGTCATCGCCGACACCCCGCAGCACACCTACCAGGTGCTCACTAAGCGGGCCCGACGTCTGCGGCAGGTCGCCGACAGGCTGGAGTGGCCAGCAAACCTGTGGATGGGTGTCTCCGTGGAGAGCACGAAGGAGCTGCCGCGCGTCGATGATCTGCGGCAGGTGCCGGCGGCGGTGAAGTTCCTGTCGTGCGAGCCGCTGCTGGGGCCGCTGGACGGACTGGACGTCACTGGCATCGACTGGGTGATCGCGGGAGGCGAGTCCGGGCCGCGCTTCCGGCCGACGCAGCAGGAGTGGGTGGCCGGCATCCGCGACGTGTGCACGGACGCGGAGGTGGCGTTCTTCTTCAAGCAGTGGGGCGGTCGCACGCCGAAGTCGCTCGGACGTGAACTCGAAGGGCGCACCTGGGATGAGATGCCGGCCAGAGGGGCCGTCACCGCAGGCTGACCACACTGGCCTTGGTGAGGCGGCCGGCGGGCACGATCACCCGGCCGTTTCCGTCCAGTGAGTGGAGGGCCCTCCGTGCATCTCGGGCACGCCACTGCGAGGTCTCCAGCAGCAGCCACTGCTCCAACTGTTCGACGCTGGCCGGCCCCTGGCAGAGCCGCTGCTCAACCAGGGTCAGCAATTCGGGGTCGGTCACCTCGCCGTCGTCGAACAGGGAGACCTGCCCGAGGGCCACGGCGTTGCGGACGCGGGGGTCCCTGAAGCGCATGCCGTCGCTCTTGTCGACACGCCACATGGCGTCCTTCATCACTTCCACGCCGCGAGGGTGCTTGGTGCCGAAGACCAGGTACAGCGGTTGGCCAGTCTTCGGGACGACTTCGAATTGCAGGCGGTGGTCGAAGCCGACGCGGTGCAGGGCCTGGCGGTAGCTGTCCAGCCAGGCCCGCCACATGTCCTCGCTGTCGCGGGCCGCAGCCACATGCGTCCAGTGTTCCCGGCCGCCGAACACCCCGTCGACGATGTCCTCGTTGAGTTCCTTGCGTCGGCTGAACCAGTTTGGGCCGAAGGTGACGATGACTTCGCTGGCGGGATTCGCTGCGATGCGGCCCATCACAGACAGCGGGGTATTGACGTTGCCCCAGCTGTCGAAGACCCCAAGGATCGGCTGGCCCCAGGCTTTCAGTTCGGTCAGCAGCGCTACGCTGTCCCGGCCTGCTTCGCCTCGCCGCACCTCCACCCGCACGGGCAGCTGGTCCAGCGGCCCGAAGTTCTTGTGCAGTTCGTTCACCAGGTGCTCGTACGCGGCACGGTCCTTCTCGATGAAAAGCAGCTGCACCCGCTCCCGGGACAGTCCCATCTTGTGCACGTGAGCGTGGTTGAGCAGCCCGCGGAGGTTGAACACCGGAGAGCCTTCTTCGCCGGCTTCGTAGCGGCCCGGGCCGGCGAAGGCATCGAGGAACGTCACCTTCGACCAGCTGCGTCCCGAGCTGGGGCTGGGTTGGAGAAGGATCGGCCACCAGGCGTCGAAGTAGCTCTTGTACAGGCGGTGTTTGGCTCCCGTTGCTGGCTCCAGCGGCCACAACACGCCCATACCGGCCCCCCTCGGACAACAGAATGTTGCACAGATTGTCCGCTGAGGTACTACAAGACACCAGGCCGCGATTTAGCCGGGTATAACGCGGTGGCATCACGATGGCGTCTGGCCGCCGAGGCCCCGGACAAGAGGAGTGTGATGGTTCCGCAAGGGTTGACCAGCGGGCAGTGGAGGCGGATGAAGCTGCGGCACCCTCGCGCAAGGGGCTTCTGGCTGTACTACCCCAATGATCAAGAAGGCGGTCATCAGGCTCTGCGGGTGTACACCAGGGACGCGTACGACTTCGCCGTCGTGGTGTGGAAGACCTGCGGCATCTGCCGGCACGGCGTGATTTCCAAGATCTCGATCATCGACGACTGGCATCGGCAGGGCATCGGACGGCGCCTCATCCGGCAAGCCCTGGACGGGTGTGCTGACTACACGTGGACGACATCGGGGCAATCGACCCTGGCGAAGCAGTTCTTTCCTGCGATGACCGAGGAGACCGGGGCCGCGTTCACGCCGCTCGCGCCAGTTTGCCCACACATCCGGTCCGGCAGACCCGGGTCTGCCGCGCCTCGGTTGCTGACTGGCGGTTAACGGATGGTTCTGGCTGATCTGGAGCCCCGCGGCTACGTCGGAGCGCTCCCTACAATTGCCCTGTTGCTGGTACACGTAGCTGCTCTGGCTACCCAGGTGGGTCACTGTCTCCGCTCGACGCGTCTTCTAGCTGCTCCTTAACCCAGGACAGCACATTGAGGGACTGTTCAAGAGCGGCCTGATAGACCTTTGGCCGCCCGTGAGCCAGTTCACGTCGGATGCCTGCGGCCTCGGTGATTGCCGCCAGTGCTTCCTCCGGCCGCCCCAGTTCGGCCAGCCGGATGGAGAGGTTGTTCAGGCTCAAGGCGAGGTCGGGCTGGAAGGCGTCGGGGCGCGCCGCAGCCAGCTGCCGGTAGATGTCCGCGGCCTCGGTGATTGCCGCCAGTGCTTCCTCCGGCCGCCCCAGGCCTCCCAGTCGGTTGGAGAGGTTGTTCAGGCTCAAGGCGAGGTCGGGCTGGAAGGCGTCGGGGCGCGCCGCAGCCAGCTGCCGGTAGATGTCCGCGGCCTCGGTGATTGCCGCCAGTGCTTCCTCCGGCCGGTCTTGAAGCACAGACAGCCCGCTCCACCGACTGCCGCCGGGGAGTCCTTGTCGTCGTCCACGCACGCATGGAACAGATCGGCAATCTTGTCCGACGGCACGAGCGTGGTGTGCAGAGTGTTCGGCGCGCACGGCTGGAGCCCGCCCAGCCACTCCTGCACGTACGGGGACTCCCGCTCGATGGACACCGTGCCGTTCCACGCCGCCCCGACGATGCCGTACTTGGGCTCGGTGTAGAGGACGAAGTGGGCGTGGCCCGCGGCGGGGTCGTAGACGGGCTCTAAAAAGTCACGCGGCTGATAACTCAACTGGCCGTTTCTCCCTGTGTGTTGAGGGTGCTGTGCTAGTCGGGTTCATCGACGGTGCCTCACTGAGGCACCGTCTGACTAGAGCGCATCGCCTCCATCTGGGCTGTAACGGAACTGCCTTCAGTGCATTCGACGTTCTAGGTGCCGAAGTACTACGTTCTGCCCGCGGGCTGTAGCCGCCGTGGGAGGGGGAAATTCGAGTGGGTTCTGGAACGGGTGGCACACGCTGGTGGGTCTGGGTAGCGGTCGGCCTTTCGAGCGCCGTGTGCATCTCGCTGGTGCTGGTGCTGTTGCTGGCGGATCTGGACACCGCTGATCGTGTGGCCAGTGTCGTCGGAGCGGTACTGGGTGCCGTGGCTCTGGCTGTCTCCCTCGTGCAGCTGTCCCCGTCCGGCACAGGCGGTCCTTCGACGGCCGGGGGCCGTTCCGTACAGGCGGGCGGCCATATCGGACGTGCGGTCACCGGTGACGGGAACCGGCTCCAGGGCCCGGCGCCTTCTCTCCCAGCCGCTGCGCCTTCGACCGCCCCTCAGCCATCGACCAGTGCTCCGGGCGAGCGCGGCGTATCCGCATCCGGTGATATCGGTGAGGCGATCACGGGTGACGAGAACGAGCAGTCATGAAGTGGTGGAAACGCGGCGCTGCCGAGGCCAGCACCTCCCCTACCAGCCCCGCTGAACAGTGCGATACAGACCTGGGGAGGGAAGCCGGCTCCAGATCCGAGAAGCCTGCTCGTGCACTGCCCGGGGGGCCGACAGGAGCACGGGCGGTCAGCACGGGCGGTAGCCAGGGACTGACCGTCACCGGTGACAGCAACAGCATCAGCGTCCTCGGCGACGTGGTGGTGGCCGGGGCCCGGCGGGTACCGCGGTCGTCCTACCTGCTGGAGGTGGAGTCCCTCGAGGCAGCCGCCTTTCAGGGACGGGAAGAAGAGCTGAGGGAGATGGCACAGTTCGCCACCGCTCCCGTCGCTCCGAACGGCGGCTACTGGCGCTGGCTCGCAGAGGCTTGGTCCGGCAAGACCGTTCTCATGGCGCAATTCGTCCTGCACCCGCCCGAGCAGGTCGACGTCCTGGCCTTCTTCATCACCGCCCGTATGGCTGGCCGCTCCGACCGTACGGCCTTCCTGTCCGCCCTCCAGGAACAGTTGCGCGCCTACCTCCAGGACGACGAACTGGACTGCACCCGGCCAGGCGGCTTCCAGGCAGGCCTGCAGCGCGCCGCAGCTCAGGCTCAGGCGAACGGCCGGCATGTCGTGCTCGCCGTGGACGGCATGGACGAGGACAGCGGCGTGGCCACCGCCAGCACGGGCTACAGCATCGCCGCCCTGCTCCCCCGCATCCCGCCCGGTGGCCTGCGGATCATCGTGGCAGGGCGGCCCAATCCTCCCATTCCTGGGGACGTCTCCAGAGATCACCCCTTGTGGGATTCCACCATCAACCACGACCTCAAGCCGTCACCTGCCGCTGTAGCCGTCCGCGCGGACGCCGAACGGGACCTCGAAGCCCTCATCGCCTCAGGCGGTCTCCCGCTGAACCTGGTCGCTTTCACCGCCGCAGGCGGAGGCGGCCTGAGCGCCACCGACCTCGCCAGCCTGACCGGACAGACCGCCCGGCGCATCGAACTCATCCTCGGCGGCTCCGTCGGCCGCTCGTTCCAAGTCCGCCCCGCCCAGTGGGCCCTGGACCCTACAGGACAGCCAGTAACGCTGTATTCCTTCGCCCACCAGGAAATCGCCACCAGCGCCCGCAACCTGCTGCCCGTCGCGGAACTCGACAGCCACCGCGACCGCCTCCACACATACGTGTCCCAAGTACGCCAGGACGGATGGCCAACCACAACACCCGAATTCGCACTGCTCGGATACCCCCGCATGCTGCGCGAAACAAAAGACACCGCACGGCTGACCGAACTGGCCACCGACTCAGCACGCCACGAACGCCTGTGGCAGACCACCGGAACCGACTCCGAAGCCCTCACCGAGGTCAGCGACTCCTTCACCCTTCACAACTCGGCACACGACCCCGACCTACGCGCCTGCGTCCGCCTCGCGCACCACCGCGATCGCCTCCGGCAGAAGGCATCCACCACCCCCACCGGAGTCATCGTCACGTGGGCGCGCCTCGGACACATGCGTAAAGCTCTAACCCTCGCCAGCCTGTGCCAAGAGACGATGCGCATCCACGATGTATTCGGAGGAATTATCCAGGCGGTGACAACGCCGCAGGAAGCTGAACTTGTACTGACCACTGCCTCTTCTCTCCCTAACCGTGCATTTCGAGCTGTGGCCCAGCAAGCATGTGTGACTGGGCTGGTTACTCTCGCCAGTGCAGATCGCACAACGATTTCTACCCGAGCTGGCTCTCGTTCCCAGCGGGATAGTTTGTCGGCCAGTGCTTACGGATTGGCGCCGGGAAATGCTGGTCTGGTCAATAGGGCAACTGTGTTGGCCCGCACCATCACCAGCCCCGACGAGCAGGCGTACGCCCTGGCCACGGTGGCGGAGGCGCTGGCGAAAGCCGGCCACCACAATGAGGCCACCACCCTGGCCCGCACCATCACCAGCCCCAACGAGCAGCTGTACGCCCTGATCTCGGTGGCCGGGGCGCTGGCGAAAGCCGGCTGCCAGGACGAAGCAACCACCCTCTATGACGAGGTCACCACCCTGGCCCGCACCATCACCAGCCCCAACCAGCAGGCGAACGCCCTGATCTCGGTGGCCGGGGCGCTGGCGAAAGCCGGCTGCCAGGACGAAGCAACCACCCTCTATGACGAGGTCACCACCCTGGCCCGCACCATCACCGACCCCAACCAGCAGGCGAACGCCCTGATCTCGGTGGCCGGGGCGCTGGCGAAAGCCGGCTGCCAGGACGAAGCAACCACCCTCTATGACGAGGTCACCACCCTGGCCCGCACCATCACCGACCCCAACCAGCAGGCGAACGCCCTGGCCACGGTGGCGGAGGCGCTGGCGGAAGCCGGCCACCACGATGAAGCCACCACCCTGGCCCGCACCATCACCAGCCCTGACCAGCAGGCGAACGCCCTGGCCACGGTAGTGGGGGCGCTGGCGGAAGCCGGCCACCACGATGAAGCCACCACCCTGGCCCGCACCATCACCAGCCCTGACCAGCAGGCGAACGCCCTGGCCACGGTAGTGGGGGCGCTGGCGGAAGCCGGCCACCACGATGAAGCCACCACCCTCGCCCGCACCATCACGGACCTCGACCAGCAGGCGAACGCCCTGGCCACGGTAGTGGGGGCGCTGGCGAAAGCCGGCCACCACGATGAAGCCACCACCCTCGCCCGCACCATCACCAGCCCTGACCAGCAGGTATACGCCCTGGCCACGGTGGTGGAGGCGCTGGCGGAAGCCGGCCGTCACGATGAAGCCACCACCCTCGCCCGCACCATCACCAGCCCTGACCAGCAGGCGTACGCCCTGGTCATGGTGGTGGAGGCGCTGGCGGAAGCCGGCCGTCACGATGAAGCCACCACCCTCGCCCGCACCATCACCAGCCCCAACCAGCAGGCGAACGCCCTGGTCATAGTGGCGGAGGCACTGGCGGAAGCCGGCCACCCCGACGAAGCCGCCACCGTCTGTGACGAGGCCACCGCCCTAGCCCGCACCATCACCAGCCCCGACGAGCAGGCGTACGCCCTGGCCACGGTGGTGGGGGCGCTGGCGAAAGCCGGCCACCACGATGAAGCCACCACCCTCGCCCGCACCATCACCAGCCCCAACAGGCAGGCGAACGCCCTGGCCACAGTGGCGGAGGCACTGGCGAATCGCGGCTGCCAGGACGAAGCCATGACCCTCTATGACGAGGTCACCACCCTCGCCCGCACCATCACCGACCTCAACAGGCAGGCGTACGCCCTGGCCACAGTGGCCGGGGCGCTGGCGAAAGCCGGCCGTCACACCGAGGCCACCGCCCTGGCCCGCACCATCACCAGCCTCGACGAGCAGGCGTACGCCCTGGCCACAGTGGTGGAGGCACTGGCGAAAGCCGGCCACCACGATGAGGCCACCGCCCTCGCCCGCACCATCACCAGCCCCGACGAGCAGGCGTACGCCCTGGCCACAGTGGTGGAGGCACTGGCGAAAGCCGGCCGTCACACCGAGGCCACCGCCCTCGCCCGCACCATCACCAGCCCCGACGAGCAGGCGTACGCCCTGGTCATGGTGGTGGAGGCACTGGCGAAAGCCGGCCGTCACACCGAGGCCACCGCCCTCGCCCGCACCATCACCGACCTCAACAGGCAGGCGTACGCCCTGGCCACAGTGGTGGAGGCACTGGCGAAAGCCGGCCACCACGATGAGGCCACCGCCCTCGCCCGCACCATCACCAGCCCCAACAGGCAGGCGAACGCCCTGGCCACAGTGGCGGAGGCACTGGCGAAAGCCGGCCACCACAATGAGGCCACCACCCTCGCCCGCACCATCACCAGCCCCGACGAGCAGGCGAACGCCCTGGCCACAGTGGCGGAGGCACTGGCGAAAGCCGGCCACCACAATGAGGCCACCGCCCTCGCCCGCACCATCACCAGCCCCGACGAGCAGGCGAACGCCCTGGCCACAGTGGCGGAGGCACTGGCGAAAGCCGGCCACCACGATGAAGCCACCACCCTCGCCCACACCATCTCTGATCTTGGGCGTATGGCCTTGACTATCGGACGAATAGCGGGGCAAAGGGGGCCTACCAGAGAGGGAAGGATCCTTCTTGCCGAGGCGCTTTCCTGCTGGGCCCTAATGCCTCTGGCCAGTGTGCTCTATTCCGTATCGCCCGAGGCTTTGGACGAAGCCCAGTTGTGTGTGCAGTTGACGTCTTGAGTCTCTACAGCTCGATCTGGATGTGCTCCACGTCGGTGAACTCCACGCCCAGGCCGTGCGCTCGGGAGTTGTTGGCTCGGAAGTACATGCGGGCCAGGCCGTCGGCCGCGATCTGCTGAAGCTGCTGCTCGGTGGCGCCCTGCTCGCGGGCGGCGAACAGCTGGTCCGCGAACTCGGGCGGCAGGGCCTGGGAGGTGTCGCGGATGCGCGCGTCGTCGGTCGTGCCGGGCGCGGCGGTGAACCCGAAGCGGGCGCGGGTGGAGAGGATCAGGCCGCCGGTGGAAGCCGCCTTCTCCTCGCCTTCGCCCGGATCTGCGGCTGCCACCGCTTCTTGACCTCACGTTCGATGCGCTCACGGAGGTCCCGGCGGGGCCGCTTGAACTTGCCCGCCACGTACCGCTCCACGGTGCGCTGGGAGATCCCGAGCGCCTGTGCCGCGGCCTTGGTGCCTTTGAGCCTTGACGAGGAACTTCATCTGCGCCTGGGCGCTCTGCGGGATGCGGCGGGTGAACGCCCCCTCCAGGGCCTGGTCCAGGCTGTCCCCGATCGAGTCGACCATGGTCGGCTACTCCCCTTCCCCGGCGCTCGGATCGGTCTTGATGAGGTTGGACAGGTTGAACACCGCGCCGGCCTCCTCGAACTGCTGCTCCGCCCAGAGCACGGTCTGGGTGCCCTGGTGCTTGACCATGCCGGGCGAGATGCCGAGCCGGAACGTGCCCGGTGCGGGCTTGCCCTCGTCCGTGTAGGGCAGGACGTCCAGCGGGCTGGGGCCGGTGGAGGGGTAGACGATGGCGTCGGTGCCGATCGCGACCGGGTACAGGTCGGCCGCGGCGGCGGTCTTCATCAGCTTGCGGTGGATGCCGACCCGCTGGTTGGCGAGTACGGCGGCCCGGATGTCCGGGCGCCATGTCTCCCGCTTCAGTGCCGGCCACGGCTCGTAGTACGGCACCTGGCCGCGGTTGCGCTGCCGGAGCTTGCCGATGCCGCCCTTCGCGGTCGCCTTGATCGCCTTCGCGAGCAGCGCCATGTTCGGGTCGGTGCTCTTGGAGCGGGCCATCGCCTCCAGGAACTCGCTCCCGCCCATCGCGGTGGTGACACCAAGTTCGGCCATCGCCTGCACGTACGCGTCGCGCAGCCGGTTGTACCAGGGGTCCAGGTAGCGGCCGGAGTGCAGGCGAACGTACGCCTCGAGCGGCGCGACTTCGAAGCCGAGCTCCACCGCGTACCCGACGGTGGGCGTGGCGTACCAGGCAGGGCCGGTCGGGCGGTCGCCCTCGGCGTGAACGGCGAGGGGAGCCGGTCGGCGTCGACGGTACGGCCGTTGATCTGCACCCGCGAGAGGTCGACGTGGGAAAGGTCGACCAGCCACGAACCGGGCAGCTTCGGGTCGAACGCCGGGTTGCCGGTCAGGTGGGTGGGGCCGTCCAGGCAGACAGTGAGGCCGTTGGCGGCCGCCGCGAACGACATATTGATGTCGACGGCGACCAGGTACGGCTTCAGGCACTCGTCATCGGTGAGCGGCCGGCACCAGTCGTACGGCTCCTCCATCAGCATCTCTGCCGGGGTCCGTAGGTGGTGGCGCGCGAACTTGCCCTTGAGGACCGGGTGCTCGTCCGGGACTTCGCACTCCACGACGTCGTACACCGTGGTGAGCGCGTCCGCGTTGAACGTCCGCTCGAACTCCCCGGTGTCCTCGTTTTTCTCCGCGCGGGTCGGCAGGCGCAGCGCGGTCATCAGCTCCAGGCCGGTGGTCGACGCGGTACCGCGCGGCGTCAGCGCCAGCTGCGCGTACGTGCCGAGGTACCGGGCGAGGTCGGCGGCGTGCATGGACGGCAGCTTCGGGTTGTCCTTGTGATCCCACTCCCGCACATCCAGCGCCCCCCAGGAAGGGATGCACAGCTCTGCACGCAGCGCCGCCGCGCGCCCTCCGGCTCGCGGAAGACGCGCACCCAGGGCCCGAACCCCCGCTGGGTGAGCTGCAGTTCGGCCTTCTTGATCTGCTTGGCCACCTTGTGGCTGTCCGCGAGCCCCCCGGCGCGCCGCTCGCCCTCCGACAAGGCGGCGGGGCAGGCCGTAGCGCTCCAGCGCGGCCGAGGTGAGGACCAGGACCGGGTCGCCGTCACGGCCGTTGCGGTGCAGGCGGGGCTGACCGAGCTTCGCTTCGGTGATCGTCCAGTCGACCAGCGCGGACAGCGACTTGGCAGGCACGTCCAGGACCAGGCCGCCGACGCAGTACGCCGACACCTGCCCGTCCTCGCAGTCGACGACGGCAAGGGGGCCGTTCTCGAAGCGCGGATCGGTGGCAGCCACCGTGGTGGTCTTCGCCGCCGCCTTCTTCGCGCCCGGGCGCCGCGACGTCGCCGTCGGCCTGGTGCCGCTCGCCGCCCTACGGGAGGGCGGCTTCGCGGCGGCCGGCGCCGACGGAGCCGGGGCGGCTTCGGTAGTGAACGTGTCCGGTACGACCGGCTCGGTGACCGCCTCGGTCTGGGGGGGCGGGGAAGCGCGCGGCGAGGCCTTCGAGCAGTCGGGCATAGGCAGTGCGTTGCGGCGGCCGCGGCTCGGTCTTGCCGGACTCCCAGTTCCCTACGGCTTCCCGGCGGGTTCCCAGAACCTTGGCGATCTGGGTCTGGCTCAGTTCGGCAGCCTCGCGCAGCCGCTTGCGCTCAGCGGGCGGCGGCAGGTCGTCCTGGGCGACCTGCTCCAGCAGCGCATTCCACGGCACTGAACAGCTCGTTCTCAGTGGGCACAGAGCTCACCTCCGGACCACACCTACCCAATCGCTCATTGGATCGCTCGCTTATTCACTCATTGAATCGCTCATCTTTTGAGCCTTCCTTTGGATGGCGACTTCCGGGGCCGGTGGAAGCGAAGCGAGTGGCGGTTGCTTGACCGGGAGGAGTAGGCCGAATCCGCTCGGTTCGCAGCAGTGCTACGCGTCGACCTTCTCCATGACCTCGTCGCTGACGCCGAAGTTGGCGAAGACGTTCTGCACGTCGTCGCTGTCCTCGAGGACGTCGATCAGCTTGAAGATCTTCTTGGCGCCTTTCTCGTCGAGCTCGACCTTCATGGTCGGGACGAAGTTGGCGTCGGCGGAGTCGTATTCGATCCCGGCGTCCTGGAGGGTGGTTCGGACCGCGACCAGGTCGGTGGCCTCGCTGATGACCTCGAAGGACGTCACCGAGGTCGTTGACCTCCTCGGCGCCCGCGTCCAGGACGGCTCCGAGCACGTCGTCCTCGGTCAGCTCACCCCTGGGGACGATGACGACGCCGTTGCGGTTGAAGAGGTACGAGACAGAGCCCGGGTCCGCCATGGAGCCGCCGTTGCGGGTCATGGCGACACGCACGTCGGAGGAGGGCGGTTGCGGTTGTCGGTGAGGCACTCGATGAGCACCGCGACACCGTTCGGGCCACAACCCTCGTACGTGATCGCTTTGCCGACCTGACACAGCACGATCACGGGTGTGTCCTGTTGGGGTCATGGTCTGGGCGGGGCGTCAGCATTCCGTGATGAAAGCCGCTGGTCGGAGGGCATTGTCAGTGCCTCCACCTACTGTGACCAGAGACAGGGAGGAGCAGACGATGGTCTCGGAGAACTTGCCGACCGGGCACAACACGGTTGGGCGCCCCATGGGGCGCCCGAGCGAGTTTCAGCGCCGGATGTGCACGGTGATCTGTACGCCGCCGGCGGCAGCTCCCACGGCTGCGGCGGCGGCGGCGGCCGGGCCATGGCCGGTCAGGGCGAGGACGAGCACCGTGGCGAGGGTCGCCAGAGTGGTCACGACCGGCAGCCACGGGTAGAAGCGGGGAGCGGAGGACTCCGTACCCGCTGGGGTACGGTCAAGGGACGTCACGGCTCGTGGACTCCTTCGACGGATCGGCGGCCCGACGTCAGGCGAAGGGGAGACCCCGATTCGCGAAGCAGCTTCCTAGGGCATGGCTTCGCAGGGGTCTCCCTTCGTCGTCCGAAGGGCCTTTCGGCTAGCCCCTGACTCTACGTCCCGGCACTGACACTCCCGGGGTGCTCGCGCGTACCTTCAGCTGCCGCGGGTTCTGCCGCGCCCTGTTGCCTGGTGAAATCTGCCCGGCCGGATCCGATGCACTGGACTCCTTCGGCGCCGAAGTCGTCCATCTCGTCGCGCCTCTCCGTCTCGACCCGCATCTCCTCAGGGAAGAGCACGGTCGGATCGGCCTGTTCGTCACCTTGCTGAACTTCGCGACCAAGGTGTCGCCCTTGGCATTGAAACGCCGGTCTTCTCCAGCGTGTCGATGATGTCGATGGCGCAGTCCATCTCACCAGGCCTCTTCGCACTCTGCCAGTTCGCTTCATCCGCGCCGCCCACATCAAGCGACGGAGCCAGGCCAGTCATGAGGAACGCATGCAGATGGCCAACATCGTGCCCGCCTGCCTGCTCGGCTGCGACGAATTGTTCGAGCACGGCCATGTGTATGTCACTCCCGCAGGAGTCATCGCCGTCAATACGAAGGCCGTGACGACCCCAGACCTTGCCGCGGCCGCCGAAGCACTTGAGGGACTGCTCGTCCCCGACCATGGCTCCCACCGCGAGCCGTACTTCGCGTGGCACCGCACCTACACCGCGAACTGACCAGCGCGAACGACGCAGGCCGCCCGAGCAGCCTTGAGGAATACCGCTGGCGGCGAACTCGGGAACGAATCCAGGCCCGGGACTTGGGCTCTCTGATCCCCCTCGCTCTCGCCACGGCCACGTATGCGGCAGCAACGGGCCCACGCCTCAAGCGCGCAGGCCCCGCCGACGCGCAACAACAAGGACGACGCCCCGGTCCCCGAGGCGCACCCACACCCGTCCCCGCCCTCCCCTTTCCCTGCTTCTCGATGTGTCGGGCTGGGGGCACAGAGAGAAGGGCCGGCTCAGGAGAGGCTTCCTCCCGGGCTGGCCCTTCGCCGTATTCAAGCTCGTGCCACCCCCGTGCCACTACATCTGTGTGGAGGCCGGATCCCCTGGCCGAAGGTGTGCTGCGAGCCGCGCCACGTACGTCATCCCCCGCCCGACGAAGTCAGGCGAGCTTCTTCAGCTGCGCGTCGACGATGTCCTGGGGGATGGTCGGGGGTTGGAAGGGGTTGAGAGACAGGAACGTGGCGATGGTGGAGTCCTGGCGGACGACCAGGACGGTGACGGGGATACTGGGTCCCCCGCCGTCGATGACCTGGGTGGCGTCGAAAGCGAGAGCCTCGTCGCCGTAGCCGGAAAGGGACCGGGGCTGGGTGTCGGAATACCCCAGCCCAGCACCGGGGTGGGCAGCGGACGGGCGCATCTCGGCGGCGGCGCACTTCGGAAGCGCTGCGCCCAGTTCGGTCATCACCGTGCGGGCGTCGGCAGGGGTGTAGGACGTCAGGCCGACACTCGCGTGCTGCCCGAGATCGTCGGAGGCGGTCACGATGTCTTGGCTGACATGGGCAGTGAAGTCGTGCAGGCTGCCCAGCTGTGCGGCCGCGTAAACGGGTCGGCAAGGCGCGGGTGTGACGGCGCGGTAGGTCGTGAGGTCGTCGTGGTTCACCGGGCTGCCCTTACCCGTGACGGTGTTCACGGTATAGCCGGGGACGTCGTGCGCGGTCAGCGCCAGGCGGTCTAGGCCCTTCTGGTCGAGCCCCTTCCCGGCCGCGGAGGCAGGCGATCCGGATACCTGCTGCGGCGTCGAGCTCGCAGACGAGGCGGACCCGGCGGTCGCAGACTGCTTACGTCCCCCAGCATCGTCCCCGCTGTCCGCACCACACGCGCCGGTCAGCGCCAGCACCGCAACGGCCCCCGCCGCCGCAACGACCCGTCTTCCGACCGCAAAAGCATTCATCATTCGCCCACCCCCCGGCGCCCCAACTCGGAGCACCCGCACAAGAAGCCCCGGCGTGCGCCGAGGCTGAAGTTCACAGGGAGCCTAGTGCTCTGACCGTGTTGGTTCGCCGGGTTGGTCAGGCTGCGGTGGTGAGGGGGCGTCCGCCCCAGCGGATGCCTTTCTCGCTGCGGATGCGGGCGCGTTCCTTGCGTTCGGCGGCCAGGACGTCGCGGTGGCGGGCGTTGGCGTTGCGCCAGCGCAGGTAGGCGTGCAGGGCCCGGGTCTGCACGGTGTGGTTGGGGTAGTTCGAGTTGGCGATGGTGAACTGCCGAAGCGGCCCGAAGTGGGCCTCGATCGGGTTCGCCCAGGAGGCGTAGGTCGGGGTGAAGCACAGCTCGACCTTGTGCTTCTTCGCCCAGCGGCGGATGTCGGTGCCCTTGTGGGCGGACAGGTTGTCCAGGATCAGGTAGATCGGGGCGCCGTCGGGCCGGGCGGCGCGGATCGACTTCAGCGCGGCCAGCGTGTTCACGGCGCCCTTCTTGCGGTGGTTGACGCCCCACAGGCGGTCGTCGCCGACCGAGTAGCAGCCGTGGAAGTACCGGACGCCATGGGTACGGTGGTAGGTCGCCGGCAGCCGGTCGGGATGTCCTTGTCCGGCCCAGCCCGAGCCCGCGGTGGGCCGGATCCCGAGCGGGCCGAACTCGTCGAAGGCGAAGACCCGGTCCGGGAAGCGGTCCAGGACTTCCTCGATGCGGTCGAGCTTGGCATCGCGCTCGGGGCCCGGGGACTCCTTCCACGTCTTGGTGCGCTGGAAGGTGATGCCGCGGCGGGCGAGCAGGCACCGTAATGCCTCGCGGCCGATGCGGATCACCCGACCGTGCACTTTCCGCAGGTAGGCGACCAGCTTGCGCAGTGACCAGCGGGTGAACGGTTGGCCGAGCTTGACCGGGCGGGTGGTGGCCGTCGCGATGACGAAGTCCTCGTCGTCATCGCTGAGTTGGCGGGGACGGCCTCCCGCCCATTGAGGGTCCAGGCAGGCCAGGCCGATCTCGTTGAAGCGATGGATCACATCCCGGACGGTGTCCTCGTCGGCCTGGACCAGCTGGGCGATCACCGGCACCCGGTTCCCGCCGGCCGAGGCCAGCAGCATCATCGCCCGCCGGTAGCGCACCGTGCTGGTGCTGCCCCGGCGCACGATCTGCTGCAGCTTCTGCCCCTCCTGGTCGATCAGTCTGCGCACACGGACAGGCTCAGCCACCGCACCTCCAGCGATCGGATCGGACGTCACGCACATCCAACCGGCACGACCACCAACCCTGCCAACCGATGCGGTCACAGCACTAATGAGGTCCTGAAACTGCGGACATCCGACGGCATGCCACTCCCTGACGAGGACTTCCCCCTCAACAATCACAACCTCGGCGTGCCACGGCAGGCAGTCGTGGCACGCGTTGATCTCGTGCGAGTTGCCATCCTCATCGAACGCCTTGAGGTCGACGGAGCCGACCGGCGCCCGGTAGGTGACGTCCTGCTGCGAATCGGAGCCTTCTGCCATGTCGGTCAGTCTCTCCTATACGTCGTCGAAGCTGGGCTGACTCCATGGCTGATCTGGGGGTGGACCTTGTGCACCGAGAAGCTGCGTGATCTTCTCGGCTTCATCATTTGAGAGATCGGATAGCAAGCGCGTCGTCGTACCGAGGAGGGCGTCCAACGGTACCTGGGTACGTGCGCCGCGGGCGCTGGCGATTCCGGTGCCGAACAGGCACTGGAGAGTCTCGCCGGATGGGATGCGGGCATCGGCTTCGATGACCCCCTCGGCCTGTCCCAGCGCGTCGCTGATGCCGTCGAGTTGGGCGTCGTGGGAGATGTCGTCGCCGGGACCGCCGTATCCGACGTGGCGGTCCGTCACGACCATGCGAAGAGAGGTCAGCGGAATGCCGAAGCGGTCGGCCCTGTTCCTCACTTCGTCGAGGCGGGGCAGGTCGTGCTCCTGCCCTTGCGTGAGCTGGCGTCGGGACTGGGCAACCAGCACATGGAAACGCGGGGTCTGCAGGATCAGTTGTCCGGCCTTCACCGCCCAGCGCCACGGGCTGATGTCCGCGTCTGCCGCGCCGGGAACGATCATGCAGACGCGGCTGGTCCAGAGCCGGATCGCCTCACGCATCAGGTACTGAAGGTTGCCGGTGCCAGCGGCCGGGGTGCGCAGCAGGATAGGGAGGCTGATCATGCGGACGACCCGGTCCCAGAATGCGGCGTCGGCAATGTCCTCGGATTCCAACAGGTACATCAGGGCCGTCTCGTCGAGATGGCCGACGCCTCGCTGGGGTGCGGGGAAGCTCGCGAGTGTGGATCCGCCGCCCTGCCAGAGCGCGGCGAGGAAGGCTGACATCCGGTCGGCAACGTCGGTGGTCATCCGCGCCGTGAGGGCGTCGACGGCATCGCGGGTGGGAACGCGTTCCCCCGCGCGAGCGGCCTCGGCTCCCTGGACGACCGTGTTCAGGAACTCCTCGGTCGCCGCTTTGTCGAGGGTGCCGCGGCCACCTTCGAGAACGGAGCGGGACACCAGATGGGGGATGCCAGGAGAGTCGCCGGCTGGCTGGAGTGCGCCGAGCGCGGATGCGTCGAGGAGCAGCGCGGTGCTGCTTCCGGGCGGGGGAACATCCCCTTGTTGCCGGGCAGTGGGCAGTTGACCGAGAGCGAGAAGCACCGGCCGGTCGGCACGGGGAAGGCGATGGAGGTCGTCCTCGAGTTCGCGCTGGTCCGATGTGGTGCGCAGATAGATGAACCGGCGTGGTGTGCGGGGTCTGCCGGGCCATTCGAGGACCATGTCGGGGACATGAGTGTGGTTGAAGAACTCGGTTTTGGTGATGGTGGCACCGGGGTCCATGCGGCGCAGGTGCCGGGCGACGATGTCTTTGACCCGGGTGAACATCGTCCGGTCGTCGGGCTCGTCCATGGCCTGGGAGATCGACTGTTCGACGATGTTCACCACGAGCCCTCTCTGCGGGTGAGTTCGGCGGCGACGATGGCTGCCCAGTCCTTGAGTGGCAGGAGGGTTTCCTGCTTGTCCGAGAGCACGATCAGCCACAGGCGTGCGGCGACCGACTGGGCGAGTTCAGCGTCCAGGAGTTTTCGGGCTGCCTCGGTGTCGCTGGTGCCGAAAACGCGGCTGCTGTGCTGAAGGACTGCGGCTTCCACCTGGCCGGGTGAGTTGAGGGTGGACCAGGAGTTCGCGCGGAAGGGTGCCCAGGTGATCCACATGAAGTGATCACTGAGGTGGTGCTGGGCCTGGGCGGCTACGTAGCACTTGGCGAGGAACTCGTCGAACTGTGTTCCCTGATCGCTGGGTTGCGCGTAGTTCTTGACCTCCGCGCAGAACATGTCGTTCTGGTAAGGCTCGCCACGCATGGCGCCCCCCAGATCGAAGGAGAACGTCCGGCCTCCATACGGCCACGGCAGAGTCAGCCTGCGACCGCAGGACTCCGAATCTGTGTTCGCGTACGCGCCGAAGATACGCATCGTTCCCTCGAGCCACTGCTTGGCTCTGCGGGCCCCCGAGAAGCCCTTCACCTGAGCATCTTCGCCAACCACCACAGGCGTAGCTTAGTGCGATCGGATCATCACGATGCGCTCGAACGGGCCAATCTCCGCCACACCGACGCTTGCCGGCTCCGGGAAGGGAGACCCACGGCCTGGGTAAGTAGGATTTGGGCCCGCTTCTCAGGCGGATAGCTGCGGGGCATCACGGCCGCCTACAAGTCGATGGCCGATGGTCATTACTCTCTACGGCTACAGTCTCAAAAACTGGACGCAGCGCGAGCAGACACCGCTCTGACGCAGGAGACACATTGGCGTCAGGACACGGCGCCCGCTCGACTGCCGACTATCAACGGTCGAGGCGGGCGTTGCCTTGCTGGTGGGGCGCATTGGGTGCCGGGAGTAGTTAACCGGCCAGCCTCTTTGGTGATCGCGGTGCACAGTAGTGCAATGCGCGCGGCTTGAGCGGTGTAGTTACCGTCGGGCGCGACAGGTAACTAGCGCTGGCTCAGGCCTCGAATTCTGCGTTCAGCCTCAGCCTGGCGCCGAGCGCCCGTAGGTACCTGGCGAGTGTGCCGACCTCAGTCGCTTCCAGGGTGCCGGTTTCGATGGCGGAGACGCGTGATTGGGATACCTGCATCCGCTCGGCGACGGTCTGCTGTGTGAGCCCTCGACGTTTGCGCTCCAGGCGGAGGGTGGCCATCAGAATCTGCAGGTCGTCGGCGAGTGCCTCCTCGTCGGCGGGGAGGTCTTTTTGGAGATCCTCCCAGCTTCGCCCGCTGATGTCGGGAGTGGTGTCGCAGTAAACGCTGAGCACTCGGCCCTGTCGATGCAGTCCCCTGGGTTCCGTTGTCATGTCATATCCCCGGATGCCGTGCTGCAAGTATGGCCTGGGTGCAGGCAGTAGCTCGAAACTCGGCACTGTGTAGCTTCGTGAGCGGGTGTGTGGTGGTGGACTGCGGTGGTCCACCACCGTGCTGCCACGACAACCAAGAGCATGCTGCAGATGAGGAGTTGGATGGCACTGTCGGGTGGAACGTGGCTCATGTGCTGGCTCCTCCGTTGAGATCGGGCCGCAGCACGTACGAGAGAGCCCCTCGCCTGGAGATTATGCGAGCGATTTCCTTTGGGGCCTGCACAGCGCCAGCGGAGCTGAGGCGGTAGTAGCGGCGACGAGGACGTTTCTGCTCTCGCGGGTCGGCGTCTTCCCACCGGGATTCCACCCAGCCGACTCGCTCGAGACGCGCGAGGATCGGGTGGATCGTCCCGGATTCCAGCTCGACTTTTTCGCCGATTTGGAGGCCGTACATCTCTTCGCTTGGTTCCTCCAGGAAGGCCCGCAGGACCTGACAGGTCTGGAGGGTCATCTTGGGGGCGCGGACAGGTGGCCCCTCGGTCGTCGCCATGTTCTAACTCTACCAAGCCCTAGGTAGAGTTAGAAATCGATCTTTGAGAATCAGGCAGGATTCAAGTGCAGTTGGCGCTGCGCCACCAGCCTTCGCCAGCGCGTGCGCACTCCAGCCGCTCCTGCGATCCACCGCACCCGAGGCGCTTCAGGTGCAGGCATTTCCTGTCCGGCCAGGAAGTAAGCAATGTCGACGCAGTAGACGTTTCCTCTCCCTCGGGTCAGCTCACGCAGCTGCGCGATATCACCGGCCAGGCCGACCGTGTCGTCCAAGACCGCGTGGTGGAAGGCCGACACGAGAACCGCGGTGGCCTGCATGGACGCTAGACCGGCCCTGTCTAGGTCTGCCTGCAGTTCTTGGACACGCTCGCCGATGCCCGTTTCCGTACCCGCATCTCGCAGCAGTGACGCGAGTTGGACATTGATGCGTGTAGCCCGCAGGTCGACAGAGCGCAGTAGGCAGCGGGCCAGCTCGATTTCGTCATCGGCGACAGCCGGGTCGGCGAAGGCGAGAGCGAAAGCTCGCATCGCCTGCGAGGTTGCGGCTTCACCGGCGATACCGTGTTCCTCGGCTTCGAGGCGGGCATCCTGGTAGGCCTCTGCTGCGCGGCCGAGCTGGCCGTGAGGCCACCACACATCGCCGAGTACCCGGTGATGACGGCCCTGCCATCCAAGGTCTCGTGCCGTCTCCAGAACGGCGGGGAAGTCACCGGCGAGGCGCGACAGGTGGGCCAGGCCTCGTCGGGCGGCGAAGGCGAAGTGGCCGCCGCCCGCAGCGACCTGCCTCATGTTCTGGCGGGATAATTCCGTCAGCCCGAGATCGCGCTGCACTTTGGCGAGGTAGTAGACGGCGAGATCGTGCAGCCTTGCAGGCAGGAGGTTGGTGTTGATAACGGCTGTGAGCCGTTCAGCAGTACGTTCGCGGTGTTCGTGCTGGCGCCGGGCGAGAGCGCTGAGCGTTTCCGCCAGTGCTTCGGCTGCGGTGCGCAGGGTTTCCGCGAGTGCGCCATGGGGCGGTGCCACCGGTTCCCAGACAGAGTCCGACACGTACCGGAAGGCGGCATCGGTGAGCCAGTCCAGGTCGAGTTGGAAGTCCCTGGCGAGGGCGAGTCCCTGGCGCAGGCAGGCAACCAGCGTGGCTCTGTCTGGCTGGGAGGCGGCGGCCAGTTGGTCGCCCACCGCACAGAAGGCCCGGTGTCCGGCCCGCTTCCAGTCGTGGGCAGACCACCGGTCGTCAGTACCGTCGTCGGCGCTGCGGATACTGGAGCGGATCACCTGGTGTAAGTGGAAAGGCCATAACGCACTCTGTTGGTGCAGGATGAAGGGTCTGTCCACCAGCCGTGCGACGGGAGCTTCTCGGGTGAGGCCGGCAGCCTGCGCAGCAAGCGGAATGGACCATGACTCCAAGAGGCTGACGGAGCGCAGGACATCGCGTTCGGGCGTCGTCAGGTCGCGCAGTGTACGGGTGATTAATGCAGGGAATTCGTGGTCAAAGTCGGACGGCTGGGGCTGTCGGCCTTGGCGCCGCAGTTCCACGTAACGGCCGGCGGCCAAGTCCAGGTAGAGCGGCAGACCATGGGCGTGCGCGGTGATGACGCGTCTGATGTCCTCGTCGATCAGCGGCTGTCCGTCCCGGCTAAGCCGGTGGACAAGGTAGTCCTCGCAGTCTTCGGGCGAGAAATCCCCGACGAGTATCTGCCGGGCTCCGCTGTGATAACTCAACTGCGGCCAGGCAACCGGACCGGCCCAGTCGAGCTGACCCTGCAGCCCGGCATGCGCCCATTGCAGCCTGTTGCGGCCTGTGATGACGAAGAAGGCATTGGGCATCAGCCATACAACGCGCTGGATTAGCCGTTCAAGGTCTCGATGCGTGCGGTCTCCGACATCCTCGAACGTATCGAGGAGAACGACGAGCAGGGTCTTCTGTTTCCGGGGCAGCTGAGCCAGATCCCAGGCCAGCAGATGGGGTGCGAAGGACAGCATGTCCGCATCAGGTTCCGCCTCCAGCAGATCCGCTAAACGCGTGCACCCGACCAGAGCCCGGGCGGAACTGCGGTGCTCACGCAGGGCCCGGACCGCGGCACTCGTGACCTGTCCCGCCACGGCACCCACAGTGCCCGGCAGCAGGAGTGCCTGGGCAACGTCACTGAGCGCGGACTGAAGCTGCCCGGGGAGCGCGAGGGCATTGCTGAAGCGTGCGAAGGAAGAGCCGGTACGGCGCAGGTACTCCTCCAGGGACTCCCCCGGATGGTTGCGGTCCCAGTAGCGGCACAGCGCCAGGTCAAAAGCCGGCATGGGCCGGCCAAGGGCGGCCACAGCCAGTCTCAGGGACAGCACGATCCGCTCGAAGTCCCACCCCACGGACCGCGCGAGATCGATACGCACCGGGATGACCCGTGCACCGGCAGGAAACGGCTCCCACTGGGCCGGGCGGTGAGTGCCGTCGGCCAGTACCGCTTCGATTTTGCGGGAGAGCGTGGTTTTCCCGATGCCTCCGACGCCGTGGAACATCAGTACGTTGCGCCGGGGGCACTCAACGTTCTCCACATCGAAACCCGCAGCGGAAATCTCTTGGAGATGCTCTGCTAATGCAGTCATGACGGTCCGCCACTGCGTCTGCCGGTTGGTAAAAGCCTCAGCTGCGGCGACGCCGACATCGTTCGACCCGAACACCATGCGAAGATCCCGTACCACGCGGCCCCCCGGCTCCTGGTGGATCACCGGTTCACGGTGCATTCGTCGTGCCGGTGACCAGTCGTGACCCTATGCTCTCGTGTAGGCGGCCGTTGTTGTAGACCGCGTACCCGGAACAAGCGCGCGTTCCATCCCCTCGAAGGAGGTTCTTCATGCCCAATACCTCACCCTCGGCAGACGCTCCTCCTGCACAGGATGACGCCGCACCACACCGCTTAGGCTATGTCCATGCTCTGGAACGAGTGCAGATAGTGGCCTCCTGGTACACCCGTCAGATCAGCCAGGAACGAGAGGCGGCCTCCCCGGACCAGGACCGCATCGACGAACTCGTGGCTGGTCTGCGCCAGTGCATCACCGATCAGCGATCACTGCCGTCGGCGGATCCGGCGTCGGTGGCACGAATTTCGGCCGACTACGCGGCCCTCTACCGGGATCTCGGCAGCCGATGACCGCACAACTGCACCGGAACGGGATTCAGTCGATCGGCCTCGAGCCTTTCGGCAGCATCGGCCGGGCCAGTTCGTAGCTCTCCGCGATCTCATCCCTGTGAGCGGGCAGTTCACTCCACAGCCATTCCTGGATCTTCACGAACTCGATGGCCTCGTCCGTCGTGTAGAGACGGTTCCTCTCTTCCAGAAGGGCCTCAACCGCGGACTGCTGGTAACGGCGCCGGGGACTCCACAAGGGGTATCCCCCTCGGTTTACCACCATGATCGGGCCGACCACGGCGGCGGCTTCGGCCAGGCGAAGAGTTTCTGCCACCGCCGCGAAGCACCGGTGGTGGCCCTCGCGGGTGGTGAACCGGGCGGGCATATCGGGCGTCCGGGTCTCGGCGAAGCGGACGGTGACCCCCTGGAAGCTGTCGGCTGCCCGTACGGCCATGGGCACCAATTTGACCTCGTACCCCAGAGCGTGGAAAGCGGCGGCGCTGCGGAAGAACTCCTCAGGCTCGCCCGGCGCGATCTCGATCACCGCATGCGCCCGATGCTGCGCGACGAACCGTTTGACCATCCGCTGCCACGCCTTGAGATCCCTGCGGATACGGGCTCCCGCCGTACGGGAGTTGTGCCGCATCAGCGCCTCGTACCAGGGATGGAACTGCTTGAGGTCGTCCGTGCAGATCCGCACCGCCTCGCGCACCTCCTGCGCGTCCATGATCCGCAGTGTGATGGTGGTCTTTCCCGCACCGGGCTGGCCCATGATGTAGAGCGCCACAGGGCGTACCTGGGAAACGGGTTCTCCCAGCAGCAGACCGACGATCTGCTCGTGGAAGATCTGGTCCAGCTGCTGCCTGGGCAGCCGCACCGTCGGGCACCTGCAGTCCGCCTCGCACCCCGACACGGTGAAGTCAGCGGACACGATGCCCGCCCCGAACATCCCGTCTCCCCGGCGGTCGTTCACCAGTTCCTCCTGCCGATCCCGTCGTGCCGCCTCAGAATCAGGGCGAGCGCAATCCCATCCAGAACCAGCGCAACCGTGTAACCCCATTGCCGTCGGCGGGAGGCGCCGCCCTCAGCAAGATCCATCAGCTCGCCGGCGAACTCCTCGGCGTACCGCGCACGTTCGCTCAGCGGAAGAGGAGCGACAGCGACGTTGAGGAGCCTGCGCGCGAAGGTCGGCGCCTTCTTCTTCGGTTCCACGGGGAGCGGTTCGCTGCGCAGGGCGAAGTGATAGTTGATCTGCTCGATCTTGCGCGACGGTGCACCCGTGGCGCTGAGCCGGCGTACGCAGGCAGTCCTGGAGCTGAAGTCCAGCACGCATTCCATTCGCAAGGCACGCGGCTCCTCGCCCGGGGACATCTGCTCCGCCTCCTCCCCCACACGGATGTCGAGCGTGTATTCGTAATGAAGAACCCGCGGCTCCAAGCCGGAGAACCGCGGGCCTACTTCGGCGATCGGAGGACTCGGAGGACTCTCCATCAGCAGGGAGTTCTCGCCCAGGCTCGCGAGCACCGTGATGACCAGGTAAGCGCAGTTGTGTGCGTGCCGGTCGAAGTCGGCGGAGCTCTTGATCCACTCCTCGGCCTCGGCGGAGACCGTGACACGCCATGGTGCATTCACAGCGGACACCGTACACCACACACGCATGGCTTTCAGAACCCACATGTTGTATTCCGACTACAGTGAGCGCACGACGTGAACCATCCATGTCACCACGGCGCCTGACGCCCTCTTACCCCCCACTCGCAGCACGCACAGCTGTCCCTGCCGACCGGTCATCGTTCACGCCGACCAGGTGAACAGATGCCCGACTCCGACCGGCGCACTGCACATCTGCGCCCTTCCTCATCTACGGGCCGCACCGGGCCCGCAGACCGCGCAGTACCCACCTCCGGCAGAACAGAAGGCCGACAGGACATCACCCTCCCAAGGAAGGCGCCGAGTTGACCTGCTTCCTGCAGGAGGCAGGCTGGCGACTCACGGCGCGGTCACCATAGGAAGCGCAATAGGCCGGATTGGGGCGGGAATTGCCCGTGAGGCCCTTAAGATGATGATCTCCTCGCGGTTCCCTTGTGGCGCCGTTGCCTGGTGGTGCAGCGAGGGTGCAGCACGGTGCGAACCGCCAGGAGTGTCATGCAACTCAGCCGCGTCCGGGTCAAGAACTTCCGCAACTTCGAGGACTTGACGATCGATCCGTTCCCCTCCCCTGCAGTCATCGTCGGGGAGAACGGAGTGGGCAAGAGCAACCTGCTGGCCGCACTGCGCCTCGTGCTGGATCCCGATCTGCTCGACCGTCACCGTGTACATGAGTACCGACGACATCCGCGACGGCGGGCCCAGCCTCGCCCAGGGGTCGAGGTGCGTGTGGAGATCGAACTGTGGCCGTCCCGGCCACCCGCGTCGTCGACAGCGCGGGCTTCTTCCACGCCGGCCGCGATCCTCAAGCCGTTGACGATCAACTGCTGTACGACCGGCTGCTGAACGAGTTCCCCACGTGGCTGACCGACGCCCGCGCTGCCGGAGTCATTCCATGACGCTCCTCGGCTCAAGGCCTCCAGATTCCGGCGGATCAGCCGTGTCGAGGGACCGAAGGGACTGGCATCTCGGATGGGTGTAGCCCCACGACCGTGTTGGAGGATGCGACGGAGTGGGCGACGAGGATGAGGTCTGTCCAAGGTGCTCGCGGCCTGATCAACTCACCGCGGTGTGGCAGCCGCCAGCAGAACCGGGTGGTCGGGGGCACTGCGCTGGTGTGGGGGTCAGCTGGCAGTGGGTGACAGTTCGCCCGAGGCGGGGGACATTTCTGAGGTCTGGCCAGCTGCGGTCGCTTCCGCTGTCTCGGCGAGGACGTCGCGTCGGACGCCCTCAGGTGCGGCGGCGGGCAGGGCAACCCTGTGGGTGGGTGGTGAGTCTTCTGAGCGGTCACGTTGTGATCGGAGCCACGAGGAGAGACATCATCAACGCCATACGCAAGACCCTGACTGCCACCGCCGTCGTCGGTGCCGTTCTCGCGGGTTCCGCCGCCTGTGGAACGGTGGAGCAGCTGTCTGCCGGCAGGAAGCTCGAGCAGGCCTTCGAGAAGCTCGGCAAGAAGAACACGCTCTCCTTCGAGGTCGACATGAACACCGACGCCGCGTCCTTGAGGGCGCTGGACGCCGCGTCCGACCCCGAACCCGGGGAGGAGATCCCGGACGAGGTTGCCGAGTTGCTCAGCAACGCGAAGATCACCGTGACCGTGCAGTCGAGGAAGGCGCTCGACAAGTCCGGCGAGAAGGACCTCGTCGGCACGGCCGTGAAGGTCGGCACCGCGGACGGCGACCTTGTCGAGTACCGGGTGATCGGCGACTACACCTACCTCCGTGCCGACACGGACGTCCTGGGCAAGACGATGGGCAGCCCCCTGCCGGACGCCGACGAACTGCCCCCGGAGGCCGGGGCGATGAAGGACGTCCTTGAGGGCAAGTGGGTCAAGTTCAACACCGAGGAGATGGACAAGGCCGCCGCCGAGGGTCAGGAAGCCGAGGGTGGTCCCGCGCCGTCCCTCAGCGCCAAGACGCAGAAGAAGCTCGTCAAGGCCCTCCGTGAAGTCATCGCCCGTGAGGTGGAGTTCAAGACGACCGGTGACAGGGGCGATACCGAGCACGTCACCGCCACGGCCCCCTTCCGCACGCTGGTCACCAAACTGTTCGGCGAGATCCGCCCCCTGGTGAAGAACCTGCCGACGGGCATGGAGCTGCCGACGGACAAGGACCTGAAGGACGCTCCCAACGCCAAGGTGACAGCCGACTTCACACTCAAGAACGGCGAGCTGGCCCAGGTGGACCTCGACCTCGCCAAGCTGGCCGAGAACGCCAAGGTGAAGAAGCTCGGCCTGACATTGCGGATGCGCGAGGGCACCAAGCCCACCGCTCCGGCCGGAGCCACAACGCTCGACCTCGCCGACCTCATGAACGGCTTCCTCGGCGGTCCGGCGATGACCGATACCGAGCTCGAAACGAGCGATCTCGCCGACGAGGGCGCCCTGTAAAGCCGAGTTCCGATCACGCGTGAAACGCGGCGGCCCGTCCTTTTCCGTCCCCCGTGACGGAAAGGACGGCCCCGGCCTCTTGCGCCGGACGCCCCGTCAGTACAGCTTGTTGACCGCCGTGGTCGTGGTCTTCTTGAAGGCGGTCACGGGAGCGCCCTTGAAGTCGCCCATCTGTCCCCACTGCAGGACGGTGACGGTCCTGCCGTCCCGCCCGACCGACAGCAGGTCGACGTCGTTCGCGCCCCAGGATGTCTCGGTGTGCAGGCCACGGACGTGGGCGCCCTCCTCGACCTTCAGCTTGCCGTAGTCCCGGCTCTCGGCCTCGACGTCGGGCGAGGCCTTCTCGCATCGCGAGAACCGGTACCGGCCAGAGAGGTGACCGGCTGGCTTTCGACATCGCGTCGATCTGCACTGGCTGCGCGAGGTCTTGGGGCATGGCTGACAGTTCGTCATCAGGTGGCGCTAGACGTACTGGCGTGCGTCTCAGGAGATGCTTGACCGGAGTCTTTTCCAACCTCAGGTCGTGCGTGACGCAGGACCAGGACGGCCTAAAAGGGCGACGAGCCACTCTCGCACATCCTGGACAACATCCCGGTCCTTTCGGGCAACGCCGCCAGCGGCAGCTGATCTGCCGACACGCACAGCGGGCCGCCGAATTCTCGGCAGCCCGCTGGCTTACCTTCTCCCCATGGAGAAAAGCCCCCCTTCTTCCTGCTCCACATCCCCCCGCCCCCGGAAATGGCTTCGCCGTTCGATGATTCCGGGAGTCGTCATGCTGGTCACCGGATCGGTGCTCGGCATCTCCGCGTTCCAGGCGCCCTCACGAGCGCCGCACGCGATGAATATCCTGCTGATGGGAACCGACGGTCGCGACACCATCAGCCCCGAGGAAAAAGAGAGATTCCACGCGGGCGGTGTCGCCTGCGACTGCACGGACGTCATGATGCTCGTCCACGTGTCGGCACTCCGGGACCGGATCAGCATCGTCAGCCTGCCGCGGGATTCCCTCGCCGACATTCCCGAGTATCGCGACGATTCCTCCGGACAGGAGTTCCCGGCGCGTCCGGCGAAACTCAACAACGCGTTCGCGGAGGGCGGTGCCCCCCTCACCGTACGCACCGTCGAGGCCATGACGCATGTGAACATCGACCGCTATCTGCAGGTCGATTTCCGGCGCTTCATGGACGCCGTCGACGCGATCGGCGGGGTCGAGGTGTGCACCGCGCGGCCTCTGAAGGATTCCGCCACCAAGCTCGACCTCCCGCCCGGGAAGCACCGGCTGGGCGGCGGACAGGCGTTGCAGTACGTCCGCTCGCGGCACGTCGACGGCAGCGCCGACCTCGGCAGGATCCAGCGCCAGCAACGGTTCCTGGTGTCGGTGATGCGCGAGCTGAAGCACCTGACCAGCGATCCGGTGGCGATGGCGCGCGTGGCCCACGCGCTGCTCGATTCCGCGCAGGCGGACCCCGGCTTCGGTGTCGGGGAACTGGTGGACCTGGCGTCGTCGCTGAGCCGGATCCCCCTGTCGTCGACGGAGTTCACCACGGTGCCGGTCGCCGGGTTCAACCCGCTCATCGCGGGCGTCGGTTCGACGCTGCGCTGGGACGACAAGAAGGTGGACCAGGAGTTCGGGAAGCTGCGCGACGACCGTCCGCTGATCCCTCGTGGACAGTCGCCCCGGCCGGACGACCCGCCCCGGTTCAGCGGCTACGCCCCCGTCCGGGGGAGCTCACTGGCGTGCTCGTGACGGGCGTTCTCCCTCGCACGCTGGGCCAAACGGGGCACAACCCGCAACCACGCCGACGACGAGATCAACGACGCCGTCGACGCCGCCTACCGCACGAAATCCGGCCGGTACGCCGTCAACATCATCAAGGCCATCACCAGCCCCGAGGCGAGCTCAACGACCATGCGGCTCGTGCCCCGTTCCGAGGGGACCAGGTCGAAGAACAGCTCGAAGGTGGTCACGCGGCTGCTCGTCAGCGCGGTACACACTCCAGTCGCCGGGCCGCCTCGCGACGGTCCGGACTGCTCGTTCTCCAACTAGGCGTTACGTCTTCGCGCTCACTCAGATCACCGAGTACATGGCCCACGAGCACACAAGAACGGCGCCCCGATCCCCCGAGGCACACCCTCACCCGTCCCCGCCCCAACCACTCGCCCGGCACACGCTGCGGTAGGAGGCGTCGGGGATGTAGGTGCGCCACTGGGCCGGGGACAGGGTCGTTGCGGTGCGGGCGCAGATCCGGTCGGCTGCGTAGGAGGGGGTGACGGGGTAGCGCTGGAGGGGGACGTGGAGGCTGCTGGCGTGGAGGGTCGCGCCGTTCGGGGTGAAGGCGAGGGAGACGATGCCCTCGCCGGGGGTGGTGAGGCCGCTGCCGAGGGGCTGCTGGTCGGCGGTGTCCCACAGCTGGAGCGAGCCGGAGTCGCCGGCGACGGCGAGGGTGCCGCCGTCCGGGCTGAAGGCCAGGGCGCTGACGGCTTCCGGGGAGCCGTTCGCCGGGGGGACGGGGAAGACGCTGGGCAGGACGCCGAGTCGGTGGGTGAGGTCGCCGTCCCACAGGGCGACGCGCCCCGAGGCGTCGCCGACCCCGGCCCGGGAGCCGTCCGCGCTGAAGGCCACCGTCTCGATCTCCTCTCCCAGGCCCAGTGCTCGCGCCGTACCTGCCCCGGAGGGCAGGGTGGTGAGACGGTCGCCGGTGACGAGCAGACGGCCGTCCGGCCGCAACGCCAGCGCGGTGGGGTTCATGTCGCCGAGCACGGCGGTCCTTCGGCCGGTCGTGGTGTCCCACGTCTCGCCGATCTGGCCGTCGGACTGATCGCGGACGGTCACCAGCAGCCGTCCGCCGGGGCTGAGGGCGATGAGCTCCACCGCTGCGGCGGCCGGCGACGGTGCCAGGGCAAGCGTCGTGCGGATGCGACCACGCGCGAGGTCCCAGAGGGCCAGCGACTGCGCCGAGGCGCCGCGGCCCGGCGCGGAGAGGCCGTACGCGAAGGCCGTGCCGTCCGGGCTGAAGGCCAGCAGTGGCAGCGGCACGGCGTCCGTCGCCGCCGGTCCGGCTCCGCCGTCGACGGCGGGAGGAGGGGCGGCGGGCAGCGTACGGAGCAGGCGGCCGTCGCCCGTGTCCCGCAGCCGGAACGCGTAGCCGCTGTCGGACTGCTCGGCGGTTGCGAGCGTACGACCGTCCGGGCTCAGCAGCGCGGCGCCCAGCGGGATGCCACGCCACGCGGAGGTGGTCGCCGGCCCCAGGGCGAGCGTGTGCACCGTGCCCCCTTCGAGGTACCGCAACTCGGGCCGGTCGGGGTCCCAGGCGATGGCGCCTTGCGGCCGCTGGTCGTTGAGGGAGTGGCGGAAGACGGGAGCATCGGGCGCGGAGAGCCGCCATACGGCGAGCTCGGCAGGGCCGGAGGCGGCCAGGAAACCGCCGTCCCCGCTGAAGGACACGGACGCGGCGTCCGGGTAGGCGATGTCCGCGACCTGCTGGCCCGATGCCGTGTCCCAGACGTGTACGTCCGTCTCGGAGACCGCCGCGAGCAGGTGGCCGCGGGGGTCGAACTCCACGCGGGAGTTGTCGTCGCCGCAGGTGTTCGCGCCCGCGCTCGTCCAGGCACCCGCCAGGTCGCGGTGCGAGGCCAGGTCGCGGACCTGGATGGGGCCGTCGGCGGGGCAGACCGCCACCAGCCGGCCGTCCGCCGTGGCGGCCACGTTCGTCTCGCTGTCCGTCCGGGCCTCGAACAGCAGTCGGCCGTCCGAGACGGCACGCAGTTGCTGCCGCGGCTGCTCGATGGCGCTTACGAGATAGCTCCGGGGGTCGGCGACGAAGGAGACGAGGTACTGCGACGAGACCGCCGCCGGCCCGGCCCAGCGGCCCGAGGCGAGGTCCCACAGCCGCTCGCCCCAGTCGCCGTCGAGCTCAAGGAGCCTGCCGTCGCGGCTGGCCGCCCACGTTCCCGAGGTGCCCGCCGGCAGCCGCCCGGAGGCGATGGCCCGGTGGGTGACGGTGCTCCAGGTTCGCCAGGTCCGTCCGTCGACGCTCAGCAGGACACGGCCGGAGCGGACGAGGAAGCGGGAGGCCGTGTCGCTCTGCGCGGGATCGGTGAACGCGTCCCGCTCGGGCTGGGCCAGGGCGTCCAGCAGGGCCGCACGTGTCTCCGGCAGGGGCGCGATCCGCCAGGCGGCCAGGCTCAGCAGCATCGCTGTCCGCGGATCCGTGGTCCGCATGGTGTCGGACACCGCGGCGACCCGCCGGGCCGCGGTGTCCTCCTCGTCCCGCACCTCAGTGCCGTGCTGCTGCCAGGCGACCAGGCTGATCACCAGCGCCACTGCGAGCAGCGCGGAGAGCGTGGCGGCCAGGCGCCGGGTCCGCCGCCTGGTACGGGCGACGGCGTGCCGCTCCGCGTCGCGTGCGGCGAGAGCCGCGTTCAGGAACGCGCGCTCGGCCGAGGTGAGGTGCTCCTGCCGGGCGTCAGGCGACGGCTCCCCCGGGGACCGCTCGCCCGGCGCGAAGAGTTCCGCAGCGCGCTCCAGGCGTACACCCCGGTACAGGGCCCCCTGGTCGCGGCCCAGTTCCAGCCAGGCGCGGGCGTCCTCGGCCAGCCTGCGGTGGGCGACCAGCCGGACGCGGTCCTCGTCGATCCATCGGCTCAGCCGCGGCCAGCTGGTGATGAGCGCCTCGTGGGCGAGTTCCACGGTGTCGCCGTCGAGGGTGAGCAGCCGGGCGGCGGCCAGCCGCTCGACGACCACCGGCAGTTCGGGGTCGGACCACTCGTCCAGTTCCGCGCGGGTGGCCGAGCGGCGGGTGTCGGGAGTGCCCTCGCCCGGCGCGATCAACCGCAGCAGCAGCCGGCGCGCGGCGCCCTCCTGGGCGGGCGTCAACGTGCCGTACGCGCGTTCCGCGGTGGCCGCGATCGCGCCGTTGACGCCGCCCGCCGCCTCGTACGCGGCGAGGGTGAGGATGCGGCCGCGGCGGCGGCGCCAGGTCTCCAGCAGCGCGTGCGAGAGCATCGGGAGCGCGCCGGGCTGGTCGACGACCTCCTCGACGAGACGCGAGGTCAGCTCGCGTTCGACCACGAGTCCGGCCGCGGTGGCAGGGCCGGTGACCGCCTCCCGCAGCTCCGCCGGGCTCATCGGCCCCACCAGGAGGCCGCAGCGCCGCAGCGCGTCGGTGAGTTCCGGGTGCTCGGCGCACCGCCCGTAGAAGTCGGCGCGCATCGCGATCACCGTACGGAGCCGGGAGTCCGGGTCCTTGGCCGTGAGCAGCAGGTCGATGAAGCGGGTGCGCTCGGCCCGGTCCCGGCAGAGGGTGAACACCTCCTCGAACTGGTCGATGATCAGCCAGGTGTCGGGGTCATCGTCCTTCGGCGTCAGCAGAGGGCCGTACGTGGCCGCCGGGCGCTCTCCCGGAGTGAGGATCCGCAGTGCCGTCCGACGTCCCAGGCACTGCGCCGCCTCCTGGACGGCCGGGATCAGCCCGGCGCGCAGCAGCGAGGACTTGCCGCTGCCCGAGGCCCCGAACACGGCGGCGAACCGGTGCTCCCGCACCAGCTCCAGCAGCTCGGACACCGGACGGTCACGGCCGAAGAACAGCTCCCGGTCACCCGGCTCGAAGCGGGCCAGCCCCCGGTACGGCGACTTCGCGTCGTCCTCGGCGGTGCCCGCGACGTCACGGGCCGCCGCCTGGACCCCGGCGGCCTCCTCCGCGGCCTCCTTCCAGCGCGCTTCCCACTCGCCCGGGTCCGCGTCGCACGCACGCGCGTAGGCCCGCGTCACCGCCGCCGACGGGAGCCGCTCACCCGCCGCGGCCCGGGACAGTGTCGTCACCGACACACCGGTGTGCTGGGACATCTCGCGGTACGACGGATTGCCCGCCTTCTGGCGCAGCAGCCGCAGTTCGTGGGCGAATCGCTGGACCGGACCGGCGTCCGGGTCCACCGGGCGCTCGGGACGACCCAATCTAAGCTCCCCAAAAGCAACAAAAGATGGTGCTTCCGGACTATGACGGAACCGACTGGCATCGGACAACGCCCGGGCCGGTGACATCGGTCACCGGCCCGGGCCTCATGCTTCACCGCACTCGGCGGCGTGGTGCTGTCACGCGTGCTCGTAGTAGGACAGGTGGCTCTTCCAGTTGCCGACGGTGTCCGGGATGAAGGTGCCGCCGGGCGGGGTCACGATGAACTGGTCGTCCCAGTTCTGGGGGTTCGCCCGGACGTTCAGCCCGTCACAGCGGCCCATGTGGCGCGACTGGGTGTTCTCCACCTCGGCCATGCACTGGCCGGTGTCCGCCATCAGTTCGTCGCCGTCGGCGAACCACCACTGGGTGTGGTCGTTGTAGTTGCAGGTCTTGAGGACCGCGTAGCCGGAGGAGGTGTAGCCGAGGCAGGAGTTGCCCTGGCCGATCAGGTAGCCGACCGCGCCGTCCTTGTTGGTGTGCGTCGTCTCGGCGATGTCCCAGTTGTAGTGCGGCGAGTTCCAGCTGCCCGAGTACAGGTCGTCGTGCACGGTGGAGCCGGCGGCGTTGTGGGGGAGGCGGAACTGCAGGCCGTTGGCGATGGGCTGGCCCCGCTTCTCGGCGATGACCGGCTCGACGGACCCGCCGCCGGTGTAGGCGATCGGGAAGGCACCGAAGTTGTGGCCCATGAGGTAGTTCACCGTGTTCTGGATGGCGCCGGTCATCGCCGGTCCGACACTGCCGATGCGGTTGCCCACCGTCTTGAGCAGGTTGCCCATCTCCTTGAACGTGGCCCTGACGCCCTGGCCGACGTACTTCTCGTCCAGCTTGTCGAGGCCGGAGAAGGCCAGCATGGAGACCGTGGCGTCGAAGAAGGCGCCTCCGACGCTCTTCCAGTTGAGGTAGCCGTCGGTCAGGTACTGGAAGGCCAGGGCGCCTATGAAGCCGCCGGTGAACGACGCGATACGCACGCCCCACTTGCAGCCGACCGGTCCGGTGAGCGAGCAGATCAACGTGGAGGCGAGGAATGTGACCACCGCGTCCACGGCGATCTCGACCGCCCGTGCGGTCAGATAGGACCAGCCGGCCTGCGTCGCCTTGTGCATCTTGCTCACGCAGTCGGCGGCGGCCTCCTTCTCCTTGACGGCCACGATCTTCGTCTGCTGGGCGTCGAGCGAGTACGAGGCGGCCTGCACGGTCACGACCGGCTCGGTCGTCACCGTGCGGGGCGGCTTGCCGTACGCGGCCTCGATCGCGTTGACCGAGTCGTCGCAGAACTGCGTGGCCGAGATCTTGGGCTGGGCGGCCCTGAGGGCCGGTGCCCTGGCGTCCAGGATCGTGGCGGCCACGGCGGCGACCAGTACAGCGATGAGCAGCGTCCGTAGCGTCCGTATCGGCACCCGTTGGAACGGGCGCCCACTGAACCAGGTCAGCACTGATGAGCTCCTTGGGAGGACGTATGGGTCAGCGGTCGCGGCGGTGCGGGTGTCGCCGGCGCGCTCCGGCCCCTCGGGGGAGGGACTGGGGTGACCCGATCCTGGAGCCGCCACAGTTGTTGCTCAAGCCCCTCGCCAGGCCGCAAACAACCCTGTGACCTGCCAGAACGCCATCACGCCCTAGGTGTGTCGAGGAACCCGCATGAGGCGGTCCCAAGTATCGTCGGGCTGGTGAGGGGGAGACCGATGACTTCAAGCACAACGAACACTCCGGGTACGGCGGGCACGTTCTCCATCGGAGGCGAATACCGGGTAACGCGGCTTGGGTTCGGCGCCATGCGCCTGCCGACCGGGCCCGGCCCTGAGCGGGAAGCCGCCATCGCGGTAGCCCGGCGCGCCGTCGAGCTGGGCGTCACCTTGATCGACACCGCCCACATGTACGGATGGGGCGCCAACGAGGAACTCCTGGCCGAGGCCCTGTATCCATACCCGGACGACTTGCTGATCACCACCAAGGTCGGGGTCACCCAGTCCGGGCCGGAAGGGTGGGCGTACGACGCACGGCCGGAGAGCCTGCGCGAGCAGGTCGAGCAGGGCCTGCGCCGGCTCCGGACCGAGTACATCGGCCTTCTGCAGCTGCACCGCATTGACCCGAAGGTTCCGGTCGCCGAACAGGTCGGGGCGCTCCGCGAACTCCAACTGGAAGGGAAGATCGGGCACATCGGGCTGTCCGAGGTCACCCCAGCGCAGCTCGCCGAGGCCCGGCAGACCACCGAGATCGCGAGCGTACAGAACCGCTACAACCTCTTCGACCGAGACTACGAGTCGGTTCTGGAGGCATGCGAGGCCACTGGCATCGCCTTTCTTCCCTGGCGCCCCGTCGCCGCAGCAGCCGACTCCGGCCAGGCATCCGCGCTCGCCACCGTCGCCACCGAACTAGGCGCAACCGCCCCCCAGGTCCTGCTCGCCTGGCTGCTCGCCCGTTCCCCGGTCGTCCTGCCGATCCCCGGAACCGCCTCGCTCGCCCATCTGGAGGAGAATTTCGCTGCCGCAGACCTCCGGCTCACCGACTCCCAGCGGCAGCGCCTCGACCGTACGGCCGCGCCTGCCTAGTACTGCGTCACTGTCGCTGTCCGGCCCGATCACGGCCCGGCTCAGCTGGTCCGCCTGGCGGCGCCATCGAGCCCGAGCCCGCGCCGGCCATTACCGCCGACAAAGCCGGATGGCCGCTACCTGGGGGACATGACCTCGAAGAGATTTCCGGCGTCATCGGTGAAGTACAGGCCGCGAGGACACAGCGGGTGGTCGATCCGGCCGTTGTCAGGCTCGCCGGGATCGTTGCCGTAGGGCACCCCGGCGGAGTTGAGCCGGGCGAGGATCCCGTCGAAGGACGACGGATCCACGTCGAAGGCCAGGTGGTGGCCGACCGGATTCTCGACGGACATGAAGTCCAGCGTCAGGGAATCGTTGATCTGTACCGGCGCGAAATGCCGGTCCGCGCCTCGATAGTCCAGTCCCATGACGGAGGCGAAGAAGCGCGCTGCTGCCTCGTTGTCGACGGCTGGAACGATGGTGTGGTTCAGCGTGATGGACATGCTCTGTCTCTCAGATCTCGACTGGCTGGGACAGGACGCCGTGCAGGAAGACGTCGACGAGGTCGCGCACTCGCAACGGCGGCGCCGGATCCGTCGGCTCGCTTCCGGTTGGCGGCCTGCCGGCCCCGGCGAACAGGAGACCCAGGAAGATCAATGCCGACTGCTCGGGAGGCAACCGCAGCGACTCCCGCTCAGGCTCGAAGAGTTCGGCCAGCGCCTCTCGCACGGGCAGGGTGCCGGCCGCACGATCGGGCTGGGCCTCTGAGCTGCCGGGACGGCCACGTCGTCCGCGCCCGCCCGTCGTATGAAGCGCCCCGACCACCGCGCCGACCCGGTCCAGGTGGGCGTGCAGCGCCGAGGCAGCCTCGGTCAGCCGGTCGGCAAGCGGCTGATCCATGGACACCAGAGCGAGTTCGTCGAGGGCGTGGGCAGGACTGAGCGCCTCGGCCACGCACGCGTCCAGGAGTTCCTCCTTGTCCGCGAAGACGCGGAAGATGGTGCCCTCCCCGATCCCTGCGGCCCGGGCGACCTGGCGTGTCGTCACCGCGCTGCCGTGCTCGATCACGAGGGGAAGCGCGGCACGAACGATCATCTCCCGGCGGCTGTCGGGATCCATCGCCGGTGCTCTTCGCCGACTGGGTGCGGTCGTCATGGACGCAAGTATCGGAGTGAGCACTCACTCCGGTCAAGAGATCGCCGACACGGAGCGTCAACCTCGCTCGATCGCTCGGGCGGACCACCCCGGCGAGCGGTACCTGGGCCGGCTTCAACTGCCGATCTTCACCCGGCCTGTCGACCCTCCCGTCGGGTACCGGCTGGTGTCCCGGTAGCGTCCGTTCCATGGCCGCCCTTGATGCGCTCGCCCGCCTCTGCCCGCCGCCCGCCCATCCGCCACCTGCGGTGGACTGGGCGCAAGCCGAGCGCGGCCTCGGTCTGGCTCTGCCCGCCGACTACAAGCAGCTCGTCGAGACATACGGCGACGGCATCTTCGACGAGACGATCTGGCTGCTCGTCCCCGACTCCGCCTACGACGACTGCGACCTGCACGCGCAGACGACGCAACGGCACGAGATCCTGGCCGACCTGTGGGAGTTCGAGGACAAGCCCGCCGGTCTGCAGGAGGCGGGGGCGAGGGTCCTGCCGTGGGCATTCGAGGAGGGCACGGGAGCGTTCCTGTACTGGCTCGCGCGGCCCGGTCAGCACCCCGATGACTGGACCGTGCTCTACAACGAGGGTCGCGGCCCCCTATGGGAGTACCACGACATGGGGTGCCTTGCCTTCCTACTGGCGGTGCTCACTGGAACGGCGGAGACGGAGTACTTCGGCTACCTCTACGACGTGCTGAAGCCGACGGAGCACCGCTTCGCAACGGCCGACCAGATCCTTGGAACGACCAGGCAGTGATCTCATCGGCCGCTCCCTACGACCTGGCTCGCTGCTGACGCACCTCACTGAGCGCCGTACTTGCCCGACCGGCCAAGTACGGCGCTCAGTCACACCAGGAGGCATCGTGGATTGCATGAGCCTCGACGAGCTGCTCGAGCAGGCCAGTGTCGACGTGGCCGCGCTGCCGCCGGCGCCCGCCTCCCCCCGCCGGACAGCAGGTACGCGCCCGGATCACCGCCTCGCCCGCGTATCGATGCGCCGTCCGCGGGAAGTGCGGCTTGACGGCCCGTGTCCTCGACACCGGTCAGGGGCCCGCTGGTTGGATCTGTGTCTGAGCCACGGCCTGCCGTGCACGAGCGGCGGCAAGATCACGGCAGCCCGCCGGCCGCTGTACGGCACCGATCACGTCGCACGCTGGCTGCTCGGTGTGCTGGCCAAGCCCGAGTCGGCCGGTGCGATCCTGGAGCCGGCCACGATCAACGCCGAGCCGGGGCTGCTCATCACGCTGGGCGGCCAGACCATCGGCACCGTGTCGCTCGGGGTGTCGGACGGTCTGGTGCGCCATGTGCGGCTCCAGCTCAACCCGGACAAGCTGCGCGGTGTGAACCCGCCCTGAGCAGCTGTGACGCCGGTGATGGCGGTGTCTTCGGGAAACGCAGAAAGGCTCCCGCTTCGCCGGGAGATCCGGCGCAACGGGAGCCATGGAGGCAGGTGGGGTCAGGCGGCCTGCACGCCTTCGAAGATCAGGATCCTGCCCTTGGTGTTGCGGACGCGCAGGGGGACGATCTCCTGGTAGGCGGGAGAGTCGTACCAGCGCTGGGCCGCTTCGGCGTCCGGGAACTCTATGACGCCGGTGAAGGCCTTGCTCTCGCCCTCCAGGACCTGCCAGGGGGCGCCGCGTACGAGGTAGCGGCCGCCGTGGGGCTCGATGGTGGAGACCAGCTTGGCGCTGTAGGTGGCCACCATCTGTGGGTCGCCGTCGCCGTTGAGTTCGGCTTCGGCTATGACGTAGGCAGTCATGTCTCGTCCTCATTCGTCTTTCGTCGGTGTGGTGGTCACGCGAACGCGCCCGGCCCACCAGCTGCTGCTGGTGGGCCGGGCGCGTTCGGCTGTGGGAGCGAAGGGGGCTAGGAGCGGGTGGAGAGCGGGGCCGGGGCGGGTGCGGCGGAGGCCGTGCCGGTGACCCGGTGCGTGATCGCGGAGAACGCCAGCAGCCCGAAGGCCACCAGTGAGGCGACCGTGCGTACCGCGTGGGACGTCTGCCACTTGTCCCTCACGTCGGCCCAGTCGGACGGCGGGGACGTGACCGTCCAGTCCTTCTGGTCCGCGTTGATCGGGAGGTTCACCACGATCGTCAGGATCAGGATCAGGAGGAGCAGGGCCAGGGCTGCCAGGGGGAGGTAGAGGTCTTTGCCCTTTGCCTTCCAGGCGCCAAAGACCAGGATCGCCGTGGCGATGATCGTGGGGATCAGGGTGGCGGAGGCCAGGGTGTCCAGGGAGTCGAGTTCTACCTGGCGGACCTGGGCGTAGACCTTGGCGTCGTAGTCGCGCAGGGAGGTCTCCAGGACCAGTACGCAGACCAGGAAGCCCGTGAAGACTCCGCCGAAGATCAGGCCGATCCAGCGGGCGATCGAGAACAGCGGACCTTGCTTCATTCACAACTCCAGGGCGGCTGCGGGGTGGTGGGGCGCTCAGTCACTCACTCCGCCAGCCTTCCACAGACGTGGTCGAGTCCTGGTCGAGCGTTTCAGGCGGCTTCCGCCTTGGCTCGCGGGGCCTCGCCCGACTGCCAGACCAGGTCGAAGACGAAGCGGTGGATGCGCCAGCCGTGCGGGGTGCGGCGGGCTTCGGCCTCGTAGTGGCCGCCGATGGTGAAGTCCGCTGCCGGCTCGTCGGCTTGGCGGACGTGGACCGCCATCAGGTGGGCGGTCACCCGGGCCTCGTCGCCGTCCAGGTCCACGGTGTGGTTGGCGCTGATGTGGTGGGTGCGGGCGAAGGTCGTACGGGCCATCTGCTGGAAGCCGACCAGGCCTTCCAGGCCCTTGAACTCGCCGAAGGGGAAGGACAGGTGGACGTCCTCGGTGAAGATCTTGTCGAGCCAGGCGTCGCTGCCGCGGTCCTTGTCCAGGTGGTGGACGTAGCGGTCGCAGAGCTGGGTGAGCTCCAGGCGGTCGTTGAGGAGCCGCAGTTGGCGGTAGAGGGTTTCCAAGCCGGCCTCGTCCTGCGTTATAGACATCTTCGAGTCCTTCTCTAGTGAGGCGTGCGGGTCAGGCTGCTCGCTGGAACTGGATGCTGCGCCAGGCGCGGGGCTGGAACGGGGTGGGCTGCTGGCGGTGCCAGCGGGCCGCGGTGGGTGGTCGGCGGCCCTCCGTGGCATGGGGAGGCGTGCTCATCAGGCGCTGGTGCAGGACGGCTATGACCGCGGCCAGCTCCTCCGGGGTCGGGTTGCCTCGCTCGATCTTCAGCTCGAGAGGTGACATCGGTGGCCTTTCACTGGGGTGGCGTGCCGTGCTTACGGCGGGGCAGGGACGCGTCCTTCGCAGCGAGCATCCTCAGCGCACTGATGAGTGACAAGCGGGTGTCCGCGGGATCGATGACGTCGTCCACCAAGCCGCGCTCCGCCGCGTAATAGGGGTGGACCAGGTTGCGCTTGTACTCGTCGATCTTCTGGGCGCGCGTCTCCTCCGGGTTGTCGGACGCCGCTATCTCCCGGCGGAAGACGACATTGGCGGCGCCTTCCGCGCCCATCACCGCTATCTCGTTCGTGGGCCAGGCCAACGCCACGTCGGCGCCGATCGAGCGGGAGTCCATGACGATGTACGCGCCGCCGTACGCCTTGCGGAGCACCACCGACACGCGGGGGACGGTGGCGTTGCAGTAGGCGTACAGGAGTTTGGCGCCGCGGCGGATGATGCCCTCGTGTTCCTGGTCGACGCCGGGCAGGAAGCCGGGGACGTCGACGAGGGTGACCAGGGGGATGTTGAAGGCGTCGCAGAACTGGACGAAGCGTGCTCCCTTCTCGCTGGCCTTGATGTCCAGGACGCCGGCCATGGCGGCGGGCTGGTTGGCGACGATGCCGACCGTGCGGCCGTCCAGGCGGGCGAAGGCGCACACGATGTTGGGGGCCCAGGCCGCGTGGACCTCCATGTACTCGCCGTCGTCGACCAGTTCCTCGATGACGGTGCGGATGTCGTAGGAGCGGTTGCCGTCCGCCGGGACCGTGTCCAGGAGGGCGGGGCAGCTGCGGTCGGCAGGGTCCTCGGTGAGGGTCTCCGGGGGGAGTTCCCGGTTGTTGGACGGCAGCATCGAGACCAGGTAGCGGACCTCGGCGATGCAGGTCTCCTCGTCGTCGTAGACGAAGTGGGCGACTCCGGAGGTGGCGGCGTGGACGTCCGCGCCGCCCAGGCCGTTCTGGGAGATCTCCTCGCCCGTCACCGCCTTGACGACGTCGGGGCCCGTGATGAACATCTGGGAGATCTCACGGACCGTGAAGACGAAGTCGGTCAGGGCGGGCGAGTACGCGGCGCCGCCCGCGCACGGGCCGAGCATCACGGAGATCTGCGGGATGACGCCGGACGCCAGGGTGTTGCGGCGGAAGATGCCGCCGTAGCCGGCCAGCGCCGAGACGCCTTCCTGGATACGGGCGCCCGCGCCGTCGTTCAGGGAGATCAGGGGGGCGCCGGCCGCGATGGCCATGTCCATGATTTTGTGGATCTTTGTGGCGTGGGCCTCGCCCAGGGCGCCGCCGAAGATCCGGAAGTCATGGGCGTAGACGAAGACCGTGCGGCCGTCGACCGTGCCCCAGCCGGTGATGACTCCGTCGGTGTAGGGCCGCTTGTCCTCCAGGCCGAAACCGGTGGCCCGGTGCCGGCGCAGGGCCTCGATCTCGGTGAAGCTGCCCTTGTCGAGGAGGAGGGCGATGCGTTCGTGGGCCGTCAGCTTGCCCTTGGCGTGCTGACGTTCGGTGGCGGCGGGATCGGGACCCTCGAGGATGCGGCCCTTGATCTCCTTCAGTTCCAGCGTCGCCGCGGTGGACGGTGTGGTGTGCATGGCCATCACTCCCAGGTGGGGCAGACCTGCCGCTCGGCGGCGATCCGTTCGGTGGCGTCGTCGGTGTAGAGGCACTCGGTCGGCAGTCGGCGGGCGAGGATGTCGGGCCCGGCGGCGCCGGCGGGGGCCGCGATGGCGACGGCGGCCACGTGCGCGGGGCAGCTCGGCATGTTCTCGATGCGCCAGCCCCTCGGGCGGGCGGGAGCGTCCGGGTCGGTGCGCTCGCCCAGGTAGTCCGAGTTCAGTTCGCGGCCCAGACCGGTGCCCAGGCCCTTGAAGTAGGCCTCCTTGCGGGTCCACAACCGGCCAAACGCCAGGGGCTGTTCGGCGTCGGGCAGCGCCCGCAGTTCCCGCTGTTCCGCCGGGTGCAGTTCCGGCAGGCACAGTTCGACCGTCTCCAGCGTCGGCACCCGCTGGACATCCACCCCCAGGGGGGCGTCCGCGATGCTGATCAGGGCGATGCCGTGACTGTGGGAGAGGGAGAAGTGCAGCCCCGTGCCGTGCAGGACGGGACGGCCGTGCGGGCCGCCGCAGCACGGGCAGGTGTCCCGGCCGAGCGGGAGCCCGGCGGGCGGGATGCCGGTGTAGGCGGACAGCAGGCGGCGCAGCGCGATGTGCGCCATCAGGTAGGTGAGGCGGTCCAGGGGGCGGACGAACGCCGCCGCCCGTTCTCGTTCACGGTCGTCCAGTTCACTGGTGACCATGTGCTCGGGGTGCTCGCCCGCCCATTCGGTGCCGATCACCCACAAGTGGACCTGGTGCGTGTCGACACTCAGCCGGGGGACGGTGCGCAGGAGTGGGGCGGTGGAGCGTACTGGGCTCATCGCGCCGTCCCGTAGGCGGGTACGGCCACCGATACGGCCAGCAGGGCGGCGATCTCGCCGACCGTGTCGTCACGCAGCAGGTCGTGCGTCTTGATCCGGACGTCGAGCTCGTTCTCCAGGCGGCGCTTGAGGCACAGCGCCGTCAGGGAGTCCACGCCGAGGGCGCGCAAAGGCCGGTCGGGGCCCACCCGGTGGGCCGGCGGCACGTCGAGGACGTGGGCCAGTTCCCGGCAGAGCCAGGACACGATCGTCCGGGTGCGGGCGTCGAGGTCCATGGCGCGCAGCGCGGACGGTGCGGGTGGCCGTACGAACAGCGGAGTGCTGGTGTGGTTCATGGACGTGTCGCTTCCGTCGAGGGGGGCGCGGGGCGGTGATGGTGCGTGCGGGTGGGGGGTTGGGCTGTCAGGCGGCCGCGGGCAGCGGCGCGGTGGTGCCGGTGACCGCGTGCCCGGCGAGGCACTCCTCGAGGAAGGCGAGGGCGCGCAGGTGGTAGGTGTGGGCGGTCCAGCCGAGGCTGATGTTGTGGCCGGCCTGCGGCAGGCGTTCCACCAGGACGCGGGGGGCGCGCGGCAGCAGCCCGGCCAGTTCGGCCAACGCGTGCTCGTCGTGGCGCCACCACTTCTCGTACTCGGCGAACGTGAACCGGACAGGCACCCGGACCCGGGCGGCGACCGACGCGAACCGAGCGGGCCAGGACCGTACTTCGGCGCGTTCCCGCTCGGGCATGGGCGCGACGGGGCAGGTGCGGAACGTGTCGGGCGGATACAGGCGCAGGGCGCCCCAGTTGTGTTTCCAGTGGCCCTGGCCGCCGGCCGAGGGCAGATCGTGTGCCGGTACGGCCAGACGGTGGCCCAGCCCTGAGACGTCCACGCCCAGCAGGGGTGCCGTCAGGCCGTCCGCGGCGCACATCAGGGCGAGTTTGCCGCCGTAGGAGTGGCCGACGACGAACACGCCGGCGCCCAGGTCGTGCGTGGCCGCGTAGTGGGCGAGGGCCGTGCGGACCGTGGCCGACTGCTCGGCGAGGGTCTGGCCCGTCGGCAGGTCGGGGGTGGAGGCGCCGTAGCCCGGGCGGTCCAGGGCGAGGACGGTGTAGCCCAGGCGGGCGCCGAGAGTGAGCAGTGACTGGCCGGGGTGGGCCCGGCCGTCGAAGTAGCCGGCGGTCATGCCGCCGCCGTGCAGGGCCAGGACGGTGGCGCGGGGTGCGCCGCCGGGCGGGGTGGCGAGCAGGGCCGAGAGGCGCAGGCCCGCCGCGTCCAGCGTGACGCGGCGGGGCCCGGCGGCGGGCGGGGCGTCAACTGCCGTGCACGCCCCGCCCGTTGGTGGGATATCCACGCTCACGCCGTGCTCCCCGATGTGCTGTCCCCCGCTTCACCGAACCAGCGGTGCAGTGCGGTGCGCAGTTCGGCCGCATCCGGCGTGGTGCCGGTGGCCCAGGCGATGTAGCCGTCGGGGCGGACCAGGAGGGCGGTGGTGGCCGTCAGGACGGGTTCGGTGTCCTGCGGGCGGACCGTCACCGTCGTCACCCGGTCCTGCCACGGGGCCGCCGCCTCCCGCAGGGCCGGGTCATCGGCGAGGTCGAGCAGGACGCCGCGGCCCGGGTGCAGGAGTTCCATCGTGGTGACGGGACCCTCGGCGCCCGTCAGGGTGCGCGGGGGCAGGCGCCGGCCCAGCAGGGGGTGGGTGCCCTCGCCCACGTCGTAGCGGACGTCCAGGCCGGAGACCAGACCGGACAGGTGCCGCTTGACGTCGTCGTACTGGATGAGCTCGCCCATCAGCTCGCGCAGCGGGCTCATCTCCGGGCCGCCGACGAAGAGCATGCCCTGGGCGTGGGTGTTCATCAGCAGACGGGCACCGGCCGCGTGGCGTTCACTGTGGTAGGTGTCGAGCAGGCCGATGGGCGCGCGGCCGCGGACCTCGGCGGCCAGCTTCCAGCCGAGGTTGGCGGCGTCCTGGACGCCGGTGCTCAACCCCTGCCCGCCCGCCGGGAGATGGACGTGCGCCGCGTCCCCGGCGAGCAGGATGCGGCCGCGCCGGTACTCGGTGACCTGCCGGGTGGCATCCGTGAACGAGCTGACCCAGTGGGCGGTGCCGGCGCTGATGTCCTCGCCGGTGATGTCCTGCCAGGCGTCGGCGACCTCCGTGAAGCTCACCGACCGCTCCCGTTCACGGCCGGGCTCGACATCGGGGACGACGATGATGCGGTCCACCCCGTCACCGAGCGGGGCCGCCATCACCATGCCGCCCGGCAGGCGCTCGCCGAGGAAACGCGGGCGCAGATCGCAGCCGGCGACGTCGGCGAGGTACATGGTGCGGGTGGCGTCCGTGCCGGGGAAGGAGAACCCGGCCGCCCGCCGCACGGGACTGCTGCCGCCGCCGCAGCCCACCAGGTAGGCGGCGGTCAGGCGCTGGACGCCCTGCGGGGTGGCCACGGTGATCTCGACGTGGTCGCCCTTCTCGTCGAGCTCGAGGAACTCCCAGCCGCGCCGGATGTCCGCCTCCAGGGAGATCGCCCACCGCTCCAGAACGTCCTCGGTGTGCGACTGCGGGACACCACGCGCACCGAAGTGCGCGTCCTGAAGGACGGTGTAGTCGAACTGCACGCCGCCGAAGTGACCCATGGGGGCCTTCTCCAGGTCCCCGAACCACGGCAGCAGACCGCGCTGTTCGAAGACCTCCATGGCGCGTGCGGTGAAGCCGAGCCCGCGGGACTGGCCGGTGGGCTGCTCCAGGCGTTCCACCACGACGACGTGGGCGCCGCCCAGGCGCAGTTCCCCGGCGAGCATCAGACCGGTCGGGCCGGCCCCGACGATGATGACGTCGGCGTCCATGGTCTCTCCTCTCCCCTACTCGTGAATGGTGGTCAGCCGAACAGTCCGGCGATGTGCTCCGGCGCCTTCGTACGGCCCCAGTCCAGGGCCTGGCCGAGCAGTTCCGGCGTCGCCTCGAAGCACTTGTTGTCCGGGTCGCCCAGCGCGAACGGCTCCGGCAGGAACTTCGACTCCCGCAACTGCTCGAAGAGCAGCTCGGCGGCCTCCCCCGGCTCCAGCCCCCCGGCCTCGACGGCCTGGCAGGTGCTGCGGGTCAAGGTGAGCAGGGAACTGATGTCCTCGCCGACCGGCGCCGGCAGACCGGGAGTGGTGGTCTGCTCCAGGTCTTTGAGGATCTGCTCGTCGCGGTTCTCCATGAAGCGGCGGTAGGCCCGCTCGACGGTCATCGTCGGCATGATGCTCGTCGACTCCCACACCCGGGTGACCGCGTTCCACAGGTCGTAGTGCTTAAAGCCGACGAACGAGCTGTAGACGAGGTCGTCGTGGACGTCGTACAGGCCCTGCTGGAGCCGGTCGATGTACTCGAAACGCTCGGTGGACCAGTCGCCGTCCCGAGAGGCCTCGATCAGCCGCCACGCCAGGGAGTTGACGACCTCCAGGGTGTTGGTCAGGCCGCGCGAGTACAGCGCGTCGATGAAACCGGCCGCGTGCGCGGTCAGGCAGTACCGCTCGCCCACCGTGCTGGAGGAGGAGTACTGCAGACGGCCCGTGGCCACCCAGGGGCGCACCGCGCGGGCGTCGGTGAACTGCTCGGCGATCTGCGGGAAGCGGGCCAGGAACTCGTCGAACTCCTGCTGCGGGGTGAGGTCCTGGGACTTGGGGAACTTCCGCTCGTCCAGCGTGAGGCCCACACTGCACAGCGGGCTGATCGCGCCGTCGTGGTTGTCGAAGGGGATGACCCACAGCCAGCCGCCGTCGAAGACGTGGTGCAGGGTGCCGTGGTGCCAGGGGCTGGGCTGCTGGTGCCCGGCGGCGGACGGGGCGTCGTCGTAGGGGGTGACGCCGACCATGTGCGTGAACAGGGTGCGGGAGTGGTGGCGGGCGCGGGTGGGCTCCTCGCGCAGACCGAACGCGTCGGCGACGGGGGAACGGAAACCGCTGCCGTCGACCAGGTACTCGGCCCGGTACTCCACCCCGCGGTCCGAACGCAGCACCGCGCCGTCGGGGCCCGTCTCGATGTCGGTGATACGGGTGCCGAGCAGCGGGGTCGCGCCGTAGCGGACGGCCAGGTGGAACAGGTAGGCGTCGGTGTCCTGCCGGAACAGGTGGCTCTCGGTGCGCTGCCACTCCGGGACGACCAGCTGGTTGATCTCGTCGGGGTTCTGGTCCTGGCCCTCGCGGTGGTAGACGAAGCCGAAGTTCTGCTTGCGGCCGCTCATCGGGGAGACGTGGTCCTGGATGCCGCGGAAGCTCGCCATGTGCACGATCTCGGGGACCTCGTAGCGTTCGCCGACGATACGGGTCATGGCGGAGGTGTACGGGATCGTGGACTCGCCGACGGCGAAGCGGGGGTGGGTGCCGGCGTCGATGAGGAGCACCTTCACGCCGTTGCGGGCGAGGACCGCGCCGAGCATGCCGCCGGCCATGCCCGCGCCGAGGATGGCCACGTCGTAGCGCTCGTGCGCGTGGTCTTTCGTGTTCATGGGGTCACCCTTCGGGGAGTCGTTGGCGGCCTCGGCTTCGCCGTCGGCCTTGGGGGTCCCACCCGCACCGCCCGTGCGACGTGTTGATTCGGGTGCGGGTGCGGGTGGCCCCTGTGGGACGGAATCGCCGTCGGCAGCTGCCGGTTCGGAGGTGGAGAGTGCGGCGGCTACGGACTCGGGCGCGAGTACGAGACTCGGCTTCCGTGCGTCGTCGGCTGTCGGGCGTTCCGTCGTGGGCGGGCCGAACCAGTGGGTCAGGGCCTCCGGCAGGGGGGTGTCGCTCGGGGACGTCCAGGCGATGTGGCCGTCGGGGCGGAGCAGGAGGGCATCCGTGCCGGGGAGGTCGGCTGTGGCGGTGAGCGTGGTGACGTAGTCCGACCAGGGGGCCGCCTGCTCGTGGAAGGGAGCGGCCTTCGGGGTCAGGAGGAGAAGCAGGGGGCGGGCCGGGTGCAGCAACTCCGTTGTCGTGCAGGGGCGGTCGCCCGTCGTCAGGGTGGTGCTGGGAAGGCGTACGCCCTGGTCTCCGTAGCTGATGTCCAGGCCCGCGATCATCGACGCCAGGTGGGTGCGGACCTTCTCGGAGGGCAGGAGTTCAGCGAACAGGGCCCTGGTCGAGTTGGATTCCGGGCCGCCCAGGAGCAGCTGGGACTGGACCTTGATGTTGGCGAGGACTCTGCGGCCCACCTCGTGCCGTTCGTCGTGGTAGGTGTCGAGGAGGGGCTGCGGGGCCCTGCCGGTGGCTACCGCGGCCAGTTTCCAGCCGAGGTTCACCGCGTCCTGGAGGCCCAGGTTGAGGGCCTGGCCGCCGATGGGCATCTGGCGGTGGGCGGCGTCGCCGGCGAACAGGACGCGGTCGTGCCGGTAGACGGACAGTTGGCGATTCGCGTCGCCGAAGGAGTTCACCCACAGCGGCGTGCCGGACGTGATGTCCTCCCCCGTGACCCGCTGCCAGACCTCGCACACCTCGGCGAAGTCCGGCTCCGCGGTGCGGAGTTGGGCTTCGCGGCCGAACTCGTGCACCATCACGCGGGTGACGCCGTCGCCGCGCCGGGCGGCCACCGCCATGCCGCGTTCCAGGCGCTGGAAACGCCGGTTGGGTACGTCGATGCCGGCGACGTCGGCGCGCAGCAGCTCGCGGTGCGCGTCCTCGCCGGGGAAGTCGGCGCCCAGCAGACGGCGTACGGTCGAATTTTCGCCGTCGCAGCCCACCAGGTACGCCGCCCGGATCCGTACCGGCCCGCCGGGACCGGCGGCCACCGCCTCCACGCCCTCGCCGGTGGTGCGCAGGGCGCGCAGGGTGTGGCGCCGCTCGACACGCGCGCCCAGTCCGGCCGCCCAGTCCTGCAGCAGGCGTTCGGTCTCGGTCTGCGGGACCTTCCACTGCCCGGGGCGGGTGCTGGGCAGGGTCAGGTCCAGCGGGATGCCGCCGAAGTGCCCGCGCACCTCGCACGGCGGGGTGCCGAAGGCCTCGAGCAGGCCCCGGCTGTCGAGGATCTCCATGGTGCGGGCGTGCAGGGTCGAGGCCCGCGACTCGGTCGTCGGGGCCTCGCGGGTCTCCAGTACGACGACGTCGGCGCCGCCGAGGCGGAGTTCACCGGCGAGCATCAGCCCGACCGGTCCCCCGCCCACGACGACGACGTCGGCCTCCAGCCGCTGGTACACCATGGTCAGCGCTGGTTCTCGGCGTGGTCCTTGGCGTGGCCCAGGGTGGCGCGGCTGTTGGTGCTCAGCGCGCCGTGGACGTACGCGCGGGCGTCCGCGACCGTGGCGTCCTCGCCGAGGATCCTCGCGATGTTCGCGGTGTTGAGGACCACGGTGTGCTGGGAGGAGGCGGTGGTGGTGCCGTCGGCGGCCTCGGTGAACGTCCAGTAGCCGGTGTGCAGGGTCATCAGCGCGGGCAGCGTGACCTGCTTGTAGGCGATCTTGTGGTGCGGGAACGTCACCCGGTACGACTTGGTGGTGTGCGTGGAGCCGTCCTTGGCGCGGGTGTCCATCTCCAGGCTCTGCAGACCGGGGGCGGGCTCCTCGAAGCGGACGGTGGCCACGTGCGGCAGCCGCTCGGGCCACAGGCCGGCCTCGTTGACGAAGTCGTAGGCGTCCTTGGCGGCGCCGTCGATCGTCACGGAGTCCTCGAAGGAGAACGTGACGTCCTCGGTGGCGTGGGCGAGTTCGACGTTGGTCTTCAGTGCCGCGAGCTCCGAGCGGGAGTTGCGGTCGACGGCCTCGTCGATCCAGGCCAGGCCCTTGGGGTCGTCGTCGATGGCCCGGTAGTCGTGCAGGAGCCGCACCCGGGAGGTGGACTCGGTGAGCGGCTCGATGATCCAGGTGCCGCCCATCGCGGCGACCGGCGGGGTGGAGACCTCCTGGCGGAAGGTGATGACCAGGCCCTCGGCGTCCAGGGTGCGGCGCGAGGTCCAGTTCTTCGGCTCGCCGTTGGCGGTGGCCCAGATACGGATCCGCTCGCTGTCACCGTCGGCTTCGACACGGTCGACGAAGATGGTGGGCGGGAAGATCCGAGGCCAGTTCTCCACCTCGGCGATCAGGCGGTAGACGGCCGTTGCGGGGGCGTCGACGTCGACGGTGTGCTCGACCTCGCGGAGCGTCATGGCTGAACTCCCTTCAGGGGCAGGGGTGTTGGGCCTGTCCGGCGGATCAGGCTGCAGGAGACGGGCGGTACCTCGTTGATGCGGGCGAGCGGGACGCTCCGGGGAAGGGTGTGCGGGGCCCCACGTGCGTCTGTGGCGTGATCCGCCGGGCAGGCCCTCAGAAGTTGCCGAGACCGCCGCAGACGTTGAGCGCCTGTGCGGTGATGGAGGCTGCGGTGTCGGAGGCGAGGTAGCCGACCAGGCCGGCGACCTCTTCGGGGGTCGAGTAGCGGCCGAGCGGGATCTTCGACTGGAACTTGGTGAGGATGGCGTCCTCGGTGGTGTCGTAGGCGGCCGCGTAGCCCTGGCGCACGCGCTGCGCCATCGGGGTCTCCACATAGCCGGGGCAGACCGCGTTGACGGTGATGCCGGTCGGCGCGAGCTCGTTGCCGAGCGCCTTGGTGAAGCCGACGACGCCGTGCTTGGACGCGGAGTAGGGGGCGCCGAGGACCACGCCCTGCTTGCCGGCGGTGGAGGCGATGTTGATGATCCGGCCGCGGTCCTTGTGGCGCATGCCGCCGGCGTTGAGGACCGCGCGGGTCATGCGGAAGACGCTGTTGAGGTTGGTGTCGATGACGTCGTCCCACAGCTCGTCGTCGATGTCGGCGGTGACGCCGCCGCCGCTGCGGCCCGCGTTGTTGACGAGCACGTCGACGGTGCCGAACCGCTCGACGGCGGCGGTGACGAACGCGGTGACGCTGTCGGAGTCGCGGACGTCGACGGCGGCTCCGTCGACGTCGAGGCCTTCCTCGCGCAGCTGCTTGACGGTGCTGGTGACGTTCTCGGCGGTGCGGGCGCCGATGAAGACGCGGTGGCCGCCGGCGGCCAGGATCCGGGCGGCCGCGAGGCCGATTCCGCTGGTGGCGCCGGTGACGAGAGCGACGCGCTGGTCCTGCTGCATGGTGGCTTCTCCCTGGGTCCGGTCGAATCAGGCGGCGGTGGCGGCCGGCGACAGCAGCTCGTTGACGGCGGCGATGAGGGTGCGGGGGGTGCGGTTGTCGGTGAAGACGTCGTCGTCGAGGGCGATGCCGTACTCGCGCTCGATGCGGCCGCCGGTCTCCAGCAGGGCCAGCGACTCGTAGCCGAGCGACTCGAAGTCGAGGTCGAGGATGTCGCCGTCCAGGTCGATGCCGTCGTCGGCGCCGGCGCCCTCGAGGAGGATGCGCTTGAGGTCGGCGAGGGCGAATGCGGAGGAGCTCATGAGGGGGTCCCTTCGGGGATTGGCAGTGGTGGATGGGGTGGGCATGGCGATGCCCCTGCCGGTGGGGCTTGGCAGGGGCATCAGGTTGAACAGGAGAGAGCGCGTAGGAGCTCGGGAGGTTCTGTCGGCTTGCGGCTACGGGTCCGATGTGGCTGGTCGCGCAGTTCCCCGCGCCCCTGCGGGGCGCGGCCCCGCAGGGCATGGGAACGCCCCTGCCGGGGCGGGGGATGTCGCCGGCAGGGGCGTGCTCCAGGGGGCCCGTCAGGGGGCCGTGGGGGTCAGACGCCCCACAGGTGGCGCTTCTTGTAGCTCGACTCCCAGAACAGCTTGTTGAGGACCTTCACCGGGGCCGGCATGGTGTCCAGGAATGCCTTGCGGTCGGTGTCGTTCTGCTCGTCGGTGATCCAGGGGAAGTAGACGGCCGCGCCCTTGGGGCCCTGCTTGCGGGCCATCGCGCCGCGGAAGGCGTCCCAGTCCTTGGTGGTGCAGGCGTCCTGGATGAGCGGCAGCGCCTCGCTCTCCTCGTGCTTCATGTGGTCGCCGAGGACCCGGATGAGTTCGGCGACGCGGTCGGCGAGGTCGGGGGTGTTGCGGGCCAGGCCGTCGTCGACGGAGGCGAGGACCGGGTCCAGCTGGGCGTGCTCGGCCTCCATCTCGTCGAGCAGCTTCTGGTCGGCGGGCCGGCCGGCGACGGCGGCCGCGACGCGCGGCCACAGGTCGGAGTCCTCGACGGTGTGGTGCACATGCAGCTGGTGCTTGAAGTTCGCCCAGCCGTCGCGCACCTCCGGGGACTGGGAGCGGCCTGCGGCGACCGCCGCGGCGAGCCGCCTCATGTCGCGCCGGAACGCGTCGTGCGTGGCGTACATGACGGCGAAGTTGATCGGGGCCTGCTGTGCGACTGCCATGGTGTGCGTGCCTTTCTTGGGTGACCGGTCGCGGCCGGTCGGCGGATGGGGTAACTCGCTGTCGCGAGTGGGGAGTTCGGACCCTTGCGGCCGAGCTCCCCACGCCCCGCGGCCCGGGATGCCCTCGCGAATGAGAGGGATCGGCCATGGCCGGATGTGACACGAATCGCCTTCTTTGTGATCTGAATCACATTCGCGGAGGGTGATGTCACAATCCCCGGGCGAAAGGCGTCTCGGGTGTGAGCTCGTCACAGGGAGGCACCATGTCCGACAGCCAGGCAGGCGACCACACGGCCAGTTCCGTCGAAGCCTCGACGGAGGTCTTCGTCGGCTACCGCGAGTTGCTGTTCTCGATCGTCTACAACCTGCTCGGCACGGTCGCCGACACCGACGACGTGCTCCAGGAGACCTGGTTGTCGTGGTCGGCGAAGAAGAGCCGCTCCCCGCACGAGGAGATCGACAACCCTCGTGCCTATCTCGTACGGATCGCGGTCAACCACGCGCTCGCCCGCAAGGCCGCCGTCAAGCGACGCCGTGAGACGTACGTGGGTCCCTGGCTGCCGGAACCGCTGGTGACGCGGGGCGCCGCCGAGGAGGAGCCGGTCGCCGAGCCCGCGCACCGGGCGCTGCAGAGCGAGTCGGTGTCGATGGCGCTGATGGTGGTCCTGGAGACGCTGTCCCCGCTGGAGCGGGCGGTGTTCGTGCTGCACGACGTGTTCGGCTACGCGCACGCCGAGATCGCGGGCATCCTCGACCGCAACCCCTCCTCGGTGCGCCAGCTCGCCCACCGGGCCCGCGCCCACGTACAGGCGCGGCGTCCCCGCTACCAGGCCGATCCGTATGTCCAGCAGCGGGTCACCGAGCGGTTCATCGACGCCGCTCTCGGCGGCGACCTCGGTCTGCTGATGGAGATGCTGGCACCGGACGTGACCATGTGGACCGACGGCGGCGGCAAGGTCCGCACCGCGGGCCTGCGTCCGGTCATCGGCCGGGAGAAGGTCTGCCGGCTGCTCGCGGGCTACGCGGGACGCACCCCCAAGGACCTCGACATCCACTACCGGCACGTCAACGGCGACCCGTCGGCGGTGGTGTTCTCCGAGGACTCCCCGTACGCGGTGCTGGTCATGGACCTCAGCCCCGACAGCGACCAGGTGCGCGGCATCTACGCCGTGGTCAACCCGGACAAGCTGGCCCGGGTGCGGTCCGGCGAGTCCTCCGAAACCACCGAGCCCTCCGAAACCACCGAGTCCTCCGAGCCCTCCGAGCCCTCCGAGAACGAGGTCTGAGGGCCGTGGGTGTCAGTGCGCGCCGCGCCCGCGACCTGCGGCCGCTTCGGCGACGCCGGCACGCGGTGCGACGGCCACCTCGGCGACGTCCGGAGTGCCGACTGCGCTCCCCACCAGGGGCGCCCGGTCGTCGTCCCGCAGCAGCCGGTTGAGGACGGGCGCCGCGATCCCGGTGGTGACCAGGGCCATGAGCACCATCGCGGAGAACAGCTGCACGGTCAGCAGCCCGAGGCTCAACCCCACGTTCAGCAGCACCAGTTCGGTCAGACCGCGGGTGTTCATCAGCACCCCGAGCACGGTGGCGTCCCGCCACTCCATGCCCGTCAGCCGGGCGGACAGGGCGACGCCACCGAGCTTGCCGAGGCAGGCCACCACGATGATGGCCACCGTCTGCAGGACACCGCCCGCGCTGAGCGTGGTGAGGTCCACGGACAGGCCGGTGACGACGAAGAACACCGGAAGCAGCAGCTTGCCGACGGTCTCCAGGGGCGGCATCGCCACCCGGTGCAGCAGGCTGTCGTGACGCCGGGGCATCACCAGACCGAACATGAACGCCCCGAAGATGGCGTGGATGCCGATGTGGGAGGTGACGAACGCCGAGGTGAACACGCCGGAGGCGACGAGCACCGGCACGTACTGCGTGTGCGTGACGCGCAGCCGGTCGCTGATCGTGGCGAGGACGGGGCGTACCAGCCACAGCATGACGACCAGGTAGACCGCCGACCAGGCCATCACCGTCAGGAATCCGGCGGTGCCGGTGGCGGTGGTCAGGGCGACGACGACGGCCAGCATGCACCAGGCGAGCACGTCGTCCGCGGCCGCGAGCCCGAGGGCCAGGGTGCCGGCGCGGGTCTTCTGCAGACCCTGTTCGGCGATGATCCGGGCCAGTACCGGGAAGGCGGTGATGGACATCGCGACGCCGAGATAGAGCGCGAACTCGGTGAACGGCACGGTCTTTCCGTTGACCACGTCGTGCGAGCCGTAGATCAGCCAGGCGAGCCCGACGCCGAGCGCCATGGGCAGCGCCAGCGAGCTGATCCAGATGGTGCCGGTGGAGCGGAAGCGGCCTTTGAGGGCGCTGCCGTTGAACTCCCAGCCGATGATGAACATGAACAGGAGCAGGCCCACCTGGGAGACGACGCCCAGATGGGGGCGTATCTCGGCGGGGAAGAGCCGGTCGGGCAGGTCGCCGGGGAACAGTCCGAGCAGGCTCGGTCCCAGGCAGATGCCGACGGTGATCTCACCGATGACGGCGGGCTGTTTGATACGGCGGCACAGCGCGGTGACGGCGGCCGCCAGGGCGAGGATCAGGGCGATGCCGCCGATCGCCGTGACGGTGATCCACTCGGAGTGGGGCACAGCGGTCTCCTGTCAGGGGGCGGCGGTCATGGCCGGACCGGCGCGGTCGTGGACGTGGCGGCATCGACGGGGCGCAGTTCGATGAAGTCGAAGGCCTTGAAGCGGCGCAGCAGGGGCCGCAGCGGCGCCGGTACGACGGACTGCTGCGGGTCGGTGAACACCTGCGGCTGGTCCAGGCGGATCAGCTTGCCCCGGGTGTGCAGTTCGCAGCCGCCGCCGGCGATGGTGTTGCGCACCCAGTCGGACTGGGGGCCGTACGGCAGCGACAGGACGTAGTTCCCGTCGCGCTTGAACACCTTGACCGGGGTGCGGTAGACGCGCCCGGACTTGCGTCCCACGTGCAGGACGGCGCCGAACCCGGGCATCCGGGTCAGGACGGGGCCGACGAAGCGGTTGGCGAAGGTGCGGTTGAAGCGGGCCAGTCGCCGTTGGATGGCGGACATCCGGAACTCCTTTAGCGTGCGGGGTCAGACGTCGAACATGGGGTGGGTACCGCGCTGTTCGGCCTCCAGGGAGCCCATGGAGCCGCGGAAGAAGATCAGTGGTTCCGACTCGCCGCTGGACACGCCCAGTTCGGCGACCTTACCGATGAAGATCGTGTGGTCGCCGCCCTCGACGGCGTTGACCAGGCGGCAGGACAGGAACGCCATGGCGCCGCTGAGCACGGGCACTCCGGCGGTGGAGTAGTGGTGGTCGACGCCGTCCAGGTTCGCGGTGTGCCTGCCCGCGAACGCCCAGGCCAGCGGCTCTTGCCGGCCGGCGAGGAAGTTCACCGTGTAGGCACCGGACTCCTCCACCACCGCGCGCAGGCGGGACGCCTTGTGGAGGCAGAACAGCACCAGCGGCGGATCGAGGGAGACCGAGGTGAAGGAGTTGACGGTGGTGCCGGCCGCCTGCGAACCGCTGCCGCTGGTGATCACGGTCACGCCGGTCACGAACATGCCGCACACATTGCGCAGCACCTTCCCGTCGATGGGACCGTCGGCCCGCTGTTGCAGGATGCCTGGCTGTGTCGTGGTCATGGGCGCCCCCTGGGGGAAGAAGGCCCCGGCGAGGGGCTCAGCGGATGCTCTGGGCGTACGTGAACAGGCCGTACGGGTCGTAGAGGGCCTTGGTCGCGGCGAGCCGCGGGTAGTTCTCGGCGTAGTAGGACCGCTTCCAGTCCTTCAGGGCCGGGTCGATGAAGTTCTGGTAGGTCTCGCCGCTGGAGTAGGGGTCGATCGCGGCGAACCCGCGGTCCACCCACAGCCGGGCGGCCGCCCGGCCCTCGGCGGTCGGTGAACTGGGGATGGTGGCCAGGTAGTTGGTGGTGTAGAGGCTGTCGCGGTGCACGTACGCGGTCGCCGTGCGGGCGAGGTCGGCGGCGGCTCCGCCCACCGGGAGAACCTGCAGCTGGTGGATCTGGCCGGCTTGGCGGTCCGCGTCGAACACGGCGAGGGCCGCCGCCCACCCGTTGCGGGCCATGGGGGTCTTGAACATGCGGCTGCGTTCGAGGCCGAACGCGGGCCGGGTCAGCTGCCCTTCGGGGTGCAGGTCGGCGGCCCGGTGGCACTGCTCGGTGGTCCTGGTGGCGCAGCCGTAGACGCCCGTCATCAGCGAGCGGTGCGGCATGACGGCGTCCACCCGGGAGGCGGGCGGCCCGGTCAGGGTGAGCAACCGGCCCACTTCGTCGGCGAGTTGGGCGGCCGTGCCGGTGGAGACCAGCCGGATCGCGGGCACCGGGGTGGCGCCGGGCGCCGCGTCGGGGAGCGTGATCACGGCGGCGCCGCCGATGGCGCGGGGGGCGTCCACCAGCCAGCGGGCGTATCCGTCGAGCATGTCGAGCGCCTTGTCGTAGGCGAAGACGAGCGTCGCGGTGGCCACGTCGGTGACGGCGGAGGCGGTGGCGGTGTACGAGGTGACGACGCCGAAGTTGCCGCCGCCACCGCCGCGTATCGCCCAGAACAGATCGCTGTGCCGGTTCGGTGCGGCGGTCACGATCCGGCCGTCGGCCAGGACGACGGTCGCGGAGGTCAGGGCGTCGCAGGCCACGCCGAGCGGGCGGGTCAAAAAGCCGAGGCCGCCGCCCTGGAGGAAGCCGCCGGCCGCGACGGTGGGGCCGGCGCCGCCGACCACGGCGAGCCCCGCGGGGGCCAGCGCGTTCAGCAGGTCGACGTTCTGGGCGCCGGGCCCGAACGTCGCCGTAGTGCCGGTGAGGCTGATGGAGTTCAGCCGGGACACGTCGACGACCAGGCCGGTGGTGGTGGAGTAGCCGCCCAGGCTGTGGCCGCCGCTGCGGATGGCGACGGGCAGGTCGTTGTCCTGCACGAACGTCAGGCACAGGGCGACGTCGGCCGCGCTCGCGCAGTACGCGACGGCCTGCGGGTCGATGGTGTCGAACTGCTGGAGTTCGAGCTGTTTGGCAGTGGCGTAGGAGGCTTCGCCGGGCAGCACGAGGGTGCCCGAAAGACGGCCGCGCAGCTGCTCCCAGGGAGCGGCTGCGCGGGCTGGGGAGGGGTGGAGGGCGGCGAGCGCGAGGGCTCCGCCGGAGGCTCCGAGGAGTGTTCTTCGACTGATCATGTCCGGTCCCAATACAAGCGCCCCCGGCCCTTGTGGGCCGGGGGCGCGGACGGTGGTGCGGTCAGTGCGCGGCGGTGGCGTCCTTGGCGGGCGCGGTCTCCGGCTGCGCGGGCGGCGCGCCGTGTCCCATGCCCGAGGGGGTCGGCCCGCCCTTGAGGGCGAGGCACAGGGCCGCGCCGGCGAACATCGTCAGGGCGGGCACCAGCATGGTGGGCTGGAGCGCGTCGACGAAGCCCTGGTGGAAGACCTTGCCGGCCAGTTCCTGGATGGTGTGGGCGACGTCCTGCGGTACGTCCGCCGGCAGCGAGGCGCTCTGCTGGGTGCCGACCTCGACCTGCTGGGCGCCGTCGGCGAACCCGGAGACGAAGTCGGCCCGGTAGTCCTGGGGCAGCGACTGGGCGGCGGTGGCGGCCTCCTCGCGCAGCGCGGAGACCAGCTTGGCCTGGAGCACCGCGCCGATGACGGCGCCGGCGAGCACGGAGCCGACCTGGCGCAGCGCGTTGTTGACGCCGGAGGCGGCGCCGGTCAGGTGCGGCGGCACGTTGCGCATCACTTCGGCGCCCATCGGGGCGAAGGTGCAGCCGGCGCCGAGCCCGGCGACGAAGAGCGGGCCGACGAACGCGGTCCAGGAGCTGTCGGTGTCGGCGACCATGAAGATCCAGGTGATGCCGATGCCGAACATCGACAGGCCCGCCGTCAGGATGTACTTGCCGCCGAACTTCTCCGCCAGGATGCCGGCCGGGCCGGCCGTGAACATCGAGCCGAGCGCGAGGGGCACCAGGACCAGGCCGGTCTTGATCGGGCTGAAGCCCAGCACGGACTGCAGGTAGATCGTGGTCGGCAGGAGGATGCCGAGGACACCGAAGGACACCGCGATGCCGACGAGGTTGACGACGGAGAAGTTGCGGTCCTTGAACAGGGAGAACGGCAGCAGCGGCTCGTTGTCCTGCTGGCCGCGCTCGTACATCAGGAAGGCGCCGATCAGGACGGCGGCGGAGACGAGCAGCGTCCAGATGAAGCCGTTCCACTCGTAGCGCTCACCCTCGATGAGGCCGAAGGCCAGGCAGAACAGCGCACCCGAGGCGATGATCACGCCCATCAGGTCGAAGCGGTGCTTGACCACCCGCACGTTCTTGGGGATGAGCTTGAAGCCGAGCACCAGCACCAGCAGGCCGACCGGGATGTTGACGAAGAACACCCACCGCCAGTCCAGGTGGGTGACCAGCAGACCGCCGAGCGTCGGGCCGACCGCTCCGGAGACACCCGCGACCGCGCCCCACACGCCGTAGGCGGCGCCGCGCTTCTCCGGCGGGAACACGTCGGTGATGATCGACAGGGTCTGCGGCATCAGCATCGCCGCGCCCACCCCCTGCAGCGCGCGGAACGCGATCAGCTGGGAGGGGTCCTGGGCCAGACCGCAGGCCAGGGAGGCGAGGGTGAACAGGGCCACGCCGGACAGGAAGAGGTTGCCCTTGCCCCGGATGTCACCCAGCCGCCCCGCGGTGATGATCAGCGTGGCGAGGACCAGGGTGTAGGCGTTGACGACCCACAGGATCTTGTCGAGCGAGGCACCGAGGTCGTCGGTCATGTCCGGGATGGCGATGTTCACGATCGTCAGGTCGACCAGGGTCATCACGAACCCCAGGCACAGGACGCTCAGAACCGCCCACGGGTTGGTCTGCCGTTCTTGAGTCATGTTCCTCTCCTTGTCGCGGCGTCTAAGGCGCTCACGTTGTGTGGCGGTGCACCCAAGAGGGCGGTGCCGGTCCGGGTGTGACATGCACGCGCGGCGGTGAGACGCACGTCACATTCAGGCCGTGGGGGTGAGGCGTTCCCGCAGGAAGGCGACGACCCGGGTGCGGGCGGTAAGGGCCTGGTGGCCCGGTGCCTCGCGCACCTCGACGGTCAGCACGGAGTGGGCGCTCTTGGCGAAACCGCCCGCGTTGCCGGGAGCGGAGTCGAGTTCGATGACCTCGAAGGCGTCCCCGAGCCGGGCACGGAGCGTGCCGAACCGCTCGGCCGGGGAGATGCCGTCCTTGCTGAAACGCAGACCCAGCACGCACAGTCCCTCGCCGCGCGTGCGGGCCACGACGGCGTCGAGCTCCTCGGCGGCGAGCCCGGCGTCGGCCTTGCGGGTGCGGTTCGTCGGGAACGGCACCGAGGGCTGGCTGACGACGGGGGCGAGGACGGCGGGATCGACGGCGGCGGCCAGCGCGAACCCGCCGGTGAAGCACATGCCGATGACGCCGACGCCGGGGCCCGGGGTGCGCGCGGCCAGATCACGGGCGAGCGCCCGCAGATAGTCCGCGACGGGGCGGCGGGCGTTCGTGGCGAAGGCCCGGAACTCGGCCGACACGCACAGCCGGGCCACCACCCCCAGGGTGTAGGGCGGGGAGTCCGCACGGCCGGGGGTGCCGAACAGGGAGGGGACCGTGACCGTGAACCCCTCCTTGACCAGGTGCTCGGCCAGGCCCAGCACCTCGGGGGTGATGCCGGGGATCTCCGGGACGAGGATCACCCCGGGCCCGGCCCCCTTCTCGTACACGTCGTGGGTGACGGAACCGGCGGTGAAGGAGCGCCGGCTCCATCCGGTCAGGTCAGAGGTCGGTGCGGTGCCGGTCGTCACGGCGAACTCCTAGTGAGGCAGGCGCGGTTGGTGGCCGCGCCCTGGTCGTCGTACGACGTGGGCCCTACGACGACCAGGGTGCCGCCGGCCGGTCAGGCGACGCAGATGCCCTCGACGGCGATCTTCTCGTAGATGTGCGGGTAGGCCGTGATGCCGTCGGGGTACTTGGCCGCCGACTGCTGGAACTCCGGCTTGCTGAAGGCGGCGAACAGGGCCTCGGTGGACTCCCATACGGCCACGTTCACCAGCAGGCGGCTGCCGGCGATGCCCTTGTGCAGCTGGGTCTGGATGCAGCCTGGGCTGCCCTTCATGTACGCGGCGTCCTCCTGCCAGATCTTGAGGAACTCGTCGTACAGCTCGGCCGGCACGTCGAAGACGTTGACGAGTGTGATCGGCCCGCTCTTCTCCTGGAACTGCTTGATGAGGGGGGTGGCCGGGTCCAGCGCCTCGATCTTCATCTGTTTCCTTCCTGGTGGCGGGGTGCTCAGAGCTCTTGCGGGTCGAGGTCGTCGGGGGTGATCTCCAGGACCGGGATGGGGCGGGCGGCGCGCTTTTGGAACTCGGCGATGAAGGGGAAGACCTCGCAGAACTCCCGCCACCTGCGGTCGCGTTCGTCGCCGGCGAGGATCCGCACGGTGGCCGGGAACTGCTCGGGGCCGATGTCCACGCTCACCTGCGGGGTGGCGCGCACGTTGTGGAACCAGGCGGGGTGGCTGGCCTGCGGGCCACCGGGCACGTCGAAGTGGCCGGGGGCGGCGCACACGATGTAGCGGCCGTTGTCGTAGACGTAGCCGACCGGCAGGGTGCGCTTGAGGCCCGTCTTGCGGCCGGTGGTGGTCAGCAGCATCGCGTCGAGGCGCCCGAAGTGCCCCATGATCTTTCCGCGGGACTTGCGGTACAGGAACAGATGCAGGTGCAGGAAGGACTTGTTGACCTTCTTGACGTACTTGTTCGGCGGCTTGGAGTACAGGTAGACGTTGAAGCGGGTGAACGCCTGCACCAGCGGGTTGGTGTCCTCCATCTGGGGGCGGGTGGCGGACCAGGAGGACAGCGCCGCCTCGTCCTCGGGTCGTGCGGTGGTCTGGGACATGGCCGTCCTTCCTTAGAGCGCCTTCTTGCCCTGGAGAGCCGAGCGCAGGCCGCTCTTGACCAGGGAGCGGGCGATGTCGCGCATCTCGCCCTCGGGGGCCTTGCGCAGCGACCAGTTCATGAACTTGGCGACCATCGCGGTGGTCGGGTACACGAACCGCGTGGAGTCGTCGTCCTTCCAGCCGAACACCGGGTTCAGGCCCTCGCACTCACGCAGCGCCGTAAAGATCGTGTCCGCCGCGGTGTCCCCGTCCAGCTCGCCGATCTCGTACTTCTCGCACACCTCGGCGGTCAGTTCGAGGATCTTCTTGAACTCGTCGTGCGGCCACCACAGGCCCGGGTACGGGGTGTTCTCCAGCTCCTTGAGGTGCTGTTCGTTCCCGTCGAGTTCGTACTGCACGCGGGCCCGGTGCAGCCGCATCACGCCCGGTGTGAGGAACCCGCCCCACACCCGGAACACCGCATTCCACAGCCGGAAGTGGGAGAAGGAGATGTAGGAGGCGTTGACGAGGTCGTCGTTGTACTGGAGCAGACCGCGCTCCAGCTGCTCGACGTACTCGAACCGCTCCACCGACCAGTCGTCGTCCTTGACCGACTCCAGGATGCGCGTGCACAGCGAGTACACCACCTCGAAGGTGTTGGACAGGCCGCGCGAGTACAGCGGGTCCAGGAACCCGGCCGCGTGCGACATCAGGCACCAGCGCGGGCCGATGGACCGGCTGGAGGAGTACTGCAGGCGGTCCGTGGAGATCCACTCACGGACCCGCTTGGCGCCCACGAACTGCCGCTTGACCGCCGGGTACTTGTCGAGGAAGCCCTGCCACTCCTGCTCGGGCGTGAGGTCGGTGGGCTTGGGGTAGGTGCGCTCGTCCATGGTGATGCCGACCGAGCACATCGGGTTCTTGGAGCCCTTGACGTTGTCGAACGGGATGATCCAGAACCAGCCGCGCTCGATGAGGTGGTGCAGGGTGCCGCCGTGCCACTGGGCGGGCGGCCGCTTGCTGACCGGGTGGTGCGAGACGTCGTCGAACGGCTTGACGCCGATGTAGTGCGTGAACATCGAGCGGGCGTGGTGCTTGAAGCGGGCGGGCTGCTCACGCAGGGCGAACTTCTCCGCCAGCGGGGAGCGGAAGCCGCTCGCGTCGATCAGGTACTTGGCCCGGAACACCTCGCCGTTGCGGCCCGTGATGGTGACGCCGTCGTCGTCGAAGTCGAGGTCGGTGGCGAACCAGTTCTGCCGGGTGACACAGCCGTACTTGGCGGCGACGTTGAAGTAGTACTGGTCGCTGTCCTGGCGGAACAGATGGCTGGCGTCGGTGAGGACCTTGGGGATGACGAACATCGTCGCCTGCTCCGGGTCCGGCTCCCGGCCCGCCTCGTGCTTGATGAACCCGAAGCTCTGCTTCTTGCCGTGGTGCGGGCCGATGTTGTCGGCGACCGCCTTGGCGCTGAGCAGATGGCCGAGCTCGGGGACGTCGAAGCGCGACTTGAGAATGTGCAGCCACTCGATGAGCTGCGGCGTCATCGACTCGCCGACCGCGAACCGCGGATGCTGCCCGGCGTCCACGAGGACCACCTTGGTGCCCTGACGGGCCAGGATCGCCCCCGCGACCGAGCCGGCCAGGCCCGATCCCAGGATGAAGACATCGCAGTGCTGGACGTTGTCGGACCTCTTGGCCTGGCCCTTGGCCATCACCTTGCTGGCCATACGCGCCACCCTCTCTTCTGACGTTGTCTGAGCCTTCTGTGTCGGGGCCCGGTCGGCGTTCACGAGCCGCTCCGGCGCACGACCATCGCGGAGTTGAAGCCGCCGTGGCCGCGGGCGAGGACCAGCGCGGTGTCCACCCGGGCACTGCGCGCCTCGCCGGTGACCAGGTCCAGGCGGTAGGCCGGGTCGGGGGTGACGTGGGCGGTGGGCGGGATCACGCCGTCCCGGATGGACAGCAGGGCCGCGGCCACGTCCAGGGAGGCGGCGCCGGACAGCAGGCGTCCGGTCATCGTCTTGGGCGCGGTCACCGGGACCGCTTCGGGGCCGAAGACTTGGGTCACCGCGTCCGCCTCGGCCCGGTCGAGCTCGGGGATCGCGGCGGCGTCCGCGAACACCACGTCGACATCACCGGCATCGGTGCCGGCGTCCGCGAGTGCCTGGCGGATGGCCCGCTCCAGGCCCGGCTCGCGGCCGGTGCCGGGCGGCGGGTCGAAGGTGGCCGCGTATCCGGCGATCTCGCCGTACACGCGGGCCCCGCGCTCCCGGGCCGCCTCGGCGTCCTCGAGGATGAGCAGGGCGCCGCCCTCGCCCGGCACATGGCCGGCCGCCTCGATGTCGAAGGGCAGATAGGCGCGGCCGGGGTCGTCGCTGGTGGACAGGCGGCCGGCGGCGAGCTGCGCGACATGCCCCCACGGGCAGATCGAGCCGTCGACGCCACCGGAGACGATCAGCTTGCTGCCCTTGCGGATCTGCCGCCGGCCCTGCGCGAGGGCGTCCAGGCCCCCGGCCTGGTCGGAGACGACGACGCCGCTGGGGCCGCGCATGCCGTGCCGGATGGAGATCTGGCCGGTGTTGACGGCGTAGAACCAGGCGAAGGACTGGTACGCGCTGACGTACTGGCCGCCCTTGCTCCACAGCGCCTGCAGTTCGCGCTGGCCGAACTCGAAGCCGCCGGAGGAGCTGGCGGTGACCACGCCCATGTCGAAGGGCGCCCACTCGCCGGGCGTGACGCCCGCGTCCGCGAGGGCCCAGTCGGCGGCGACCAGCGCGAGGCGGGTCATGTGGTCGGTCTGCGGCAGCAGCCGGCCCGGCAGATGGTCCTCGGCGACGAAGCCGGGGACCTCGCCGGACAGGCGGGCCGGATAGCCGGAGGCGTCGAAGCGCCGGATCTCGCCGATGCCGCTGCGGCCCTCGACGGTGGCGCTCCAGAAGTCCTCGGTGCCCAGGCCGTTGGGGGCGGTGACGCCGAGTCCGGTGACGACGACGCGGGTGGTCGTGGCCAAGGTGGCGGTGGCCGTGCTCAGGGATTCGGTCGTCTTCATGCCGCCCTCCGCAACACCATCGCGCTCTGGAACCCGCCGAATCCGCTGCCCACGCTCAGGACCGTGTCGGTGCGCTGTTCACGGGCGTGCACCGGCACGTAGTCCAGGTCGCACTCGGGGTCGGGTTCGTGGAGGTTGGCCGTCGGCGGCACCACGTTGTTCTCGATCGCGAGGACCGAGGCGGCGATCTCCAGGGAGCCGATCGCGCCGAGCGAGTGCCCGACCATGGACTTGATGGAGCTGACCGGGGTTTCGTAGGCGTGCGCGCCCAGGCTGTGCTTGAACGCCGCGGTCTCGTGCCGGTCGTTCTGCTTGGTGCCCGAGCCGTGGGCGTTGATGTAGTCGACCTGCTCGGGGTTGATGCGCGCCTCGTCCATCGCGAGCCGGATCGCCTCGGCCATCTCCAGTCCGTCGGGCCGCAGCCCGGTCATGTGGAAGGCGTTGCAGCGGGTCGCGAAGCCGGCGATCTCGGCGTAGATGTACGCCCCGCGCCGCTCGGCGCGCTCGCGCTCCTCCAGGACGAACATGGCGGCGCCCTCACCGAGGACGAAGCCGTTGCGGGTCCGGTCGAAGGGGCGGGAGGCGTGCTCGGGGTCGTCGTTGCGGGGGGTGGTCGCCTTGATGGCGTCGAAGCAGGCCACCGTGATGGGCGAGATGGGGGCGGCCGCGGCGCCGGCGAACATGACGTCGGCGCTGCCCTCGCGGATCAGCTCGGTGGCGTATCCCACCGAGTCCAGGCCCGAGGTGCAGCCGGTGGAGACGACGGCGGCGGGGCCCTCGGCGCCGACCTTCCAGGCCACTTCGCTGGCGAAGGAGCTCGGGACGAAGTAGTCGTACAGGTGCGGCACCGCGTAGCGGTGGTCGACCAGGTCGAGGCGGCCGCCGTCGGAGACGATGCGGTACTCGCGGTCCAGGGCCATGGTCGCGCCGACGCCGCTGCCCACGGTGACGCCCGTGCGGTGCGGGTCGAGGTCGCTCAGGGCAAGGCCGCTGTCGGTGAGGGCCTCGCCGGTGGTGACGACCGCGAACTGGGCGGCGCGGTCCATGCGCCGGACCTCCTGCGGGCTCAGGCCGTGCAGTTCGGGGTCGAAGTCGACCTCGGCGGCCACCCGTGAGCGGAACGGTGTCGCGTCGAAGGAGGTGATGGTGCGGGTGGCGGTGCGACCGGTGCTGAGCAGGTTCCAGAAGTCCTTGGTGCCCACACCGCCGGGGGCCACCACACCGATGCCGGTGATCACTACCTGGCGCGCCATCAGGAATCCCAGTGGTAGAAGCGGGTGGCCATCGCGTCGGCCGGCGAGCGCCAGGTCGCCGGGTCGTAGGCCTCGATGAACGGCTTCAGGTCGTCGCTGACCTGCACGAACCGTGGGTCGGTCTTGGCCTGTTCGATGTGCCGGCCGCCCTGGTCGTCGTCGAAGTCCTGGAGGTGGAAGTACAGGCCGCGGTAGGCGAACAGCTCACGGCGCCGTGTGCCCATCAGGTGCGGCATCTCGGTGCCGTCGAACTCCTGGAAGATCCGGGCGACATCACCGATGGACGCCGGGTCCATCCGCGCCACGATCAATGTGCTGTGCATGGGCTCTCTCCCTGGGGGAAATTCCGGATGCGTTTCCGAACAAGAACTCCGCGATCTCGTGGACTGCGCGGAAAGGGAATCGGGAGCGCACTGGGCGGGAATTTCTTGAATTCGCATCGCCGTGCGGACAGTTCACCGGATCCTCACTTACAGCTTCTTCGGTCCCTGACCGAATAACAACGCGTATCCGTGCAGATCCATGTCAGAAATTCTTCAAGGGACTGCGGCGGACTGTCAGATTCCGGCGTCGCTGCCGGCGGCGCGACGGCGCGCGAAGCACTCGTGGACGTCCGACTCCGCGTAGTACGTCCGCCCGGCCGTGGACCGCCTGCGCCAGCGCTGTTCGCTGGCCAGCCGGTAGACGGTGCCGGTCGGCGTGGACCACAGCCGGGCCACGTCCGAGGCGGTCAGCCAGCGCTCCTGCGCAGGGCCGTCGCCCGCCCGCCGCATGGCACGGCGCAGCTCGGTCCACAGCCGGCCCGGCCAGGTGTGCGCCCCGTCGGCGTCGCACCGGATACCGGGTCCGGACTCCACGTCACGGCCCCGCAGTTCGGTGACCAGGCGGCCCGGACAGCCCGGCATCACACAGGGGCCCAGGCTCATCCGGCGCGGCGGCTCGCTGTGCGCCACCCGGTGCGCGGCCCGGACCAGGCGCGCCACCTCGCGGGTGGCGTCGGCGACGGCGGGGTGGGCGGCGAGCCAGGCGGCGTGCCGTACCAGGAGGGCGGCGAGGGCGGTGACCGTGCGCTGCGGGGTCGGCGCGCCGCGCTCGGCGACGACGAGGCCGCTCCACGAGCTGAGGGTGGCGGTGATGTCCGCCCGCACATCGGCGGCCGCGGCGTTGAACGGCAGACCCGAGGGCACCGGCCCGCCGCTGGTGCGCTCCTGCCCCTCACCGGTGGCGCGGCCCCCCAGAACCTCCTCCAGTTCGGCGTGCAGGGCGGGCAGTTGGCGCAGCCGCGCCACGAACAGGTACAGACACTCCCGGCACAGGCGCAGCCGCGGCGCCGCGGGCTCGGTCTCCTGGACGGCTTTCTTACGGCAGTCGTCGCCCTCGCAGCGGATGCGGGGTGCGGTGGACGTCATTTCTGGTCGGTTCATTCGGTTCATTCGAATCCCCCGTGGACGGTGGGCGAGACATTTCACCTTTGCTGCCCTGCACCCGGAAAGGCGTACGTCAGGGACGTACGCCTTCGGGCACAGGCGGCGATGGATGTGTGAATGGGAAGTGCCGAATGCAAAAAAGTGCGAGGAACGCCGGCGTTCAGGCCCGGCCGATCCGGAAACCCACCCCGTGGACGGTGATGATCCAGTCACGGGAGCCGAGCTTGGTGCGCAGGCTGCTCACATGCGTGTCGACGGTGCGCCGGGACCAGGAGTCGGCCCACACTTCGCGCAGCAACTGCTCGCGGGTGACGACCGTCTCGGGCCGTGCGGCCAGCAGGTACAGCAGGTCGAACTCCTTGCGGGTCACCGCGATGGTGCGGCCGCCGAGGCGGACCTCGCGCAGCGCCGCGTCGATGCGCAGCGCCCCGATCGACAGCACCCGGCGTTCGATGCGGGGCTGCACGCGGCGCATCACGGCCTCGATACGGGCCAGGAGTTCTCTGAGCCCACAGGGTTTGACCAGGTAGTCGTCGGCGCCGGCCTGGAGGCCGAGCACGACGTCGAGTTCACTGCCGCGGTCGCTGAGCACGACGACCGCGGTGCGGCCGGCCGCGGTCAGCTGACGGCACACCTGAAGGCCGTCGACGTCGGGCAGGTCGGGATCGAGGAGCACGATGTCGACGTCCGCCTCGCCATAGGTCTCGAGCGCGGCATAGCCGTTGCGGGCACGCTCCACGTGGTGCCCGTGCCGGCGCAGTGCCTCCGCCAGCGGTGCCGCGTCCTCGGCGCGGGCGTCGACGATCAGGACACGCCAAGCCGTGTGCGTCGCCGGAGCGGCGCGGGCCTCTGCTTCGAACACCTCGCGGCGCAGTGGTGCCTGTGGGTTCAGCAGGTCGGCTGACGCCTGACGCATGACTCACCTCCACATCAGCCGGAATCGGAGCCTCGTACGGTTTCAGCCACCGTAAGCAACGTCGTGCCAGCTGCCGGTCAGCTCAACTACAGGAGAGGCTCAACGGCAGGCATGGGGTTGGCCAGCCCTGCGGCGCGGCCACGGCGTGCGGGCTTGCAGAAGGTTGACGTACCGGTGCGGTGCAGCTGACACAGCCGTGCGGTCGGGCTGTCATGGCACCGCCGATGCTGACACCAGTACCGGTGTGATCACCGGCCACGACCACGACGACGGGGTGGAGCCATGGACGCGAGCATGCCGGCGGTGCGCCGGCCGACCCGAAACGGCGCCCCGGACGCGCCGCGGCACTTCGCCGTATGGGCGCCCGCCGCCACGCATCCGCGCACTCCCCCGCTGTTCCCCATGGAACGGCTGCTGCACGCCATCGACGGCCGGGACAACGGCCGCGCCTGGGTGCCCGGTTCGGTGCGCACGGTCCGCATCGGCCGCGATGTCACGGGCAGCGCCATGTCCTGGTCGACGTACCTGGGCGAGCTGCGCGACGCCGAGCGCCTGCCGCGCGGCATCGTCGTCGATCTGCCCGCCGCCACCACCAGCGTCGAGCGCGCCGCCGACCTGGTCCTGCCGCTGCTGCGCGCACTGTGCACCTCGACCGGCCCCGACCCGCTGCACCTCGCGTTCCTCGTCACCGGCCGGGCCCGGCCCGAACTGGCCGCCGCGCTCGGTGCGGTGGCGCAGATCACCGGCGTCGAGGACGGACGGTTGAACGCGGTGTCGGTACGGGTGGAGACGCTGCCCGGCTGGGCCCGGGACCCCTTCCACGTCGCCCGCGCCGAACTCGCCCTGCCCCGGCCGGGGTTGGCCGAGGTCCGCTACACGGACAGCGGGCGCGAGGTCCGGGTCCTGCGGGCCCACCCGGCCCCCGGCGGCCCGGCGCCGGCGGTGGGGGCGCGCCGGGGTGGGCGGTATCTGGTGGGCGCGGGCGACGACGGGGCGGGGGCGCGGCTGGCGGTTCGTCTGGTGCGGGAACTGGGGGCCCAGGTCGTGCTGTTGGGCGGCGAGGCCGGAACCGGGACCGGGCAGGGCGTGCGCGCACCGGGGCTCCCGAGCCCCTACGGGGACAGGCGCGGGCGCGGCGACGGGGCGCTCGTACGGGTGCCCGGACAGCCGGGTCCGCAGGGGGCGGGCGCCCGCGCCGGGCGGGGCGGCGGGGTTCTCGTACGGGTGCCGGGGCGGCCGGGGCAGTACGCGGACGTTCGCGGGGCCGTGCATGCCGCGCTACGGGAATTCGGCGGGCTGGACGGGGTGGTGCACTGTCCCGGCGGGGGCGAGGCGCGGCTGCTGGGTGGGCTGTCCGTCGGGGCGGCCCGGGAGACGGTCGCCGACGCCGTCAGCGGCGCCACCCACCTCGACCGGGCCACCGCGGGGCTGCCGCTGGAGTTCTTCGCGCTGGCCGTCGACACCGACCCCTACCAGGCCCTCGCCGGCGCCTCCGTGCCCGCCGCGATCGCCCGCGCGTTCGGCTCGGTCGCCGCCGCCCGCACCCGGCTCGCCGCCACCGGCGCCCGCCACGGAGCCTCGCTCGCCGTCTGCCGGCCCGGCGACCTCGCCCACCTGCTCAGCCGCGACCGCGACGCGTGGTCCGGCCCCGCTCCGCGGGCCGCCTGACGAGCCCGTACGACGCCGATCTTCCCAGTGGCATGACAAGGTGCCGGACCGGGCCGCACGGCCCCTGACAACAGGCCCGCTCCCGCCGTCCGCCATGACAGGGCTCAGCCACGAAACTTCCGGTCACGCGCACGGTTTCGCCCCACCGCGTGGCGGAATGTTGACGTCCGTCGCGCCTGCTCAGCAACCTCGAGGACTCCGGTCATGCGTACGAATTCCTTGAGAGGAGCGTGAGCGCAATGGACGTACTGGTTGTCGAGGACGATGACGGAATGGCCGAGGCACTTCAACAGATGCTGCATCTGCACGGCCACGACACCCGCCGCTGCGACACCGGTACCGACGCCCTGGCGAGCCTGCCGGGCACGAAACTCGTCCTGCTCGATCTGAGCCTGCCCGACCTGGCCGGACACGAGGTGTGCCGGCGGATCCGGGAGAACTCCTGTGTGCCCATCGTCGTGCTCAGCGGCAGCGACCACGAACTGGACCGGGTGACGGCCCTGTACGCCGGGGCCGACGACTTCGTGCCCAAGCCCTTCAGCCGGCATGAACTGCTCGCCCGCATCGAGGCGGTGCTGCGCCGCAGTACCTGCTGCTGCGGACAGTCCCAGAAGGACTCGGCCGCCGACTCCGCGCCGCTCCCCGTACCGGTGCCGCGTCCGCGCCGTACCCCGCCGGAGCCGGCCGGGGAACCGGCCGTGGCCCCGGACAAGCTGCGCGCGGGACCGCTGTGGCTCGACACGCGCACCCGCCGGGTGTTCCTCGACGACGACGAGGTCCGGGTCACCCGCAAGGAGTTCGACCTGCTCGCCATGCTGCTGGAGGAGCCGGGCACGGTCATGCAGCGCGAGGACATCATGGCCCGGGTGTGGGACGAGAACTGGTTCGGCTCCACCCGCACACTCGACGTCCATGTCGGATCCCTGCGCGGGAAACTCGGCAGCACGCGGTGGATCGAGACGGTACGGGGGGTGGGGTACCGGCTGACGGTGCCGGCGGCCATCGGCTCCGGGGCCGAACGATGAACGCCAGCGGCTACGGTGCGACCGTCCTGCCGCACGACACGACCGGCCGTCCGGACGACGCGGGGGTGCGTCCGTACGGCGTGGAGGCGCTTGCACAGGGCTCGGCTGAGGTGGCCGGTGGCCCGTACGGTCTCGCGGCCGCCGCCGCGCATCAGCTGCGCGGGCCGTTGTCGTCGATCCGGCTGCGGTTGCAGATGCTGGGCGAGCGCCGGCCCGATGTCGCCGAACTCCCGGGTGTGCTGGGCGAGGTGGACCGGCTGGCCGCGCTGCTGAACCAGATTCTCGACTGGGGCGCCGCGGGACAGGGGCCGCCGCCCGAGCCGGTCGAGGTGCTCGACGTCGCCGCCGCCCGGGCGGACGCCTGGAGTGTGCTCGCCGACGCGCGGGACGTCCGTATCGACCTCACCGGGACCGCCGCGACGGCCCTGCAGACGCACGGGGCGCTGGAACACGCCCTGGACGTCCTGCTCGACAACGCGGTGCAGGCGGCCCCGCCCGGCACCACCGTCACCTGCGCCGTACGCATCGCCGGGCAGCACGTCCACGTCAGCGTCACCGACGAGGGCCCCGGCATGACGGACGCCGAACTCGCCCATGTGGGGCACCCCTTCCGGCGCGGGACGTCCGGGGCCGCGCGTGAGGGCAGCGGGCTCGGACTGGCGATCGCCGCGTCCCTGTTGCGAGCCTCCGGCGGCCTCCTCGGCCTGGGCCGTGCCGCGTCGGGGGGCCTGACCGCCACGGCGGTCCTGCCGTTGGCACCCGACTGAGGCCGCGCCGATCCGCCGAGGGCGGCGAGGTGCGCCTACGCACGCAAGCGTCATAGCCCCAACTCGGCCCTGGCAAAAGGTAGTTGCCCCCACGCGCCGACCCTCGGCGCCCTGCCCCTGGAGCCCGGACATGGCCATCGAGGTACTCCTCGCCCACCCTCACCCCTCCGTACGGGTCGCGCTCGCCGGGCTGCTCGGTGGAGAGTCCGACATCGAGGTCGTGGGTGAGTGCGGCGACGGCAGGCGGGCGCAGGACCTTGCCGGGCGGCTGCTGCCGGATGTCCTCGTGACGGGGCTGCGGTTACCGGGGCTGGACGGTGTGGAGCTCACGCGCCGGCTCGTCGGGCGGGCCGGGCCGCACGGGGTCCGTGTCGTCGTCCTCGCCGACGTCGCCGCCGGCTCCCTCGCCTTCGAGGCGCTCGGGGCGGGTGCCCGCGGACTGCTGTGCCAGGACACCGACACCGGCGAACTGCCGCGCGCGCTGCGGCTGGTCAGCGAGGGCGGGGCGCTGGTCTCCCCGCGGCTGACCCGCCCCCTGATCGACGCGTGTCTGCGCGGTCCCGGCCTCCCCGACATGCCCGCCCTGGACAACCTCACCGCACGCGAACGCGAAGTGCTGTCCCTGGTCGGCACCGGGCTCTCCACCCAGGAGATCGCCGACCGGCTCGTCGTCGCCGAGGTCACGGCCAAGACCCATGTCCGCCGCACCATGGTCAAACTGGGCGCCCGCACCCGCACCCAGCTCGTCGCCATCGCCTACGAGAGCGGCATGCTCCGCCCCCGTGTCCGGTCGTAGGGCCCAACGGTCCGACGGGTCAGGCCCGCCCAAGCCCACGCCCGCTCGGCGCCCAGGCACGACTGGCCTGTTTCCGGCATCCCCGCGCGACGTCGTCTCAGTCCCGTCTTGAGTCGTGTTCAAGCGCGTCCAGCGATTCTCGAAGCACGGCTCGGCGGGACGGGCACGGGAAGGGGCCCCGGGGAATCGGGCGCGCACACCGCGGGATGTCCTGAATCCGGCGCTGCGCTACGCGGCGCCGGGCGGCTGTACGGGGGAACGTATGTCAACGGATCTGTGGACGTACCGACCGGCGGCCGAGATGGTGGGCCGGGAGTTCGATCTGATCGGCGTCCAGGGCAGGCTCGAGGACCCTTCCGGAAGGCTGATCACCCTGACCGGGCCCGGCGGAGTGGGCAAGAGCCGACTGGCGGCCGAGGCGGCTGCCGGGGTCGCGGGAGCTGTTCCCGGGCGGGATCCACAGCGTCGATCTGCCGGCCTGTCTGGACCTGGAGTCGGTGCTCGAGAACATCGACAAGACCGTACGGGACATCACGGAACGCACGTTGCTGCTGCTCGACGGCATTGAGCACATCGCGGGCGGGCTCGCGGTGCCGCTCGCACGGCATCTCGCCGACACACCCCTGCTCACCGTCCTCGCCACCGGGCAGGAGATCCTGCGGACCTCCGGCGAGTGCGTCCTGCCGGTGCCCCCGCTGCCGCCCCCGGGAGAACTCCTCGAAGCCGATGTCGCCGACGTCCAGGACAATCCGGCCGTCCAGCTCTTCGTCCGCTGCGGCCGGCAGGCCAACCCCGCCTTCGCGCTCACGCCCGAGAACGTCGGCGCCGTCGTCGACATCTGCAACCTGCTCGAGGGACGTTCCGCTGGTCCTGGAGCTCGCCGCGCGCCGACTGCGGCTGTATCCGCCGCAGGAACTGCTCGGCTGGCTGCGGCGGGGCGGCGACCGTCATCTGCCGGGGCCCTCGACGTACCGGAGCGGCAGCGCTCCACCCTCGCGATCGCCGAGTGGAGCTGCCGCGGCCTGAGCGCGCCGCAGCGGTCGCTGCTGGCCCGACTCGCCCTGTTCCAGGGGGGCGTCACCCTCCCCACCGCCGAGAAGGTGTCGCCACTGGGGGCGGCGGAGACCACCGTCGCCCTGGAGACCATGCTCGACCGCGGACTGCTCACCCTCGAGGAACAGCCGCGCGCCGACAGCCGCCTGACGATGCCGCGCACCGTTCGCGCCTACGGTCTCGCCCTGCTGGAGGAGGCGGGCCCGGAGCGGGCCCTGGCCGCCCGGCAGGCGCACGCCCGCCACTACCGGCGCCTGCTGCCCGCGCTGGAGGGCCGCTTCCACGGCTCGGAGCAGCAGCGCTGGCTGCGGGTCGCGGTCGCCCAGCACGACAACGTGCTCGCCGCACTGCGCCACCTCGAGGACGAGGACGGCACAGGCACCGGCACGTACGAAGGACACGAGAAGGGGAAGGAGGAAGGAGGCGGGGGCCGCGTGCGTCCCGAACGGGCGGCGGCGCTGCTGGAGAGGGCGGGCCTGGTCACCGTCTGTCTGCAACCCTGGCTCGTCCGCGGCGAGTTGAAGGAGGGGCTGCGCTGGTTCGACGCCACCGGACAGGCCCTGAAGGGTGCCGAGTGGGGCGAACGGGCCGAGGACGAGGAGTGGCTGCGCACACGCGCCCGCCTGTACTGCGGCGCGGGGGCGTACTCGCCGCGGCCCTCGGCGACCACGACGGGGCGGCGCACCGCCACCACCGGGCCGTCGCCCTGTACAAGCGGCTGCGCGATCCGCAGGCCGCCGCCCTGCCCTCCGCCCGCCTGGGACACGCACTGTTCCGGTGCGGCGAGCGGCCCAAGGTCCGGGCCCTGCTGTCCGCGTCCCTCACCGCCCTCGACACCCACGGCGACACCGCCGGATCCGCCGAGGCGGCTGCCGCGCTCGCCGAGGTGCTGCTCGCGTCCGGCGAGACGCGGCAGGCGCGTGCCCTGCTGGAACGGGTCGGCCGCGTCCAGCGGCAGAACGGCGCCGTCCGCCATCTGGCCCGCACCCTCCACCTCGGCGCCCGGCTGTCCCTGTGCGAGGGGGACGACGACAGCGCCCGGTCGGCGCTGCGGGAGAGCATCGCACTGTACGAGTCGATCGGCGAGCGCACCGAACTGCCCGCGGCGCTGGAGATGTTCGCCCTGCTGATCCTTCAGCGGGCGGGCCGGCCCCAGCCCGCCGCCCGGCTGCTCGCGGCGGCCGGAGCGCTGCGGTCCCGTACCGGGGCGGGCGTGGAGCGGGAGCGTGCGGACCGGCTACGGGCCGCCGTCGACGAGCTGCGCCGCCGGCTGGGCGGGGCGGTGTTCGCCACCGCGTGGGCCGAGGGGCTGCGGCTGCGTCCGGAGGCGATGGCCGCCGAGGCGCTCGGCACGGCCGAGCCGGGCCGGGCCGAGGGCAGCCCTGCCCCGCACCGACACCGGCGAACTGCGCCGCCGCCACCTCCAGGACACGGTCGCCCACCGACCAGCTCGGGCATGTCGGTTCCGGCCGGCCGCCCGGCCCGGTCACCACGCCTGTGACCGGTGTGTCCCACCCCACCGGGCCCGGGCAGACACTCGCCACGCCGCCGGACCCGGCCAGTGCATTCGCCCGCCTCCCTTCACGCTCGGCGGTGCCGGCCGGTTCGGCGCGGCGGGTGCCTGTCCATGCCCGGTGGGGTGGGTCTCGGCTGCGGTGGCCGGGTGGGTGGCGGGCGGTCCGGTGGGGTGGTCAGTTCGTTGTGCGGCGGGCCTCTCGGTTGATCGCCCAGGCGTCGGCCACCGGGCCCAGGTGGCCGAGCTTGTCGGGGTTGGTCACCGAGCGGATGGTCCGGATCCGGCCGTCGACGATGTCCAGCGTCCAGGTGTTGAGGACCTTGTTGTCCCGGTCGCGGAGGATCGCACCGGGCTGGCCGTTGAGCTCGCGGGCCTCCACGACGCCGTCCACCCGGGCGAGCGTGGTGACCAGGGAGGCGAGCAGCCGTGCCACGTGGTCGTCGCCGACGACGGTCCTGGCCAGCTGCGGGCCCTTGCCGCCGCCGTCCCCGACCAGCTCCACGTCGGCGGCGAGCAGTTTGCGCAGACTGTCGACGTCGCCTTCCTTCAGGGCGTCGAAGAACCGCCCGGCGAGCGCGTCGCACTCCTTGCGGTCGGCCTCGAACCGGGGCCGGCCCTCGTCCATGTGCCGGCGCGCCCGCACCGCTAACTGGCGGCACGCCGCCTCCGAACGCCCCACCGCGTCCGCGATCTCCGGGAAGCCGAACGCGAACACCTCCCGCAGCACGAACACCGCCCGCTCCAGCGGAGAGAGCCGTTCCAGCAGCAACAGGGCCGCCGTGGACAGCGATTCGGCGAGCTCCGCGGAGCGTGCCGGGTCCTCGTAGGAGTCGGTGAGCAGGGGTTCGGGCAGCCAGGGCCCGACGTAGGTCTCGCGCCGGACGCGGGCCGAGCGCAGCACGTCCATCGAGATCCGGGTCACCGTGGTCGACAGGTAGGCCTTCGCCGACCTGGGCACGGTCGAGGAGGCGTCCCAGCGCAGCCAGGTGTCCTGAACGGCGTCCTCGGCCTCGCTCACGCTGCCCAGGATGCGGTAGGCGATCGCGAACAGCAGCGGACGCAGTTCCTCGAACTCCTCGGTCCGTGTCACGCGGGCTCCTCCTTTTCTACGGTCCTACGGTCCCGTCCGGCCTGGCGGCTCTTGTCGGGTCAGGTCGGCGCGGGGGTGTCCGCGGTGAACGGGTCCGGGTCCATCACCCAGCGGATGGTCTGGATCCGCCCGTCGAGGATGTCGAGGGCGAGGGCGCTGAGGACCGTGCCGTTGCGGTCGCGGAAGACGGCGCCGGGACGGTGGTCCACCTGCCGCGGCTCAAGGGTGACGCCGACCTTGACCAGTGCCGGGACGATCGTGGCGAGGACCCGGGCGACGTGTTCCGCGCCGGCGATGCGCCGCGGCCAGGCCGCGGCCGTCCCGCCAGCGGCGCTCGCCCTCGACACGGCGGCGGACAGCTGGTGGCACGCCGCTTCCGAGCAGCCCACGGCGGACGCGATCTGGGCGGGGCCGCATCCGAAGATCTCCCGCAGCACGAACACGGCGCGCTCCAGCGGGTTCAGCCGTTCCAGCAGCGACAGGGCGACCGCCGGCGGCGCTTCGGCCGGCTCCGGTGGCCGCGGGGGGTCCTGGCGGGAGCGGTGGTGGGGGTTGGCGCCCGGTGATGGTTCGGGCAGCCACGGCCCGGGGTGGCGGTCCCGCCGCGGGCGGGGCCGGCGCAGGGCGTCGAGGCAGATCCGGGTGATCGTGGCGGTGAGGAACTCGCGGTCCGAGGCGGGCTGTTCGGGGGTGGCCTCGTAGTACAGCCAGGCCTGGTGCACCGCGTCCTCGGCCCGGCCCGCGCTGCCCAGCATCCGGTGGGCGATCGAGAACAACAGGGGCCGCGCCTCCTCGAACGCTTCGATCCGGCTCATGCGGGCCCCTCCTTGGATCCGAGCGGGCGTCAGGCCGCCGACGTCATCGCGCATCTCACGGTCGGCGGCGGGGTCGGCTTCCTGAATGCTCCGCGACGACCGCGCCGGCCCCGCTGTCAGCCGGGGCGCCTGTGCGGCGGGGGCCCTCGCGTGCGGCCCTGCCCGGATCGAGCCGGCGGGAGTACGTCGAGCGGGGGGCTGGGGCCGCGGGACGGACGTCCGCCGACATGTCCGCCCGCCTCCGGGGGGAGGGAGGCGGGCGGGTCGGCTTGCAGCTCCACCTTAGGGGCGACGCGAGTTCATGTCCCGTGCGCGCTACGGGGGTTCGAGCACGGCTGCCGCGGAGGTCGAGGGTCCGGCGCGGCACCGGGGCCACGCGCCGCTCGCCTCGCATCGTCAGTGAGGGTCCTGGCCGGCGTAGACCGCGAGGAAGGCGGCGAGCCCGCGCACCGCGCCGCCGCTCGGGCCGAGCGCGGTGAACGGGACGCTGTGTCCGAGTCCGGCCGACAGCGTGCTGTGTGCCCGCAGCGCGGCGGCCACCAGACGGTCGCCGCCCGGCGGGCACCGGCCGTGGTCCGGTCCGGCGCCCGCCATGGAGCGGGCCTCGGCCCAGGCCTGAGAGGTGAGTTCGACGGTCCGTGCAGGTGTCGTCGGAGTCGGCATGACGGCACTCCTCGGCTGGTCGGGGTGTACGGAGTCGGCCGGTCGGGCGCGGAATCGCCCCACCGGGGCACGAAAGCGGCTGGTCGGGTGGGCGAGCGGTCAGGCGGGGTGTGCGAGCGGCCGACCCGCCGGCCTGGGGGCGACAGCGGCTGGTCGGGACGAGCGTGCGGGTGGGGAGTCAGCGCGGTTGGGGGGTCATCAGTAGTCGCTGTGGGTGCAGGGTGGTGTGGGCGGCCGGGCGGATCCTGGTGCCGGGTGGGACGGTCAGCTGCCATTCGCGGGTCACCGCGCCGAGCAGGGTCTCGAGTTCCTTCCAGGCGAACGGCTCCCCGACGCACCCTCGAGCCCCGGCGCCGAAGGGGATGTACGAGGCGTCCTGGGCCGTCGGGCTCACGGTGAGCCAGCGGTCCGGGTCGAAGCGGTGCGGGTCCGGGTAGCGGTCGGGGTCCCGGTGCAGCAGGTAGGAGCTGAACATCACGTGCGTGCCCGCGGGGAACGTGCGGTCGCCGAGGGTGATGTCCGAGAGGGCCTTGCGGCAGGTGATCCACACGGGCGGGTAGAGCCGCAGCACCTCCGCCAGGAATCGCAGGGTGTAGCCGGGCGGACCGTGGCCATGCCCGTGGCCGGAGGGGGCGCCCGGGCACCCGCCCGCCGTGCGCGCCAGGTCCTTGAGGACGTACTCCTCGATCTGGGGTTGCTCCGCGAGCACGTACAGGGCCCAGGACATCACCGATGCCGTGGTGACGGTGGCCGCGATCAGCATCATGACGGCCTCGTCGCAGATCTCGTCGGTGCTCAGCGCGGGGGTGCCGGTCCGCTCGGCGTCCGACAGGAGTGCCGAGAGGTAGCCCGCCGTGGAGTCGGGGCGGTCGGCGAGGCACACGGCGAGCAGGGACCGGAAACCGGTGAAGGCCCTAGCCAGCCGCCGGGCGGGCCGCCGTTGCAGGGCCGCGCGTCCGTGCAGCGGCTTTCCGATCATCTCCCGGGCCAGGACGGTGAGTTGTTCGACGAGCACGCTCTCCGTGTCGCCCGGCAGACCGCCGAAGAGGGTGCTCAGCGCGATGCCGCTCGCCGCCCGGCACATCGCCACCTGGACGTCGACGGGCTGGCCGGGACGCCATGCGGCGACCGCGTCCCGGGCGGTCCTCTCCATGCCGGGGGCGTGGTCGGCGGCCGCCGCCGTGCGCAGATACGGATGCGCCAGTCGCCGGTAGTGCCGGTGCAGGGCGTCGTCGTCCGCGAGCAGCCCCGCCTTGCTGAGGATCCTGGCCTTCTGGAAGAGCTCGCCCTTGCCGTAGTGCTTGCCGTCCTTGACGAGGATGAGGCGGACCAGCTCCGGATCCGTGACGAACTCGGCGGCCACGCCGTCCACCGACACGGTGCGGACCGGGCCGCCCTTCAGCAGTCGCTGCATCCGGCCGAACCGGAACTCCACGGGCCCACGCGCGCTACGCGACGTCGGCATGATCGATGGACGGCATCAGGTCCAGTCGGCTGCGCTCGCGGAACCGGTAGTACGACTGGAGCTTGTAGTACTCCTCGCCCGACGATGTCATGGCCGCGTACACCATCTTGGGATCGTCACGGCCGTAGGCGACGTTCTTCACGAAGTGCTCGATCTTCGGGCCGAGCCGGGCGGGCAGCGACAGCGGGTCCTGGGTCTTCACGCTGAAGGCGATGCGTTCGATCCGCGGGGAGTCCCAGCTCAGCGTGGCGTAGAAACCGAAGGACTTCTCGCAGAACCTGAGCATCTGCTCGCTCGGGTCGGGCATGCCCATGGCGTGGTGCATCGCCAGGACCTCGGACGGCCGGCGCAGTTCGTCCGGGAATCCGGTGAAGTACAGGTTGACGGTGCCGCCGCGGTAGTCGATCGCGACGACGTCCACCTTCTCGGCGAGGCCGCGGTCGGCGAAGAAGGCGAAGTTCTCGGTGAGGCTGGGCGGCATCGACGGCAGGTCGCGGAGCTTGGCGAGGCTCTGCGAGCTGCCGCCGGGGAAGTACACCCAGATCTTCCGGAAGCCGCCGACGATCCCGAAGTCGATGCCGTAACTGTCGATGGGGCAGTGCCGCTGGATGTCGGCGAGCAGGGACTCCGCGGGCCGGCCGGTCTCGGTGATGAAGCCGTGGGCGCGGGCGCGGAGGTAGGGGTCGATGCTCCGGGGGAGGGTGAAGCGGCAGTCGAACTCCCCTTCGTGGTGGGAGTTGGTCGCCACCCGGAAGGCGATGATCGCCTCCGGCAGCGCGTCCTCGTACGCCGCGAGGACGGGCCAGACCTTCTCGCGCGAGCAGGACACGTCGATGAGCGCCGCCGATTCCTCGACGCCGGCGAAGAGATCCGCCGGCTGCGCGGTTCCCGACATTCTTCCTCCAGGTGTCGTGCTCGGGCGGGTCACTTGTTCCGGTAGGCCACGCGCAGGGCCATGTTCGTCAGCTCGCTGCGCCACACCGGGTCGACGGGCGCGTCGGCGATGGCCGCGCAGCCCTTGTCGACGAGCCCGGCGATGTGCCGTTCGACGTCCTCGGGGACGCCGGTGTCCAGCAGCCGGCCGCGTACCTCGTCAGGGGTGTGGCCGGGCTCGGTGATGAGGCCGTGGATGTGGGCGTCGCGCTGCATCGCCCAGCCGAGGAGCAGGGTCATCTTGTGCTGGCTGAAGTCGAGTCCGGCCGTCTTGCCGGTCTGGGCGGAGTCGCCGAACGCGTCGAGCAGGTCGTCGCGGAGCTGGAACGCCTCACCGACCGCCTCGCCGTACTCGGCGAGGGCGGGTGCGAGGTCGGCGCGGCCGGCCGCGCTCGCGCCGACGACCAGGGGGCGGTGGATGGTGTAGCGGCCGGACTTGATCAGGGCGATCAGCCGGGAGAGCGCGGGGTCGACGGAGAACTCGGCGGCCGCGGCGACATCCATGTACTGGCCGATCATCACTTCGGAACGCAGGTGGTGCCATTCGGGGCGGGCCGCGGCCGGGGCGTGGGACATCAGCTCGTCGGAGTAGACCAGGGCCAGGTCGCCGACGAGGAGGGCGACGCCCTCACCGAACCGGCGCGACTCGCCCTGCCAGCCGCGGCTGCGGTGCAGCGTGGCGTGCAGGAGGTGGACGGCGGGCTTGCCGCGCCGGGTGCGGGAGTCGTCCAGGACGTCGTCGTGGACCAGGGCGGAGATGTGCAGCATCTCCAGGGCCGCGGCGGCCGCCACGATCCCGGGGTCCTCGGGGTCGCCGCCGGCGGCGAGGTAGCCAGCGAGGCAGAACGCCGGGCGGACGAGCTTGCCGCCCGCCTCGACCAGGTCGGACAGTGCGTCGATGGCGACCACCGCCCGCTCGTTCACCTCGGCGTAGCGGGCGCGTTCGGCCGCGAGGAAGGAACTGAGCCGCTCCTGCACCCGCTGGAGCAGCTCCTCGACGGTGCGCCGCGCCAAGGCGGCCGATTCCTGGCCCTGGGCGGTCCGGGGGATCACTTCAGTGGTCACGACACATCTCCTTGTGCGGGTGCGGTGCTCGAGCACGTGAGGCGGGGTCAGGAGGACTCGGCAACGGGTGGGAACGGGGGAGCACCGCCCGCGGAGGGTCCGGGGCGGTGCGGGTGACGCGGTTCAGGGCGTGTCACCGGTGGGCGGTGGTACGGGCCTAGCGGCATGGCAGGGGCTGGACCGGGGTCAGCCCAGGTAGCGCTGGATCGTCGGCTTGAGCAGCTGGATCAGTTCCTCGGCCGGTACCGACGTGATCGGCTCCAGCTTGACGACGTAGCGCATCAGGACGGCGCCCCAGACCTGCCCGGCGGCCGCGTTGATGTTGACCGCCGGCACGCCGAAGGTCTCGGCCGCCTGGTAGATGTCCATCCCCTCGACGCCGATGGACTTGCCGGCCTGCGCGAAGAGCTGGTTGGCGAGGAAGTGGCGCATCTGCTCCGCGCCTTCCTCGCTGTTGACCGCGGCCTGGAGGATCCCGAGCAGCTTCGGCCGTACCTCGGGGTTCTCCCACAGCGCGAAGGCCCCGCGGAGCAGGCCCTCGGCCAGGTGTTCGCGCGACCCGGCGAACGCGGCCGCGTCGGCCTCGCCGAGAGCGCCGCCCAGCGTGTCCCAGGCGACGCCGCGCTCCTTGGCCTCGATGGCTTCGGACATGTCCCCTCCTCAGATCACTGCGCTGCGCCCAGGTAGCGGTGGAGCGTCGGGTTGATGAGCTTGATCAGGTCGTCGACCGGTATGGACGCGATCGGCTCCAGCTTGATGACGTAGCGCATCAGGACGGCGCCCCAGACCTGCCCGGCGGCCGCGCCGAAGTTGACCGGCGGCACACCGAGGAACTCGGCCATCTGGTAGATGTCCAGGTCGGTGGCGCCGATGGACTTGCCGGCCTGCGCGAAGAGCTGCTCGGCGATGAAGCGGCGCATCTGCTCCGCGCCTTCCTCGCTGTTGACCGCGGCCTGGAGGATCCCGAGCAGCTTCGGCCGTACCTCCGGGTCCTCCCACAGCGCGAAGGCGGCGCGCAGGGCGCTCTCGGTGAGCTGCTCGCGCGGCCCTTCGAGGGCGGCCGCGCCGGCCTCGCCGATCACCTCGCCCAGTGTGTCGACGGCGGCACTGCGCTCGTCGATCTCAACGGTTTCGGACATGACTCCTCCTGGCGTTCCTCGAGATCCGTGATGTCACTGCTCGGCGCGCCAGGCGGCTACGAGCTGTTCGAACGTGGCGGCCAGCGGCAGGTTGTTCCAGAACGAGGCCGGCCGGCGGAAGTACACGGCGAGCTTGTGGTACTCCTCCTTGCGCGAGATCGTCTCGCCGTAGACGAGGACGCGCGCACCGTCGTACTCGTAGGGGGCGTTCTTCGCGAATTCCGAGATCTCCGGGAACAGCGTCGTCGGGTACGACTCGGGATTCGGGCTCACCACCGAGAAGCAGATCCGGTCGATGTCCGGGGAGTCCCAGCTGAAGGTGGGGTAGATCGAGAAGGAGTTCTGGACGAACTCCAGCAGCTCCGGGGTGCTCGGCTCGGGCAGTCCGGTGTCGCCGAGCACAGAAAGAACGGTCTTCTCGTCAAGGCCCCCGGCCATGAAGTAGATGTTCACGGTCTTCTTGGTGTAGTCGATCCCCACGATCGACACACGCTTTTCCAGACCGATGTCCGCGAAGGTGCGGGCGTGCTCGGCCAGGCTGCTCGGCATGGACGGGAGCGAGGCGAGGACCGAAAGGTCGCCCAGGTCGTCCAGGGGGAAGAAGATGTACGTCTTCTTGAAGCCGCCGACGACTCCGCACTCGATGCCGTAGAAGGTGACGGCGGAGCTCTCGAGGATCTCCGGGATCAGGTTGGCGACGGGGTGGTCGGTCTTCTCGATCCAGCCCTCCCGCACGGCTATGTCGTACGGGTCGCCCGCCTCGAGCGGCACGGTGAAGTTGTAGTCGATGTCGCCCCGGTGACGCTCGCCGCCGGCCATGGCGAGGACGACCAGGGACTCTTCCGAGACCCCGTCGCCGAACGCGTCCAGGACCGAGCGGACCTTGTCCCGGGGGACGTCGATGTCCAGCAGGCCGGACGCTTCCTCGATCGCGGAATACACGGCTTCCGCTTTTTCTGACACGGACATTGATCCTCCAGGCTTGAGCCTTTGTTTTCGTTCAAGGAATGTCAGGCGACCTTCGTCGCGGACAGGACGGCTTCTGCGGTGAGGGCGTGCGGGGGCAGGTTCTCCCAGTCGTCCATGACCGCCTTGGTGACCTTGAGCCCGGATTCCTCGAGCCAGCTCTGCCAGGTCGAAAGCTTCTGCGGACCGCCCTTGCCCATCGTGCAGCCGACGAAGAAGCTGGAGTAGAAGTCGACCGTGTAGTTGTCGGGGTCCTTGATGTCCTCGGGGAACACCGGCACCAGCACGTGCACCTGCGCGCCGATCTGAAGCGACTTGCTGACTCCGTCGAGGATTCGCAGGACGTCGCTCTTGTCGAACATGGGCAGGAAGTGCTTGATCAGGACGACGTCGAAGCCCTCGGGAACGCCATCGAAGACGTCTCCGCCGATGAACGAGCAGACGTCTTCCACCCCTTGGGCCCGGAAGTTCGCCAGGCATTCCGCTTCCTTGTCGGGAAGGTCGAAGGTGGTGACCCGAAGGCCGGGCGAGCCTTTCAGTTTGAGGGTGTCGACGGCGCCGAGCCCGGTGTTCCCGGCGAGATCGAGCACGTTGGACCCGGCCGGGATGTCGATGTTCTCGAAGAACCACGGGTCGACGTGGGCGGTGACGGTGTCCATCAACCTGGCCCAGGGCTCCCGCAGTTCCGGCAGCTCGCCGAGGGCGCCGTAGAGGTCGCCGTCGTATCCGTACAGCTCCTTCAGGGCGACGACCTCGCCGGCGCGGACGGTCTCGGTCAGATAGAACAGCTGCCGCAGTGTGACCGCCTTGATCATGTACAGATCGGCGAGCGCCTGGTCGATCAGCTTCTCGGAGACGCCCGCGAGCCCGTCGAGCCGGTAGCCGCCGGAGGTCTCGTCCTGGGCGACGAAACCCTCCTTGACCAGCAGCAGGAGCAGCTGTTCCACGGCGTCCGGCTTGGCGCCGGCGACCTCGCCCAGCTCGGCCGCCGTCAGGCCGGGCGTCTCCCGCAGCGCGTCGATGATGCCCAGCTCGAAGCAGGACACCAGCGTCATGAACCGCGACGGTCCCACCATGTACTCGCGGAATCGCGCCAGCGTCGCTTCCGGTGTCATTGCAACCGACCTCTTTCAGTAGCGATGGGATCCGGCTCGCGGCCGAAGCGGCCGCACGCGTCTCTCAGGCGACCTTCGTCGCGCTGAGGACGGCCTGGACGGGAATGACGTCCGGGGGGATCTCGGCGGCGCTCTTGGTGACCGCGCGGGTCACCTTGAACCCGGCCTGTTCCAGCAGGCTCTGATAGACCGACAGCTTCTGCGGACCGCCCTGGCCCATGGCGGCGCCGATGAAGAACGCCGGGAAGAAGTCGACGTTGTAGTTGTCGGTCTGCGTGATGTCCTCGGGGTAGACCGGCACCAGGATGTGGATCTGGCCGCCTTCCTCGAGCGAGGCGTTGGCCCCCTGGAGGATTTTGAGCACGTTGTCCTTGTCGAACATGTCCAGGAAGTGCTTGATCAGGACGACGTCGAACCCCTTGGGGATCTCGTCGAAGACATTGCCGCCGATGAACGACAGGTGCTCCTCCAGGCCTTCGGCCCTGAAGTTCGCCAGCGCCTTGGACTCCTTGTCCGGCAGGTCGAAGGTGGTCACCGTCAGACCGTCGGAGGCCTTGTGCCGGTAGGTGTGGATCGCCCCGAGGCCGGTGTTGCCGGCGACGTCGAGGACCCGGGCGCCGGCCGGGATGTCGATGTTGGCGAAGAACCAGGGGTCGATGTTGGCGGTGACCGTGTTCATCAGCTTGAGCCAGGACTCGTTGAGGTCCTGGTGGTCGGCGACCGCGTCGTACAGGGTGCCCTCGGCGCCGTAGAGCTCCTTCAGGCCGACGACGGTGCCGGTGCGCGCGGACTCGGTGAGGTAGTACAGCTGTCTGAGCGCGGTGACCTTGATCAGGTTCATGTAGGCCAGGGCGCGGGCGAGGTCGCTCTCGGCGACCTCGGCGAGGCCGGCGAGGCGGTAGCCGCCGGAGGTCTCGTCCTGCGCGACGAAGCCCTCCTTGACGAGCAGGAACAGCAGCTGTTCGAGTGCGTCCGCCTTGGCGCCGACCTTCTCTCCCAGCTGGGCCGCCGTCAGGCCGGGGGTCTCGCGCAGCGCGTCGACGACGCCGAGCTCGAAGACGGACAGCAGGGTCATGAACCGCGACGGTCCCACCATGTACTCGCGGAATCGGGCGAGCGTCGCTTGCGGTGTCAAGGCGTTGGTCCCCTTCGGATGAGTGGATGTCCCGGCCGCGGCGGTGTGCTGGTCACCGCTCACGCCTGCTCCTGGAACCGCTGGGCCAGCGCGCGGCGCTGGACCTTCAGCGTGGCGGTCCTGGGCAGCTCGGCCTGCGGGATCTGCACGGGGTCGGCGAGCTGGGGGAACTCGGCGACGGCCGCCCGCCAGCGGTCCAGGTCCAGCGGCTTGTCGTCGACGGTGCAGATCACCGGGACGGGTTCGGAGTCGGGGCCCTGCACCACGACCAGCTCGGTCAGCTCGTGCAGTTGGCCCAGGACGACGTCCTCGATCTCCAGGGAGCTCTTCACGCCGGGGATCATGTCGATCTCCCGGTCGAGCATGTGCAGGCAGCCGAACCGGGTGCGGTAGCCGACGTCCCCGGTCCGCCACCACTGGCCGTCGCGGTTGGCGTCGTAGCGGTCCTGCTCGCCGTAGTAGGTCTTCGCGATGCCGTCCCAGGCGACCTCGATGGAGCCGGGGTTGGTCTCGGAGGGGGTGTTGCCGTCCCGGCTGACCACGCGGATCCGCGCGGCGCCCCTGGGCATGGCCCAGCCGACGCAGCGCCCGTTGGCCTTGTGCGCGGAGTGGCGGAAGTAGGCGCGGCCGACGGCCGGACCGACCTCGCTCTGCCCGTAGATCTGGAAGAACAGGGCGCCTTTGCGGTCGGACGCCTTGAGCAGCCTGCTCATGGTGCCGGGGTGGATGGCGTCGAAGGTGCTGCTGAAGACCTTCACCGAACCGAACGGCGCGCGCGGGTCCTCGGCGAGCTCCTCCCACTCCATCAGGGAGTTGGGCAGTGCCTCGACGAAGGCCGGGCGGTGCTTGACGAACTGCTCGGCGACCTCGGCGGGGCCGGTCTCCCGCATGAGGAGGACCGGGTACTCCTTCAGCAGCGCCAGGGACATCGCCGCGACCATCCGCGAGTGCACGAAGGGCACGTTGATCGCGACGGTCTCCTTCTTGCGCATCAGGGACAGCAGCCGCCACTGCGGTACGAGGCGGATGCCCTGGGTGCGGGGCGTGTGCACGACGAGCTTGGGGATTCCGGTGGTGCCGGAGGTGTGGGTGATGACGGCGGCCTCGTCGATGGGCCGCACGACGGGCTTGACCCGGGGGCTGCCCGCGAGTTCGGCGAGCGAGATCGACCCGGGCCGGTGGTCGGCCGAGGTGATGATCCGCCGGGTGAGGTCGGTGAGGGGCACGTCGGCCAGGACGTCGAGCTTGGCGCCGTCGGTGAGCAGGGTCGGCCGGTCGACCCGCTCCAGCAGGACGCCCACGGTCGTGGGGTCCAGCGCCGGCGACAGGTTCACGACGATGCCGCCGATGCGGGAGACGGCGGCGGCGAGCATCCAGTGGTCGGCGTTGGCCGTCTTGTAGATGACGACGCGCTCGTCGGGCCGGACGCCGGCCGCCCACAGTCGGGCCGCCAGGTCGTCGACGTACTCGGCGTAGCGGGCCACCGTCAGACGCCGTCCCGCCTCGGGCAGGACGCCCAGGTCGTGGTCGAGGCTGATCGGGGTCGACGGGTTGACGGCGGCCGCCATCTGCGGCAGCAGGCCGATGTGAAGACCGCGCTTCTGTATCGAGTGATAGGCCACAGAGCCCTTCATCTGGGCTGTCTCCTTTGTGGTGGGCGGTGAACGTTCGGGCGGTCGCCGGCGCGGTGCGGGACGCAGGGGACAGACCAGGAGGGCTCAGAAGGAGTGCGGGCCGAAGCGGCCCCACGCCACGAAGGCGGCTACGGCGAGCAGGACCACGTTCACCACGATCGCCTGGGACTCGTGGCGGCGCAGATGCGTCAGGGCGGCGCCGATCATCAGCAGCACCAGGCCCGTCGCGGCGAGCGGCACCAGCACCGGCGCGATGTCGAGGGCGGCGGGCAGGATCAGGCCCAGCCCGGCCAGCACCTCCAGGGCACCGATCGTCTTGACGCCGCTGTCGCTGAAGTCGTCGACCCAGCCGTAACCGCCCGCGGCCAGCTTCGCCTTGGGCTGGGCCAGTTTCTGGGCGCCGCCCGCCAGGGCGACCGCGCCCAGCACTCCCGCGATGATCCACAGAGCAATGTTCATGAGAGTTTTCCTTCGACAGGTTCGGCTGGGGTGCGGCGGTGGCCGGCGTGCCGCTACTGGCTGTCGGGCACCAGCAGGGTGGTCTCCACCTGGGGTCGCCATCGGTAGTACGACTGGAGCTTGTGGTACTCGCCGCGCGGCGCCACCGTGATCGCGTAGACGAACTGGTGGCCGTCGGTGCGGTACGGGGAGTTTTTCAGGAAGTCCTCGATGTCCGGCTCGATGGTCACCGGAAGGGACAGCGGGTCGTCGGTCATGGCGGCGATGGTGATCCGCTGGACCTTCGGGGAGTCCCAGGTCAGAGTGGCGTAGATGCCGAACGCCCCGGTGGCGAAGCGCAGCAGCCGCTCGCTCGGCGCGGGCAGCCCGCTCTCCCGCAGGAGCGAGGTGAGCGCCCCGGGCTCGAAGACGGAGGCGGGGGCCGCCCCGAAGTACAGGTTCACCGACCGGTGCCGGTAGTCGATGCCGACCAGGCTCACCTTGTCGGCCACGCCGTACCGGGTGAACAGGTCGAGGTTCCCGGCCGCGCTCGCCGGCATCGACTCCAGTGCGACCAGCTCGGACAGCGGCTTGAGGTCGTCGAGCGGGAAGAAGGACCAGGTCTTCTTGAAACCGCCGACGACCCCGAAGTCGATGCCGCTGAACCCGATGGGGAATCCCGCGTGGAGTTCTGCCAGCAGGCTGCCGACGGGGTGGTCGGTCGCCTCGATCAGGCCGTTCGCCAGCGCGACGGCGTACGGGTCCAGGTCCGGCGGGAGCATGGTGAAACGGCAGTCGAGATCCCCCGCGTTGCGCTCCCCCGTCGCCACTCGGAAGGCGACCACGGCCTGCTCGAGCGTGTCCCCGTAGGCGGACAGGATCGAGCGGACCGTCCGGGCCGAGCAGGGCACTCCCACCAGTCGGGAGACTTCCTCGATGATCGAAAGGTCTGCCGGGTCGGTGTTGTCCCGCATGTTCCCACCGTTCGTTGTTGACACTGCGAACTGGCCTTCTGCTAGCGGGCGATGACCATCGTGGCGGGCGGCGCGGCGTGGAACGACACGTCCTCGAAGCCCGCCTTGATCAGCCAGTCGCGGTAGTCGGAGCGCCGCCAGGTGCCGCCGTCCTTGCTCTTGAGGAGCATCTCCAGGGCGAACAGCAGCGGGAACGCCGGAGCGGCGCGGTCGTCGTCGACGACGTAGTCGGCGACCACCAGGGCACCGCCGGGCTTGAGCGCCCTGCGGAGCCGGGTGAAGACCTCGATGTTGCTCTGGGCGTTCTCCTGGTGGGCGATGTGGGAGTAGACGGCGATGTCGTACAGCCCGGTGCCGAAGTCGGTGGTGTGGAAGTCACCGTCGAGCGTGGTGAAGCGGTCGCCCACGCCCTGCTCCCCCACCAGCCGGCGGGCGATCACGTTGATCGGCTCCCAGTCAAGCTGGACCGCGCGGGCGGCCGGGTTGGCCTTCAGCCAGATCGACGAGTAGATGCCCGAGCCGCCGCCCACGTCGAGGATCGAGATCTCACCGGCGTCCGCGATGCCGAGCGCCTCGACACCGGCGTCCGCGGCGGGAACCGACACCGCGGCGATGGCGGGGACGATGCCCTCCCAGTGCGGGTTGTCGGCCACTTCGGTCTCGCCGCCGGCGAGTGGGCCGCCGATGCGGACGACCTCGGGGAGGTCGGTGAGGCTGCCCGTGTGCTGGAGCTTGAGCTTGGCGAAGCCGGCCAGGGAGGCGGGCTTGCCCTCGACCAGGAACGCGGACGCCTCGGGGGTGTTGCGGTAGTGCCCGTCCTCGAGCAGCACCAGCTCCACGCTGACCAGACCGTCCAGGAGGCTCTGCGCGCCCCGCTCGGAGATCTCGGCGCGGGCCGCCACCTGGGCGGCCGTGCCCGCGCCGTTCTCCAGGTGGGTGAAGACGCGGTGGGTGGCCGCGGCGCCGATGACACCGGTGTTCCAGTAGCCGTTGATCAGCCTCATCACACCGTCCGGTGCAGGCTGGTTGTTCGTCATGCCGCTCCCTTCAGGGTCCGGGCGGGCCGGGCGTGGGTGCGCAGTGCGGTGCGCAGGACCTCGGAGACCCGCTCGACCTGGCTCATGGTCAGCTCGGCGTGCATGGGTATGCCGAGGTTGCGCTGGAAGAGGTCCGCCGAGACCGGGCACACCTGCTGCGCGTCGAAGGCGGGCTGCACATGGTTGGCCCAGGTGCCGTGCAGGGTGCCGATGCCCTGGGCGCGCAGTTCGGTGGCGACGGCCCCGCGGTCGACGCTCGCGTCCAGCGTCACCAGGTAGGACTGCCAGGCGTGGGTGCGGTCCGCCGGCACGTGCGGCACCGTCAGCAGCTCCTCGTCGGCGAAGAGTTCGGCGTAGCGGGCGGCGACGGCGCGCCGGCGCTCCATGAGCTCCTCGATACGGCCGAGCTGCACGGTCAGGATCGCCGCGGCGATGTCGGACAGCTTGAAGTTGTAGCCGATCTCGGTGAACTCGGGGATCGGCAGGCCGATGACCTGGCCCATGTCGAAGATGCTGCCGATGCCGAAGGCCGACAGCTGCCGCGCCTTCGCGCCGATGGCCGGGTCGGTGGCGATGAAGGCGCCGCCCTCGCCGCTGGTGGCGCCCTTTCGTCCGTGGAAGGACAGACAGGCCACTTCGGCCAGCGAACCGGCCTCGCGTCCCTGGTAGGTGGCGCCGACCGCGCAGGCGGCGTCCTCGATGAGGAACAGCCCGTGCCGGTCGGCGATGGCCTGCAGTTCCGTGTAGTCGGCGGGCAGGCCGACGGTGTCGACGGCGATGATGCCGACGGTCCTGGAGGTGACGAGGTCCGCCACCGACTGCGGGTCCACGGTGCCGGTGTCGGCGCGGACGTCGGCGAAGACCGGGGTCCCGCCGACGTAGCGGACCGCATGCGCGGGGGCGGGGAACGTGTAGTCGGCGACGATGACCTCGTCGCCCGGCTGTACGCCGAACGCGAGCATCGCCAGGTGCAGGGCGGCGCCGCAGTTGCTGACCGCGACGGCGTCACCGGCCCCGTAACGTTCCTTCAGCTGGGCCTCGAGGGCCTGGCCCCTGGGTCCCTGGCCCGCCGCCCATCCCGAGGCGAACACCTCGGCGACGGCGGCCAGTTCCTGCTCCCCGAGGCTCGCGAAAACCAGGGGGATCTTTTCGATGTCGCTCATCTCTGATTACGCTCCGCGCGGTTCGGAGGACTGGGGGTCGAGAAGGGCAGGCGGCTGGTAGCGCTGCGGGGTGATCTGGCTGACGTCGTAGCGCCTGCGCATCTCGTCGATGGCGTCGGGGTTGATGCCCCCGGCCGCCCAGATCTCCGCGATCTCCTCGAAGTACAGCTCGTGAACGGGTGACGGGTAGCACTGGAACAACATGCGCGCCGGTTTGTCGGAGGCATTCCTGAAGGCGTGCGGGGTTCCGGACGGCACGAACATGGAGGCACCCTCGGTGGCCCGAACAGCCTTGTCCCCGTCGGGGGACTCCCATTCGTGCCAGTCCTGTTCGGTGCGCCGGGTCGGCTCGAAAGCCAGGAGCTGGAGCTCCCCTTCCAGGACGTAGAAGAATTCCTGCGCATCGCTGTGGACATGCGCCCCGACATCGAATCCGGGCGGTACGACCACCTCGAAGATCGATATCGCGGAGCCGTCTTCCTTTGTGGCCTTGAAGGTCACTTCCTGCGCCTTGGTGATCAGCTTTCGCCCCTGACCGGGCGGGAGGATGAGGCCAGTCATGGGGTCAGCTTCCTTTGTCCGCGCAGAATTTCACTTGAGCGAGGTTCCGGTGCCTTGCGTCGGGCTCAGTCGAGCTCCCCGGGCGCATCGGCGTTCCAGCGGCCCAGCGCCATCTCGGCGGTGATCCCGGGGCCGAAGCCGGCGATCATGCCGGTGGCGTCCTGGGCCGGGGTGTCCTCCTCGAACAGCCTGCGGGCCGCGTCGAAGACGACCGCGCTGGCGATGTTGCCGTACTCGGTGAGGGTCGCCCAGCTGTGGCGGAACACCGTGCGGTCGACCTCGAGGAACTTGGCGAGGTCGTCGAGGATGCGCGGACCGCCGGCGTGGACGATGTAGAAGTCGAGCTTGCCGGCGTCCCAGCTGTGGTCCTTGGCGAACTCGCGCAGCACCGGCGCGAGCGGCTCCATCGTGCCGGGCACCCGGCGGTCCAGCTGGAAGTGGAAGCCGGTGTCCTTGACCGCGTAGGAGATCCAGTCCTCGGTGTGCGGGATGAGGTAGGAGGCGTTGCGCTCCAGCTCGATGCCGACACCGCCGTTGCCGCGGACCACGGCGGCCGCGACCGCGTCGCCGAACAGGCCGTCGGACAGCAGCGAGCCGATGTCGTCCGCCTCGGGCTGGTAGCACAGCGAGCACAGCTCGCAGGAGACGATCAGGACGTTGCTGCCGGGGTGGGCCAGGCAGAAGTCGTGGGCACGGTTGACCGCCGCGCCGCCCGCCGCGCAGCCGAGCTGGGCGATGGGTATCTGGCGGGTGTCGGAGCGGAAGCCGAGCTGGTTGATCAGCCAGGCGGTCAGCGACGGCATGCTGAAGCCGGTGCACGACACGTAGATGATGGCGTCGATGTCACGGGCCGCCACGTCGGCGTTGCGCAGGGCGTCTTCGATGACCGGCGGGGTCAGCTTCCTGGACTCGGCCTCGTAGATGCGGTTGCGTTCCGTCAGGCCCGGGTGCCCGAGGGTCTGCTCGATGGGCTGGACGATATGCCGCTTCAGGACCCCGGTGTTCCGGATCAGCCGGAGCGCCAAAGGAAGCTGCGGCTTTCCCGCATGGGCTTTCGCGGCGAACTCGAGAGTCTCTTCGATGGTGATGACGTGTTCCGGCGCGCTCACCGCGGGCTTGCATAGCCTGGGCATATCTGGGCTCTACTTTCTCTAGAGTCTGCCTTCTGTACGTGACGAATCTGCGCACAGCTTCCAAAGCGGGCGCAGCACACGGGAGAAAAAACCGCGGCGCGCGGGAATTGATGTGCGGGGAATCCTGTGCCGACCTGGCACGGCCCTGGTCCCACCAGTACAGAACCGGTGGACACTGGCTCAATCCGCTGCCCTGGAAATGATTTTGGGCAGGGAAGGCGTGCAGGAATAGTGACACGGCCGAACTCCCCGCGCCAAGGCCGCCCCAAAGTCATCCGAGCCGCTCCGAGGGAAACTCCAGCAGGGCACTGACGAGTCTCGACTTCGGCAGATCAACGGCCTTGTCGCGGTATCGCCTCGCTTCAGGCGCCACTCGGGCGCTGCCGGTTCTGTAGCGGTCTGCTGCGAGCATCGGCCGTAGCCACGAAACGAACTGGACGCGGAGGGCGCATGTCTCAGCAAGCCGAGGAAGCCACCGCCAAAGGCAGGCGATTCCCGGGGGCGCGGTCCCCGGCGAAGGGCGGACGGGACACGGCCGGCCCGGACAGGTCGGTGCGCTGGACCGGGCTCCTGGTCACGTTCCTCCTCGGTGCTCTCGCCGCGGTGCCGCCGATGTCGATGGACATGTATCTGCCGGCCCTGCCGGAGGTCACGCACAGCCTGGGGGCGTCCGCCTCGACCGTCCAGCTGACGCTCACCGCGTGCCTGATCGGCATGGCGGTCGGGCAGCTCGTGGTCGGCCCGATGAGTGACCGGTGGGGCCGGCGCCGCCCGCTGCTGGCCGGGCTGATGGTCTACGTCGTGGCCGCCGCGATGTGTGCTGTGGCCCCCAACGTCGAGTCGCTGATCGCCTTCCGGGTGCTCCAGGGGCTCGCGGGGTCGGCCGGGGTCGTCATCGCCAGGGCCGTCGTACGCGATCTCTACGACGGTCTCGCCATGGCCCGGTTCTTCTCCACGCTGCTGCTGATATCCAGCGTCGCCCCGATCATCGCGCCCGTGATCGGCGGACAGGTCCTGCACTTCACCAACTGGCGGGGCATCTTCGTCGTCCTCACCGGGATCGGTATCGCGCTCACCGTGCTGGTGTGGCGCCGGCTGCCGGAGACCCTGCCGCCCGAGCGGCGCCAGCGCGGTGGGGTGCGCGGGGCGATGTGGATCATGCGCGGGCTGTTCATCGACCGGGTCTTCATCGGGTACCTGATGACGAACGGCTTCGCGTACGGGGCGCTGTTCTCGTACATCGCCGCCTCGCCGTTCGTGATCCAGGACATCTACGGGGCGTCGCCGCAGACCTTCTCCCTGCTGTTCGGCCTCAACTCGCTCGGTCTGCTGGTCACCGGCCAGATCAACGGCAAGGTCCTGGTGGGCCGGGTCCGGCTGGACAAGGTCCTCGGGTACGGGCTCGCGCTGCTCGCCGCCGGCGGGCTGGCGCTGGTGCTGGTGACGCAGGGCGTCTTCGGTGATCCGGGTACGGTCCAGATCGCGGCCTGTCTGTTCGTCATGATCTCCTCGCTGGGTCTGATTCTGCCGAACACCAACGCGCTCGCCCTGATGCGCACCCCGCATGCCGCGGGTTCGGCTTCCGCGCTGGTCGGTACGTCGTGCTTCGTGATGGGCGCGATCGCCTCCTCGCTCGTCGGGATCGCGGGCAAGGAGACGGCGGTGCCGATGGCCGTGGTCCAGCTGGGCAGCGCGCTGGCCGCGATGGTCTGCTTCCTGGGCGTGTGCCGTCCCTGGCGGAACCGGCCGATGGAGATGCCGAAGCGCTGAACCCACCGCAGGCGTCCGGGTCGTACGAACCAGGCGGCGTACTCCGACACGGTGTCGGGTGTACGCCGCCTTGTGGTGGGGCGGGGTGCGCTGGGCCGAACGGTTCAGAGGCTGCGGGCGGTGATGTCGCCGTGGGCGGTGGTGGCGTGGATGGTCAGGTCGGCGGCGCCGGCGTTGTGGAGGGTGTTGTCGATCCGGCCGTAGGAGGTGCCGGCGTCGAGGGTGGCGGAGGTACCGCGGGCGGCGCCGATGGTCACGTGGCCCTGTTCGGTGCGCAGGGTGACGGTGCCGTGTACGGCCTCGGTGATGGTCAGGTCGCCCTTCTGGGTGCGGATGTCCGCGTCCCCGGTCAGGCGGCCGACCGTGATGTCGCCGGCCTGGAGGGCGAGGCGGGCGCTCGCGGTCTCGTCGAGCTTGACCGGGCCCTGGGCGCTGTCGAGGGTGACATCGCCGAGGCGTCCGACGCCGCGCAGTTCGGCGCAGGCGGACGTCACCTCGACGCGGGAGCCGGCGGGCAGCTGGACGGTGACCTCTACGGAGCCGGAGGGACCGAAGGCCTGGTTCCTCGCCTCGGGCGCCTGGATGCGCAGGACGCCGTCGGTGCAGGTGACGGCGGTCTGTTCGGCCGCCTTGACGTCGCGGCTCCTGGAGGCGTCGGCGGGCAGGACCTCGACCGTGGTGTCGGTGCGGTCCGCGGCGATCAGCTGGATGCGGCCGGCGGGGATGTCGAGGACGGCGGTGACGGCGGTGACGGCGGCGGGGGTGGTGAACTTCTGCATCGTGCTCTCCTGTGACTCGTTGTTTCCGATGCACGAAAAGCTACGTTGCATTCATAAAACTAGCAACGAGCTCGTTGCGCACGAACACAATCATCGCAGGCCATAGCAGGGAAATTGTTGCAGTGGTCTTGGAAGTTAACGCAACGAATGCCGTCTGTTCGTTGCAATGAACTGAAAGCGAACGCTATGCCTCGCGTTCCGGCGGCAGGATCAGGGTCGGTTCGAGGACCACGCGGGTCTCGGGCTCGGCGACCGTCCGGGCCAACTCGGGCCGCGCTCCGCGCTGTTGGCGCCACCCGGCCTGGGCGACGACCACGGCGACGTACGGGATGACGACCCCGCCGACCAGGGCGCCGACCGCGACGACGGGCCAGCGGTTCCAGGTGAGGGCCATCAGGACCACGCAGGCGCTGCGCACCAGCATCGCGGCGACATAGCGGCGCTGGCGGCCGCGCAGATCCTCGCTCAACCCGGTGCGGGCCCGGGTGATGGACTCGGCCGGGGGGCCGTCCCGGCGCCATGACGTGCGGTTCATCGGGCCTCCATGGATGGTCCGGCGGGGCCGCCGGACGGGATGGACGGGCCGGCGGTGGAACGGCGGCGGCGCGGGTGATCGTCCCCTGATCACCCGCGCCGCCGTAGGGGGCCCGGTGCTGTGCGTGGAGCCGCCGGGTCAGTGCACTTCCTGGTCCGACTCCCGTCCCTCGACGGCCGCCCGGCCGCCGTTGCCCGCATGCCCGTTGGAGGACCCGTGCCCGTTGGGGGACCCGTGTCCGTTGGACGCGGCGTGCCCGTTGGACGAGGGCAGCGCGCTCGGCGCGTGGCCGAGGTGCTCCACGGCGTGCTGCATCTCCTGCGGCGTCGGGTGCGGGATCTGGTCGCCGTGCAGCCAGCGGCTGACCCGGTGACGCAGCATCTGCTTGCGGGCGTTCGGGTTCGGCACGCCGTCGTCGTCCTGCACCGCGGGGGCCGGAAGGACCGCGGGGATGTCCCGGGACAGCAGGGTGTACTCCTGCTGGCGGTCGAGGCGTGCGTGGACCTCCACGAACTCACCGTGCGGCAGCCGCTTGATCCGTCCGGTCTCACGGCCGTGCAGAAGCTTGTCGCGGTCCCGCAGCTGAAGCCCCAGACAGATCCGCTTGGTGACGAGGTACGTCACCACCGGGACGACGAAGACGCCGACCCGTACGGCATAGGTGATCGAGTTCAGGGACAGATGGAAGCGCTCGGCCAGGATGTCGTTGGCGCCGCCGAAGAACAGCACCAGGTAGAAGGAGACGAACGCGATGGCGAACGCGGTCCGCGTGGGACGCTCGCGAGGCCGGTCCAGAAGATGGTGCTCGCGTTTGTCGCCGGTGACCCAGGCTTCCAGGAACGGCCACAGGGCGACCACGGCCATCATGATGGTGGGCAGGATGACCGCCGGCAGCAGGACACCCATGTTGACGGTGTAGCCGCCGGGCAGGACGAACTCCCAGGCGGGCATGGCACGCAGGGCGCCCTCCAGGAAGCCCATGTACCAGTCCGGCTGGGAGCCTTGGGAGATCTGGTCGGAGCGATAGGGGCCGTAGGTCCACACGGGGTTGATCTGGGCGACGCCCGCCATCACCGAGAGCACGCCGAAGACGAGGAAGAAGAACCCGCCGGCCTTGGCCGTGTAGACCGGCATCAACGGATGGCCCACGACGTTGTTCTCGGTGCGCCCCGGTCCCCGGAACTGGGTGTGCTTGTGCACGACGACCAGGATCAGGTGGACGGTGACCAGGGCCAGGATGATTCCCGGGATCAGCAGGATGTGGATGCTGTAGAACCGTGGAATGACATCGGTGCCCGGATACTCGCCTCCGAACAGGAACAGCGTCAGATAGGTGCCGACCACCGGGATGGCGAGCGTGACGCCCTCGGCGATGCGCAGGCCGGTGCCGGAGAGCAGGTCGTCGGGCAGCGAGTACCCGATGAAGCCCTCCAGGGTGACCACGACCAGAAGCACGAAGCCGATCAGCCAGTTGACCTCACGCGGCCTGCGGAACGATCCGGTGAGGAAGTGCCGCAGCATGTGGATGCAGAGCGTGGCGATCATGACCAGGGCCGACCAGTGGTGCAGCTGCCGGATGAACAGACCGCCGCGCACGTCGAAGCTGATGCGCAGGGTGGACTCGTAGGCCCGGGACATCGGGATGCCCTGGAGCGGCACGTGCGACCCGTGGTAGGCGGTCTCCGACATGCTCGGGTCGAAGAACATCGTGAGCCAGATACCGGTCAGGATCAGGATGATGAAGCTGTAGAGGGCGATCTCACCGAACATGAACGTCCAGTGGTCGGGAAAGGCCTTTCGGATCAGAAATCGGAGGTTGTAGATCCCAAGTCGCCCGTCCACCCAGTCGGCTACGCGCTCGCCCTTGGGCGGTTCGGTGCGCGCACTTTGCGGCGCCCTTTCGGTCGTGCTCATACCCGCGCGCCCTCCCCTCGCCGCTCGGCCGTCACAGGCAAGGTGGCCTGCCGCGGCGCAAGCCGGCCGGTGCCCTGGAGCGGTTGAAACGCTATCCACGCGTCAGCCGACGGAACAACCGCGCTCAAGCGATACTCAAGTCTGAACTCAAGTGTTTCTTGAGTGAGTTGTGGGACGTCGTAGGACAAGTGGGCTTCGCTGGCGGTCAGTTGATCCACTCCTGTCATGACCTCGAGCGTATGTCCGGACGATTTCGGCCGCGACGGCGTATTACGCGCCACCCGGCCGAAAAGCGGCGCGGACCTGGGATCCGGCGTGCTCATGAGCGTCGCCGGTCGCCGGCCGGTTGCGCGGCCGGCCAGTGGGCCGAGGAGCCGGTGGGCCGGGGCCGGGCCGAGGAACCGGTGGAGACGCCGATGGCGGGTGCCGTCGGCGCGACGGGGCGGCGCCTTCGGGCTTCGGGGCCGTGGGTGACGCTGGGCGGTGTCATGGGGGCCGGATCGTGCCGGGTGCCCAGGGCGGCCCGCAGGGCGCGCGAGCGCAGCGCGGCGGGCGCGGCGAGACCCTGGTGCAGGTGGAGCAGGAGGGCGGCCGCGTGCGGGTCGGCGGTCGCGGCGGCCGCGAGCCGGGACGCGTACCGCCTGCCGAGCCGGGCCCTCAGCCCGGCCGGCGGGGCCGGGGTGCGGGTGCTCGACTGCCAGGCAGGAGCGATCCGGTGGGCGAGGGCCCGGCGCAGCCGGTGGCTGACGCCGACCGCGGTGCCGTGGGCGGTGAGCAGGTGGTCCAGTACCAGGGCGCACTCCACCGCGAGGGTCATCCCGTGGCCGTGGGCCGGGTCGAGGGCGGCCAGCGCGTCGCCGACGACGAGGAACTGGTCGGGCCAGCGGCGCAGCTTCTCGTAGTGGCGCAGGCGGTTCTCGGTGCGGCCGCAGGTGTAGACGGGGCCGAGCGGGGTGGCCGTCTCGATGAGGTCGCGCAGCATCGGATGGCGCAGGGACGCGGCGGCGCGCAGCAGTTCCGCGTGGTCGGAGGGTGGCGGGGTGCCGTTGCCGGTGGCGATCGTCACCGACCAGCGGCCGCCCTCGACGGGGTTGAGGACGGCCTGGCGCGGATCGCCGGGCGAGGGCATGAGGAACAGGCTCTTGAAGTCGGCGACATGTCCGACGGGCGGCGCGTACAGGGTGGTGGCGTACGACGTCCCGGAGTCGGCCACGGATTCCGCGGGCGCCGCGTAGCCGAGTTCGGCGAGCCACTCGGGGGCCTGGGAGCCACGTCCGGAGGCGTCCACCACGAAGTCGGCGCCGATGAGGCGTTCGGGGTTCCAGCCGTCGCACTCCTTGCGGTTGCGGCCGCGTGCCCAGACGCCGGTGACGGTGTCGTGGGGGCCGGGCTCCAGGGCGACGACCTCGTGGTCCTGGAGGAAGGTCACCTTGGGGTCGACGTACAGCCGTTCCCGTATCACCGCGTCGAGGAGATCACGGCCGGCGCTCAGCATCGACAGGTCCGTCGGGACGCGGGGCAGCCAGCCGGCCGGGCCGAGCAGCAGCATGTCCTCGGGGATGCGGATGTGGACCGCTCCGGCGCGCACGAGGTCCTGGCGGATGCCGGGGAACAGTTGCTCCAGGCCCTGCTGGGCGGCGGTCATGAGGCTGTGGGTGTGCCGTGCCTGCGGAACGCCGCGGCGACGGCCGGGGCCGCGGGGCAGCCAGTCGCGCTCGATCACGGTCACCCGGTCCATGAGGCCGGTCAGTGCTCGAGCCGCGGTCAGTCCCGCGAGGCTGGAGCCGATCACCACGGCGTGCCCATGGCCGCCGCTGCTCTCCACAACACGTGCGTCCAGACTCAACTCGGCCGCCTCCCCAGTGCGTTGTGCTTGCATCATGCGCCGCAAGTCGGCCCGCGGGACCGGGCTCGACACCGCCTCGAGCGGCCTTCGAGGCAGGCGCGAGGAGGACTTGAGCGAGGCGTGGAGCGGGCAGGGCGCGGACGCGCGCCGGACCAGGGAGGTTGGACAGAAGCAGGCCACACGTGGCCGGGGCAGCCGGACCTGCCGGTCGGTCCGTGGGGCGCGGCCGGTGCGTACGGCTGTCCTACGACGCCGTACGCACCGGCCCTGCCGTCAGGGCGCCGGGGCCCGCCCGAGCCCCGGCGCGGTCAGTGCCCGGTCCACCAGGGGACCGGCGACGCCCGTGTATCCGGCGGGGTCGAGGAGGGCGGTCGCCTCCTCCCGGCTCAGGACGCCCGCCAGTTGCGGGAGGTCGGCCAGTACCTCGGCGAGGGGCAGGCCGGCGCGGGAGGCGAGCAGGGAGGCCTGCGTGAGCAGTTCCTTGGCGGCCGTCTTGCCGATGCGGGGCGCCAGGACGGCCGAGACCCGCTCGGAGACGAGCTGACCGCCGGTCGCCTGGAGGTTGGCGCGCATCCGTTCCGGGCGGACGGTGAGGCCCCGGGCGAGTTCGACGGCGGTGTACGCGGCGCCGCCGGTGAGCCTCAGCGCCTCCCGCAGCGGCTGCCACTCCGCGTGCCACATCCCGGCCGACCGCTCGTCCTCGGTGGGCAGGCACTGCATCAACACGGCTGCCAGCGCAGGTACTTGGAGCGCCGCGGAGCGGATCAGGGTCGCCAGCACGGGGTTGCGCTTGTGCGGCATCGCCGAGGAGGCGCCCCGCCCGGCGACCGCGGGCTCGGCCACCTCCCCGATCTCGGTACGGGCCAGCACCAGCACATCCGCGGCGATCTTGCCGAGCGCCCCGGTGGTGTGGGCGAGCGCGGCCCCCAGGTCGGCGACGGGGGTGCGCAGTGCGTGCCAGGGCAGTACGGGCACGGCCAGCCCCGTCTCGTCGGCGAACGCGGCGCCGAGTTCGTCGAGTACGCCCGCGGGGTCCGCGCCCTCACCGGCGTACTGCAGATACCCGGCCAGGGTCCCGGCCGCGCCGCCGAGCGACACCGGGAGCCCGCCGTCGACGAGACACTCCAGGCGCTCGACGGAGTCGAGGACCAGTGCGCGCCAGCCCGCCGCCTTCAGCCCGAACGTCGTGGGCACGGCGTGCAGAGCGAGGGTGCGGCCCGCCATCGCCGTGTCCCGGTGCGTGGCCGCGAGGCCGGCCAGCGCCTCCGCGACCGCGCGCAGATCGGCGACGATCAGCCGCAGCGCCCGCTGGGCCACCAGCATCGCGCCGGTGTCGAAGACGTCCTGGCTGGTCGAGCCGCGGTGCACGTACTCGGCGGCCTCCGGACAGCGTTCGGCGACCACCGCGGTCAGCGCCTTGACCAGGCCCACGACCGGGTTCGCGGTCTCCCGCGCGGCCAGCGCCAGTTCGCGTACATCGAGCAGCTCCGCGCGGGCGGCCGCGGTGATGGCCGCGGCCGCCTGTGCGGGGACCGTGCCGCAGCGGGTCTGGGCGCGGGCCAGGCCCGCTTCCGCGTCCAGCATCGCCTGGAGCCAGGCGCTGTCGCCGACGGCCGCCTCGACGGGGGTGCCCGCCCGCACCGGGGAGAGCAGCCCGGCGTCCAGATGCGCGGACAGGGTTCCGGTCCGCGGGGACGTGTGCACGACGGTCATGCGGTCGCCCCCGCCCGCACGGTGAGCGGCTCCGCCACGGGACGGGCCAGTTCGGGCAGGGCGAGGACCGCCGCCGCGATGGCGTCGGAGTCCTCCAGGGTGACCGAGCCGACGCCGGGCCGGATACCGGCGGCGGTCACCCAGTGCACGGACTCGGTGGGCACGCCGTAGGCGAAGCGCCGCGGGTGCAGTACTCCCCTGGCGTCGATGACGTGGTAAGGCCGCTCGGACACGGCGAGGCCGCCGGTCTCGTAGTCCGCGGCGCCCGTGCCCTCCCCGTCGGGGATGCGGTACGGGTGGCACTGCCCGGTGCGCAGCAGCTGGTTCATCAGCGGGTCCGCGGTGCGCCTGAGGTCGATCTCGGGCAGGCGGGCCTCGATGAGGACCGTGGCCCGCACCCGCACGTCCGGTATCTCGCTCGACGTGCCTCTGAAGCTGGGGCCGAGCGGAGCGTCCGGGTCGGGGGTGACACGCATGCCGGGTCCGGTCACGTCGAGGACGCCGGCGTCCAGGAGCGCGGCCATCTCCTCTATACGGGAGGCCGGCGGGCCGATGGACAGATAGGCGTTGAGCGGTGTGTACCAGCCGTCGAGGTCGTCGCGGTGGGACGCGGCGGTCAGGCCGGCGTGGTCGACGGCGAGCCGCAGTTCGTTGCGCAGGTCCCGCAGGACGTCGAGGGCGGCCTTGACCGGTCCGCTGACGTTGCCCTGGCGGGCCAGGCGGACGTCGTCGTCGAGGTGGCCGCGCAGCCAGTCACGGAAGGCGGCCTGGTCGGTGAAGACGCGGTCGCCGTAGGGGCGGGCGACGCGCTTCCAGTCCCAGCGCTCGGCGGCGTCGATACCGGTCGCGTCGAGGAGCACATCCTCCTCCGCGCCCGGTTCGGCCTCCAGATAGGCCTCGACGAACTCCTCCACGACGTCGGGCAGTTCACCGCACGACTCGAGCAGCGCGGCGTAGTAGACGCTGCACACCTCCTTGGAGATGAGCGGCCACAGGTCGGCGGCGAAGTCGATGGCCCCGTGGTGGGGAGTGCGGGCGCGCAGCGCCGCGATGTACCCGGTGGTCAGCAGCCGGGGGTAGTAGCGGCCGTGGGCGCCCTTCTCGTTCTCGCCGCGCGCCTGGTAGGGCACGCCGCGCCGGGAGCCGGCGTACAGGCGCGGTTCGCGGCCCGAGGGCCGGTAGACGAGGCGGCCGTCGACGCGGGTGAAGATGCCGCCCCGGCCGTGGGTGAACAGGGCCAGGTAGTCGAAGAAGTTGAGCCCGAGCCCGCGCAGCAGCACGGTTTCGCCGGGCCGGATGCCCGACAGGTCCACGTCGGCCGGGTTGGCCGGGGCCAGATAGGTCAGACCGCTGCTCTCGGCGTACTCGGTCAACCTGCGTTCGGTGTCGGAGAGTTGGGCCGGTACATGGCCCTGTGCGAGGACGACCGCGGACAGGCCGGTCAGCCGGGTGCCGTCCTCGAGGACGATCGTCTGCTCCCCCGTCGCCCCGCCCGGGGTGTCGTCGTCGTGAAGGGCGACGGCCCGTACGGGATGGGTGCGCACCGTCACGTGCGCGGCGGCGCCCGCCACGACCCGCTGGAACGCCCACGTCAGATAGCAGCCGTACAGGGCGCGGGTGGGGTAGGAGTCGGGGCCCAGGCGGCGGGCCTCGGCGAGGACCCCGTCGTCGTAGCCGGCCTGCGGAGCGGCCTCGAGGGTGTGCGAGACCAGTGCCTTGGCCCACTCGTACAGGCTCGGCCCCTCGTCCAGCGGGCCGTCGATACGGACACTGCCGTCGGTGTAGACCGTGACCTGCGAGGACACGGTGTTCATCAGCAGATGCCGGGACTGCGTGGGGCGCCACACCCGTCCCGAGCCGGGCGGGTCCGGGTCGACGACATGCACGGTGACGGTGTCCCAGCGGGGCGACTTCCTCTCCTGTGCACAGAGCCGTTCCAGTACGGAAAGGCCCCGCGGGCCTGCGCCGACGAGGCAGACCTCCAAGTGCGCCGCCGCGTCACCGCGGGCGGACCGGGCGGATTCCCGGGCGTCCGGACAGCCGAATGGCATCGGATCGTCCAGGGCATACTGTGCGGCCGCCGTCACCGGCGGCCCTGCGGTGAGTGCGACGCTTACTGCGCGTTCGCCTCCATACGTACCGTCCACAGTGCCTCCTTCCTCCGCCACCGTCGGGGCAGGCGCTCAATCACCGCTCGGCCCTGGATGGAAATCCGCTTGAGGAATGGCGGGGGCAATGACCCGGCTTCGCCGGACCGCCGCCGAACGGGACATGGCACGCCACCTCCGGCGAGCCGCGAACGAGGCTGTATCGGGACTCCAGCACCGCTCGCTACGTTCGAGAAAAAGGCATCACAGGATCGATCCGGTCATTCGGACAGCACGGTCGCGGAGGGCGAGCCGCCTCATGAAGGAGATTCGTTGATGGTTCACCCGTGCCCCAGAAAACACACCCATGAGAGCCGCGCCGTCCCCGGATTCGTCCTTTGCGCCCCCTGTATCCGTCAGGTGGAACGCAATCTCCGTACACTCCCCGCCCTGCACCAGGAGTGTCTGCACCACGTTTCTCCGACCCACCGGCGGACCAACCCCACCCGGGTTTCGGGAAGCCGTAACCGGGACCACCTGAACATCTCGGTGCTCGACGCCAGGTACAACCTCCTCGCCACTCTCGAGTCGTGGTCGGAAATCGTGGTGGAACAGCTCGGCGTCACCGCGCCGGCCCGCTCCGTTCCGCAGCTGGCCCGGTTTCTGACCCAGCATCTGCCGTGGCTCGCGGCGCAGCCGCCGGCCGCCGACTTCGCAGGTGAGGTGGAGGGTCTGGTCGCCGAACTGCGCAGCACGATCGACCCCGACCCGCATGCGCTGCAGACGCTGATCCGGCAGTGCGTCGTGGACAACTGCGCCGGCACGATCAGCGCCTCGCCGAGGAACACCGGCGCATCGAAAAGCCGGAGCATCGCATGCTCGGCGGGGCATTCCTGGGAAATGCACGAATGGCTGACTCTGAGGCAGCTCATGGAGCAGCAGCGAAAGGGTGTCCCGGCATGACGAAACCGCCACGCCACCGGCTTGTTCCCACGAATGTGGCCGCACTCGCCGTGGGGGTGTCCGAAGCGACGATCCGCAAGTGGGTCAGCCGCGGGAAGATCACCCGCTATGGCGCGCCGAACTGCCGCTCGGAGTTCGACATCGAGGAACTCACTCAGATCGCCATGCGGCGTGGTTCCGCGACCCGGTGACGTTCGGGTATTTCCCCGCATCACGTTCTGCCGTGCAAGAACAGCCAACCGCCCGTCTCGAAGACTTTCGTGAAACGACAAGGGGAGTGAGTGCGTTGACGCTACCGACCTCAGTGGAGGGGGTTTCGGAAAACCGTCGGGCTCGCTCGGTCGGCATCGGTCGCGCCCACGCCAAGGCGATCCTGCTGGGCGAGCACGCGGTCGTGTACGGAACTCCGGCGCTCGCGCTGCCGATTCCACAGCTGACGGCCACGGCGAGCGCCGGATGGTCTTCCCACTCCTCCGACGCCCAGGGCGGCCTGTCCTTCACCATGACCGGTTCCGCCTCGCGGGCCGTGGTGACCCTGGCCTCCGACGGTCTGCAGCGGCTGGCCGCGGCGTTCAAGGAGCGCATGGGCGTGCCGGGCAGGCCGCATCTCGACGTGATCCTCGACGGTGCCATCCCGCCCGGCCGCGGGCTCGGCTCCAGTGCCGCGAACTCGCGGGCGATCGTTCTCGCCCTGGCCGATCTCTTCGGCCACGAGCTGTCCGAGACCACGGCGTTCGACCTGGTGCAGACGGCCGAGAACATGGCGCACGGCCGGGCCAGCGGCGTCGACGCCATGACCGTCGGCGCGGCGGCCCCGCTGCTGTTCCAGGCGGGCCGGGCCGAGGAACTGGCCATCGGCTGCGACGGCTTGTTCATCGTCGCGGACAGCGGCACCGCGGGCAGCACCAAGGAAGCCGTCGAGTTGCTGCGGGACGGATTCCGGCGGGAGCCGGGAGCCGAGGAGAGATTCCTTACGCGTGCCACGGAGCTTGTCGAGGAGGCCCGGCGGGCCCTCGCCGACGGCTCACCGGCAGAGCTCGGCTCGCGGCTGACGAACTATCACGAGCTGCTGCGCGCGGCCGGCCTGAGCACCGACCGGATCGACGCCATGGTCGCGGCCGCGCTCGGCGCGGGCAGCCTCGGCGCGAAGATCACCGGGGGTGGCCTGGGCGGCTGTGTCCTCGCCCTCACCCAGCCCGAGCTGGCCAGCGAGGTCGCCCGGCGGCTGCACGACGCGGGCGCCGTCCAGACGTGGGTCGTTCCGCTGAGGAGGCTCGCCCCTCATGCGGTCTGAACAGCTCGCGCGACCGCGGGTGGCGGGCCATGCGACGGACGCCACCGCCATCGCCCACCCGAACATCGCGCTGATCAAGTACTGGGGCAAGAGCGACGAGCGGCTGTTCCTGCCCCGCACCGACAGTCTGTCCATGACCCTGGACATCTTCCCGACGACCACCCGGGTCCGGCTCGCCCCGGGGGCGGACCAGGACGCGGTCGTCTTCAACGGGGAGCCCGCGACCGGTGAGGCCGCACGGCGTATCGCCGCCTTCCTGGACCTCGTACGGGAGCGGGCGGGCAGCGTCGAGCGGGCCGTCGTGGACACCGAGAACACCGTCCCCACCGGGGCGGGTCTCGCCTCCTCCGCCAGCGGCTTCGCCGCCCTCGCCGTCGCCGCGGCGGCCGCCTACGGGCTCGACGGCGAACCGCGTGCGCTGTCCCGGCTGGCCCGGCGCGGCTCCGGCTCGGCCTCCCGGTCGATCTTCGGGGACTTCGCGGTCTGGCACGCCGGCACCGACGACCTGAGCTCGTACGCCGAACCCGTCGACGCCGCCGCAGGCCTGGACCCGGCACTCGTCGTCGCCGTCGTCAACGCGGGCCCCAAGGAGGTGTCCAGCCGTACGGCCATGCGCCGCACCGTCGACACCTCACCCCTGTTCGAACCGTGGGCCCTCTCCAGCAAGGACGACCTCGTCGACATGCGGGCGGCGCTGAGCAGCGGTGACCTGGACGCGGTCGGTGAGATCGCGGAACGCAACGCGCTCGGCATGCACGCCACCATGCTCGCGGCACGCCCCGCCGTGCGGTACATGTCACCGGCGTCCCTCACCGTCCTCGACGCCGTGCTCCAGCTCCGCCGGGACGGCATCGCGGCCTACGTCACCATGGACGCCGGGCCGAACGTCAAGGTGCTGTGCCGGCGTACGGACACGGACCGGGTGGCCACGGCCGTACGCGGCGCCGCTCCCGACAGCGCGGTACACATCGCCGGGCCCGGCAAGGGTGCCCGTCTGCTCACCGAGGACGAGCGATGACCACCCGGCGCACGGTCGTGCGGCGCGCGCCGGGCAAGCTGTACATCGCGGGCGAGTACGCGGTGGTGGACCCCGGCAACACCGCGATCCTGGTGGCCGTCGACCGGTACGTCACCGTCACCGTGTCCGACACGGACGGCACCGACCGTACGGACGGCACCGGCGTCGTCATCTCCTCCGACCTCTGGCCGCGCCCCGTGCACCGGCACTGGCAGGACGGCCGGCTGACCGGGGGCGACGGCGAAGCCGCCCACGTCGTCACCGCGATCGAGACCGTGGCCGGCCTGCTCGCCGAACGCGGCCTGCCCGTCCCCCCGTTGAGCGTGTCGATCACCAGCACCCTGCACGACCAGGGCAGGAAATACGGCCTGGGCTCCAGCGGCGCGGTGACCGTGGCGACGATCGCCGCCGTCACCTCGTACTGCGGACTGGACCTCTCCCCCGACGCCCGGTTCCGTCTCGCCCTGCTCGCGACGGCCCGCATCGACCCCAATGGCTCCGGCGGCGACCTCGCCGCCGGCACCTGGGGCGGCTGGATCGCCTACCGGGCACCCGACCGTGCCTTCGTACTCGACCTGGCCCGCAGCCACGGCGTCGAGGAGGCACTGCGCACCCCCTGGCCGGGCTTCGAGGTGCGTCAACTGCCGCCGCCCGGCGGCCTGTCCCTCGAGGTCGGCTGGACCGGGAACCCCGCCTCCACCACCTCCCTCGTGGCCGGCCTGCACCGGCGGACCTGGCGGGGCACCCCCTCGCACCAGAAGTTCGTGGAGAGCACCGCCGACTTCGTGGACGCCGCGATCGTCGCCCTCGAAGCCGGCGACGGCGACGGCCTGCTGCACCAGATCCGGCGCGCCCGCCAGGAGCTGGCCCGCCTGGACGACGAGGTCGGCCTCGGCATCTTCACCCCCGAACTGACGGCGCTGTGCGACGCGGCCGAAGCCGTCGGCGGCGCGGCCAAACCCTCCGGGGCGGGGGGCGGCGACTGCGGCATCGCCCTGCTGGCCGCCGACGCCGCGCACGACATCGCACACGTACACGGGCGGTGGGCCGCGGCCGGGGTGCTGCCCCTGCCCGTCCATCCCGCCCCGGAAGGGAACCAAGCATGAGTAGCGCTCAGCGCAAGGACGACCACGTCCGGCTCGCCATGGAGCAGCAGCACGCGCACAGCGGACGCAACCAGTTCGACGAGGTGTCCTTCGTCCACCACGCCCTGGCCGGCATCGACCGCCCGGACGTGTCCCTGGCCACCACGTTCGCCGGCCTCACCTGGCAGGCGCCGCTCTACATCAACGCGATGACCGGCGGCAGCGCCAAGACCGGCGTCATCAACCGGGACCTGGCCATCGCGGCCCGCGAGACCGGGGTGGCCATCGCCTCGGGCTCCATGCACGCCTACTTCAAGGACCCGTCCTGCGCGGACACCTTCCGCGTGCTGCGCGAGGAGAACCCGGACGGGTTCGTCCTGGCGAACGTCAACGCGACGGCGTCCGTGGACAACGCGCGGCGCGCCATCGAGCTGATCCAGGCCAACGCCCTGCAGATCCACCTCAACACGGCGCAGGAGACGCCCATGCCGGAGGGCGACCGCTCCTTCGGATCGTGGGCGGCGCAGATCGAGCGGATCGCGGCCGCCGTCGACGTCCCCGTGATCGTCAAGGAGGTCGGCAACGGGCTGAGCCGCGAGACGATCCTCGCCCTGCCGAACCTGGGCGTGCGGGTCGCCGACGTCAGCGGCCGCGGCGGCACGGACTTCGCCCGCATCGAGAACGGCCGGCGCGAACTCGCCGACTACGCCTATCTGCACGACTGGGGTCAGTCCACGGTCGCCTGTCTGCTGGACGCGCAGGACGTCGACATCCCCGTGCTGGCCTCCGGCGGTGTCCGCACCCCGCTCGACGTGGCCCGCGCCCTCGCCCTCGGCGCCCGCGCCGTCGGCTCCTCCGGCGGGTTCCTGCGCACCCTCCTCGACGGCGACGTCTTCGCGCTGGTCGCGAAGATCTCCGCCTGGCTCGACCAGCTGGCGGCCCTGCAGACCATGCTCGGCGCCCGCACCCCCGCCGACCTCACCCGCTGCGACCTGCTGATCCACGGCGAACTCCGGTCCTTCTGCACCGACCGGGGCATCGACACGCGGCGGCTCGCCCAGCGCTCCAGCTCCATCGACGCCCTCCACGAGATGACGGGAAGCACACGATGACCGAAGCACACGCGATCGCCGGGGTCCCCATGAGGTGGGTGGGCCCCCTCCGCATTTCGGGGAACGTCGCCAATACCGAGATCCACGTCCCGCTCGCCACCTACGAGTCCCCGCTGTGGCCCTCCGTCGGCCGCGGCGCGAAAGTCTCCCGGCTGGCCGAGAAGGGCATCGTCGCCACCCTCGTCGACGAGCGGATGACACGCTCGGTCCTCGTCGAGGCGACCGACGCGCTGACCGCGCTCACCGCCGCGCGGACCATCGAGGCGCGCATCGACGAGCTGCGCGAAGTGGTCCGCGGCTGCAGCCGGTTCGCCCAGCTGATCGGCATCCGGCACGAGATCAACGCCAACCTGCTGTTCATCCGGTTCGAGTTCTCCACCGGCGACGCCTCCGGCCACAACATGGCGACCCTCGCCTCCGACGCGCTCCTCGCGCACCTGCTGGAGACCGTCCCGGGCATCTCCTACGGGTCGATCTCCGGCAACTACTGCTCGGACAAGAAGGCCACCGCCATCAACGGCATCCTCGGCCGCGGCAAGAACGTCGTCACCGAACTGCTCGTACCGCGCGACGTCGTCGCCGACGTCCTGCACACGACGGCCGCGAAGATCGTCGAGCTGAACATCCGCAAGAACCTGCTCGGCACCCTCCTCGCCGGCGGCATCCGCTCCGCCAACGCCCACTACGCGAACATGCTGCTCGCGTTCTATCTGGCGACCGGCCAGGACGCGGCCAACATCGTCGAAGGCTCGCAGGGCGTCGTCATGGCCGAGGACCGCGACGGCGACCTCTACTTCGCCTGCACCCTGCCCAACCTGATCGTCGGCACGGTCGGCAACGGCAAGGGCCTCGGCTTCGTCGAAACGAACCTGACCCGGCTCGGCTGCCGGGCCGACGGCGCGCCCGGCGAGAACGCCCGCCGGCTCGCCGTCCTCGCCGCGGCGACCGTGCTGTGCGGTGAGCTCTCGCTGCTCGCGGCGCAGACGAACCCCGGCGAACTCATGCGCGCGCACATCCAGCTGGAACGCGACAACAAGACCGCAAAGGTTGGTGTATGAGGCATGTCCATATCCATCGGAATCCACGATCTGTCGTTCGCGACGAGCGAGTTCGTCCTGCCGCACACGGCCCTCGCGGACTACAACGGCACCGAGATCGGCAAGTACCACGTGGGCATCGGCCAGGAGTCGATGAGCGTGCCCGCCGCGGACGAGGACATCGTGACCATGGCCGCGACGGCGGCCGCGCCCATCCTCGCCCGGCACGGCAAGGACCGTATCCGCACGGTCGTGTTCGCCACCGAGTCCTCGATCGACCAGGCGAAGTCGGCCGGTATCTACGTCCATTCGCTGATCGGACTGCCCTCGGCGACCCGCGTCGTCGAGCTGAAGCAGGCCTGCTACGGGGCGACGGCGGCCCTGCAGTTCGCCATCGGCCTGGTGCAGCGCGACCCCGCCCAGCAGGTCCTGGTGATCGCGAGCGACGTCTCCAAGTACGAGCTGGACAGCCCGGGTGAGGCGACCCAGGGCGCGTCGGCGGTGGCCATGCTGGTCAGCGTGGACCCCGCCCTGGTGCGGATCGAGGACCCGTCCGGTCTGTTCACCGCCGACGTCATGGACTTCTGGCGGCCGAACTACCTCTCCACCGCGCTCGTCGACGGTCAGGAGTCCATCGGCGCGTACCTCCAGGCCGTGGAGGGCACCTGGAAGGACTACTCGGAGCAGGGCGGCCGCGCGCTCGAGGAGTTCGCCGCGTTCTGCTACCACCAGCCGTTCACGAAGATGGCGTACAAGGCCCACCGTCACCTGCTGAACTACTGCGGCTACGACACCGACAAGGACGTCATCGCGGGCGCCCTCGGCCAGACCACGGCGTACAACACCGTGATCGGCAACAGCTACACGGCTTCGGTGTACCTGGGCCTGGCCGCGCTCCTGGACCAGGCGGACGACCTGACCGGCCGGCCGCTCGCCTTCCTCAGCTACGGCTCCGGCTCCGTCGCCGAGTTCTTCGCCGGGACCGTGGTCGCCGGCTACCAGGACCACCTGCGCACCGAGGCGAACCTCGAGGCGATCTCCCGGCGCAAGACGGTCGACTACGCCGGCTACCGCGAACTGCACGAGTGGACGTTCCCGACCGACGGCGGCGACCACGCCACCCCGGAGCAGACCACCGGACCGTTCCGGCTGGCCGGGATCAGCGGCCACAAGCGGATCTACCAGACGCGCTAGAGCGTCTCGCGGGCATGTGGGCGGCCATCGCGCGCCGCCCGCCCGTCGGCCCCTTCGTACAGCCATTCACCGACCACTTGAGGGGAGGGCAGCCGCATGACAGAGGCAACGTTCCCGGGCCCCGGCAGCCCTATGAAGGACATCAGGATCCTCGGCACGGGTGCTTATGTGCCGGAGCGGATCGTCTCCAACGACGAGGTCGGCGCGCCGGCCGGGGTCGACGACGCCTGGATCACTCGTAAGACCGCGATCCGGGAACGGCGCTGGGCCGCCCCCGGCCAGGCCACGTCCGACCTGGCGACGGCCGCGGCGCGTGCCGCGATGAAGTCGGCGGGCGTCACCGCCGAGCAGCTGTCCATGATCGTGGTCGCCACGTCCACGCCGGACCGGCCGCAGCCGCCGACGGCGGCCTATGTGCAGCGCAACCTCGGTGCCGCCAGCACCGCGGCGTTCGACGTCAACGCGGTGTGCTCCGGCACCGTGTTCGCGCTCTCCGCGGTCGGCAGCGTGGTTCTGCGGCGCGGCGGTTACGCGCTGGTGATCGGCGCGGACACCTACTCGCGCATCCTGGACCCGGCCGACCGCAGGACGGTCGTCCTGTTCGGCGACGGCGCCGGCGCCATGGTCCTCGGTCCGACCACGCAGGGCCCGGTCGTGCGGCATGTCGCCCTGCACACCTTCGGCGCCCTCTCGGACCTGATCCAGGTGCCCGCGGGCGGCAGCAGGCAGCCCCTGGACCACGCCGGCCTGGACGCCGGGCTGCAGTACTTCGCGATGGACGGGCGGGAGGTGCGCCGGTTCGTCGTGGAGCAACTGCCGCAGCTGGTCAAGGGGTTCCTCCACGAGGCCGGTGTCGAGGCCGCGGACATCAGCCACTTCATCCCGCACCAGGCCAACGGCGCCATGCTCGACGACGTCTTCGCGGACCTGGCCCTCCCCCGCGCCACCATGCACCGCACGGTCACGCACTACGGCAACACGGGCGCCGCCTCCATCCCGATCACCCTCGACGCGGCCGTCCGCGAGGGCGCCTTCCGCCCCGGCGAGCTGGTCCTGCTGGCCGGGTTCGGCGGAGGCATGGCCGCGAGTTTCGCCCTGGTCGAGTGGGGGTGAGGGGTCCTCGCGGACTCCGCCCCGATCCGACGCACGGTTCCTGACCCCCGTAGAAGCCCCTGCCGAAAGCCCTGTTGAAAGGTTGCATCCATGGCGCTCGTGCTCGACGCCGCCGCCCAGGCCCTCCTCTTCCGTGAGGCCCGCACGGCCAACACCTTCACCGACGAGCCGGTGGCCGACGAGCAGATCGAGGCGATCTACGACCTCGTCAAGTACGGTCCGACCTCCTCCAACCAGAGCCCGCTGCGCATCACCCTGGTCCGCTCCCCCGAGGCCCGTGAGCGCCTGGTGCGGCGCATGGCTGAACCCAACCGCGCGAAGACCGCCGGCGCCCCGCTGGTCGCGATCCTCTCCACGGACAACGAGTTCCACGAGGAGCTGCACAAGCTGGTCCCGCACTTCCCCCAGGTCAAGGATCTCCTCTACGCGGAGCGTCCGACCCGGGAGGCGTCCGCCGTCCTCAACGGCGCCCTGCAGGCCGCGTACTTCATCATCGGCATCCGTGCCGCCGGCCTCGCCGCGGGCCCGATGAGCGGCTTCGACGCCGCGGGCGTCCAGAAGGAGTTCCTGGACGACGACCACACCCCGCTGATGGTCGTCAACATCGGCAGGCCGGGCCCGGACGCCTGGTTCCCGCGCGCTCCGCGTCTGGACGTCGGCGAGGTCATCACGACCGTCTGAGTCCGGTCACGGCGAAAGGGCCGGGCGCGGCGAGCATCTGCTCGCCGCGCCCGGCCCTTTTCGGCCGTCCGGCGCCCGTGGCGGTCAGCCGCGGTCGCGGGCGCTGTGTTCGTATGCGGGCCATACGTCGCGCACGAGTTGTAGTTCCTGCGCGGTCAGTGGTATGTCCTCACGCAGCCGCTCGGGGTGCGCCGGCGGCGGCCCGCCGACCCCCGGTGGCAGCACCAGGAACCTGCCCTGCGCGTAGCGCACCAGGCGGTTCTGGGAGCGGGTGGCGGTACGGGGCGGGTCCATGGCCTGCAACGCCTCGGGGCCCACGTAGACGGCTCCGTAGGACGCCAGGCCCCGCCACAGAGGCCGCAGGCAGCGGTTGACCATCACCCGTAGAACACCACGCAGCATCCGAATCATGACTGCACCTCCACGCCTCCACTCGTCGTTTCCTAAAGAGATTCGCAAGGTTCACTCGTGGACCGGTGGAGAGAACTTGGTGCGCGCTTGTGCGGTTTTCAGCCACGGACGCCGTACCGCGACACGGCGTACGGACATAACGAACGGACATGACGAAGAGGCGCGCTGCGGTGTGCAGCGCGCCTCGTGGGTGGGGCGGATGGGAACGTCGGAGGTGGGTCAGTCGATGCCGCGTACGACGTGGGGTTCCCAGCTGTCGTCCTCGTCGATGCCGGCGAGCCGAAGCGGCGGGGCGAGGGCCGGGACGTCGTAGGACTGTCTGCTGTCCTCCTCCAAAATGTCGTACACCTGATCCTCCTTGCCGGGTCGGCTCAGTAGCGGTAGTGGTCCGGCTTGTACGGCCCCTCGACGTCGACGCCGATGTAGGAAGCCTGCTCCGGGCGCAGCGTCGTCAGCTTCACGCCGAGCGCGTCGAGGTGGAGGCGGGCGACCTTCTCGTCGAGGTGCTTGGGCAGTGTGTAGACGCCGATCGGGTACTCGGCCTGCTTGGTGTACAGCTCGATCTGGGCCAGGGTCTGGTCCGCGAACGAGTTGGACATCACGAACGACGGGTGACCGGTGGCGTTGCCCAGGTTCAGCAGGCGCCCCTCGGACAGGACGATGATCGTCTTGCCGTCGGGGAAGGTCCAGGTGTGGACCTGCGGCTTGACCTCGTCCTTGACGATGCCCGGCACACTCGCGAGGCCGGCCATGTCGATCTCGTTGTCGAAGTGGCCGATGTTCCCGACGATCGCCTGGTGCTTCATCCTGGCCATGTCGGCGGCCATGATGATGTCCTTGTTGCCGGTCGTGGTGATGAAGATGTCGGCGGTCTCGACGACCTCGTCCAGCGTGGTCACCTGGTAGCCGTCCATCGCCGCCTGCAGGGCGCAGATCGGGTCGACCTCGGTGACGATGACCCGGGCGCCCTGACCGCGCAGCGACTCCGCACTGCCCTTGCCGACGTCGCCGTAGCCGAACACGACCGCGGTCTTGCCGCCGATGAGGACGTCGGTGGCGCGGTTGATGCCGTCGATGAGGGAGTGCCGGCAGCCGTACTTGTTGTCGAACTTCGACTTGGTGACGGCGTCGTTCACGTTGATCGCCGGGAACAGCAGAACCCCGTCGCGCTGCATCTCGTACAGGCGGTGCACACCGGTCGTGGTCTCCTCGGACACCCCGCGGATCTCCGAGGCGATCCGCGTCCAGTCCAGCGGGCTCCTCTCCAGCAGGGCGCGCACCACGGCCACTTCCTCGTTCTCGGCGACCGGCAGCTCACCCGTCTTGCGGTACTCGACGCCCTTGTGGACGAGGAGGGTGGCGTCACCGCCGTCGTCGAGGATCATGTTCGGTCCGGCGTGCCCGGGCCAGGTGAGGGCCTGCTCGGTGCACCACCAGTACTCCTCCAGCGTCTCGCCCTTCCAGGCGAACACCGGGATACCGGCGGCGGCGATGGCGGCGGCCGCGTGGTCCTGGGTGGAGAAGATGTTGCAGGACACCCAGCGGACCTCGGCGCCCAGGGCGACCAGCGTCTCGATGAGGACGGCGGTCTGCACCGTCATGTGCAGCGAGCCGGTGATCCGCGCGCCGGCGAGCGGCTGCGCCTCGGCGTACTCCCTGCGGATCGCCATCAGGCCGGGCATCTCGTGCTCGGCGAGGGTGATCTCCTTGCGGCCGAACTCGGCGAGGGAGAGGTCGGCGACCTTGAAGTCCGTGAAGTCAGCGCTGGGCTGCGAGGGCATGCTGGGCACTCCTTGAGTTCAGTACGTCGCGGTGGATTTCGAGCGTCGCCGTCGAGCGGTTCAGCGTGATGTAGTGCAGCCCCGGGGCGCCTTCGGCGAGGAGCCGCTCGGCCATCGCGGTGGCGTACTCGACGCCGATGCGGTGGCCGTCCGCGGGGTTGTCGCGCACCGCGTCCAGGCGGTGCGCCAGGTCCTCGGGGAAGGCGGCTCCGCTGAGCTCGGCGAAGCGGGTGATCTGGCGTACGTCGGTGGCCGGCATGATCTCCGGGATGATCGGGGTGTCGCAGCCTGCGGCGGCCACCCGGTCGCGCAGCCGCAGATAGTCCTCGACGTGGAAGAACATCTGGGTGATGGCGTAGTCGGCGCCCGCCCTGCACTTGGCGACGAAGTGCCGGATCTCGCTGTCCCAGTCCGCCGAGCGCGGATGCCGCTCCGGGAAGGCGGCCACACCGACGCTGAACTCCCCCGACTCCTTGACCAGACGTACCAGTTCATCGGCGTGGGTGAAGCCGTCGGGGTGCGGGATCCAGGGGGCGTTCGGGTCGCCGGGCGGGTCCCCGCGCAGGACGAGGACGTCCCGGACGCCGGCGTCGGCGTACTGGCCGATGATGTGCCGCAGCTCCGCCACCGAGTGGCCGACCGCGGTCAGATGGGCGACGGGGCGCAGGGTCGTGTCCCTCGCGATCCGTTTGGTCACCTCGACGGTGCGGTCCCGGGAGGAGCCGCCGGCCCCGTAGGTGACCGAGACGAAGCTCGGCGCGAGCGGCTCGATCCGGCGGATCGCCTCCCACAGGGTCCGCTCCCCCTTGGCCGTCTTCGGCGGGAAGAACTCGAAGGAGAACGACGGGGTCCCTCCGTCGAGGATGTCGCGCAGGGTGCTCATTCCCGGCCTCCGGCGTTGAAGTAGCTGGCCTCGGGGTGGTGCAGGACGATCGCGTCCGTGGACTGCTCGGGGTGCAGCTGGAACTCCTCAGACAGATGCACGCCGATGCGCTCGGGCTGGAGCAGGTCGGCGATCTTCGCGCGGTCCTCCAGGTCGGGGCAGGCCGGGTAGCCGAGGGAGTAGCGGCAGCCCTGGTACTCGGTGCGGAACATGCCGTCCAGCGAGCCCGGGTCGCCCGCGGCGATACCGAGCTCGTCGCGCACGCGGGCGTGCCAGTACTCGGCGAGTGCCTCGGCCAACTGGACGGACAGGCCGTGCAGTTCGAGGTAGTCGCGGTAGGCGTCGGCTTCGAACAGCTTGGCTGTCTCCTCGCCGATGCGGGAGCCGACGGTGACGATCTGGAGGCCGACGACGTCGGTCTCCCCCGACTCCTCCGGGCGGAAGAAGTCGGCGAGGCACAGTCCGCGGCCGCGGCGCTGGCGCGGGAAGGAGAAGCGGGTCAGTTCGGACCGGTTCTCGTCGAGCAGGATCAGGTCGTCGCCTTTGGAGACGGCGCGGAAGTAGCCGTGCACGACGGCCGCTTCCAGCAGGTTCTCCGTCTGGAGCCGGTCGAGCCAGCCCCGCAGCCGGGGCCGGCCCTCCGTCTCGACGAGTTCCTCGTATGTCGGTCCGTCGCCCTTGCGGGTCTGCTTCAGCCCCCACTGACCCTTGAAGAGGGCGCCCTCGTCGAGCCAGGACGCGTACTCCTTGAGCTGGATGCCCTTGACGACCCGGGTGCCCCAGAAGGGGGGTGTGGGCACGGGATTGTCGACGGCGACGTCGGAGCGTCCCCGTTCGGGGCTCTCCGCCACGACGGCGGCCGCGGTGGCGGTGCTCTTGACCCGCCGCTGCTTCAGCTCGGGCAGCTTGGCGCCGGGCACGCCCCGCTTGACGGCGATGAGCGCGTCCATGAGGCGCAGGCCCTCGAAGGCGTCGCGGGCGTAGCGGACCTCGCCCTCGTAGATCTCGTGCAGGTCCTGCTCGACATACGCACGCGTCAGGGCGGCTCCGCCGAGGATGACCGGGTAGTCGGCCGCCAGCCCGCGCTGGTTGAGCTCCTCCAGGTTCTCCTTCATGATCACCGTGGACTTGACCAACAGCCCGGACATGCCGATCACATCGGCCTTGTGCTCCACGGCCGCCTCGAGGATCGCGGAGACCGGCTGCTTGATACCGATGTTGACCACGTTGTAGCCGTTGTTGGACAGGATGATGTCGACGAGGTTCTTGCCGATGTCGTGCACGTCACCGCGCACGGTGGCCAGCACGATCGTGCCCTTGCCCTCGTCGTCCGTCTTCTCCATGTGCGGTTCGAGATGGGCGACAGCGGTCTTCATGACCTCGGCGGACTGGAGCACGAACGGCAGCTGCATCTGGCCGGAGCCGAAGAGCTCGCCGACGACCTTCATGCCCTCCAGGAGGGTCTCGTTGACGATGTCCAGAGCGGGACGTTCCTGGAGAGCCGCGTCCAGATCCTGGTCGAGCCCGTTCTTCTCGCCGTCGATGATGCGGCGCTTGAGGCGCTCCTCCAGCGGCAGCGCGGCCAGTTCCTCGGCCTTGCCCGCCTTCAGCGACTTCGCGGTGGCGCCCTCGAACAGCGCCATCAGCTTCTGGAGCGGGTCATAGCCCTCGGCGCGCCGGTCGTAGATCAGGTCGAGGGCGGTCTGCACCTCTTCCTCGCTGAACCGGGCGATCGGCAGGATCTTCGAGGCGTGCACGATCGCCGAGTCCAGACCCGCCTTCGTGCACTCGTCCAGGAACACCGAGTTGAGCAGGATCCGAGCGGCCGGGTTAAGACCGAAGGAGATGTTCGACAACCCCAGGGTGGTCTGCACATCCGGGTGACGGCGCTTGAGCTCACGGATCGCCTCGATGGTGGCGATGCCGTCCTTACGGGACTCCTCCTGACCGGTGCAGATGGTGAAGGTCAGGGTGTCGATGAGGATGTCCGACTCGTGAATGCCCCAGTTCCCGGTCAGATCGCCGATCAGCCGCTCGGCGATGGCGACCTTCGTCTCGACGGTGCGGGCCTGGCCCTCCTCGTCGATGGTCAGCGCGATCAGCGCGGCACCATGCTCCTGCGCGAGCTTGGTGACCTTCGCGAACCGGGACTCCGGGCCGTCGCCGTCCTCGTAGTTGACGGAGTTGATGACCGCACGCCCGCCGAGCTTCTCCAGCCCGGCCCGGATGACCGGGACCTCGGTGGAGTCCAGCACGATCGGCAGCGTGGAGGCGGTGGCGAAGCGGCCGGCCAGCTCCTGCATGTCGGCGACACCGTCACGCCCGACGTAGTCCACGCACAGGTCCAGCATGTGCGCGCCCTCGCGGATCTGGTCCCGGGCCATCTCCACACAGTCGTCCCAGCGGCCCTCCAGCATCGCCTCACGGAACTTCTTCGACCCGTTCGCGTTCGTCCGCTCACCGATCGCCATGTACGACGTGTCCTGCCGGAACGGCACCGTCTGATACAGCGAAGCCGCACCGGGTTCCGGACGCGGATCCCGTGCGGCCGGGGCCAGTCCGCGCACCCGCTCGACGACCTGGCGCAGATGCTCCGGCGTCGTACCGCAGCAGCCGCCGACGAGCGAAAGGCCGTACTCGCGGACGAAGTTCTCCTGCGCGTCGGCCAACTCCGGGGCGCCCAACGGGTAGTGGGCGCCGTCCTTGCCCAGCACCGGCAGACCGGCGTTCGGCATGCAGGACAGCTGGATGCGGGAGTGACGGGCGAGATAGCGCAGGTGCTCGCTCATCTCGGCGGGCCCGGTCGCACAGTTCAGGCCAATCATGTCGATGCCCAGCGGCTCCAGTGCCGTCAGCGCGGCACCGATCTCCGAACCCAGCAGCATCGTGCCGGTCGTCTCCACCGTCACCGACACGATGAGCGGCAGGTCCAGGCCGAATGCCGCCAGGCCGCGGCGGGCGCCGAGAACGGCGGCCTTGGTCTGGAGGAGGTCCTGGGTGGTCTCGACGAGCAGGGCGTCGGCGCCGCCCGCGACCAGGCCCTCGGCGTTCTGCTGGAAGGCGTCGCGCAGGGTGGTGTACGGGGCGTGGCCGAGCGTGGGCAGCTTGGTGCCGGGGCCGATCGAGCCGAGGACCCAGCGCTGGCGGCCGTCCCGGGCGGTGTACTCGTCGGCCACCTCGCGGGCCACGCGGGCGCCGGCTTCGGAGAGTTCGTGGACGCGTTCGGGGATGTCGTACTCGGCGAGGGCCGCGTGGTTGGCGCCGAAGGTGTTGGTCTCGACGCAGTCGACGCCCGCGTCGAAGTACTCGGCGTGCACCGAGCGCACGATGTCGGGCCGGGTCACGTTGAGGATCTCGTTGCAGCCCTCGAGCTGCTGGAAGTCCTCCATCGTGGGGTCCTGGGCCTGGAGCATGGTGCCCATCGCCCCGTCGGCGACCACCACACGGGTGGCGAAGGCCTCGCGGAGCGCGGCGATGCGGGTCCGGTGATCAGCGGTCATGAGTGTTCTCCGAGGACTGGCGCGAGCGGGGCGGCCGTACCGGGGCCGTAGGCTCGCTCGACGATGCCGGACAGCTGTGCCAGGTCGACCTCGTAGGACTGCGAGCCCACCGCACCGAGGACCACGGAGGCCAGCGCGCAGCCCAGTCGGGCCGCGGGTTCGAGCGGCACGCCGTGGCTGACGGCGGCGAGGAAACCGGCGCGGAAGGCGTCGCCGACGCCGGTCGGGTCGGCCGTGTCGGTGTCGGGGATCGCGGGGACGTCGAGCGGGGGCTGTCCGGCGCTTTCGATGCGCACCCCCTTCTCGCCCAGGGTGGTGACCCAGGTGCCGACGACCGCGAGGATCTCGGTGCGGCTCCAGCCGGTGCGCTCCTTCAGCAGCGCGGCCTCGTACTCGTTGGTGAACAGCCAGGCGGCGCCGTCCACCAGGTCGCGGACCTGGTCGCCGTCCAGGCGGGCCAGTTGCTGCGAGGGGTCGGCCGCGAAGGGCAGGCCGAGGGTGCGGCACTCGGCGGTGTGGCGGAGCATCGCCGCCGGGTCGTTGGGCGAGACCAGGACGAGACCGGGGCGGTCGGCGCCGGTGACGAGGGCTCGCAGGTCGATGTCGTGCGCCTCGGTCATGGCGCCGGCGTAGAACGCGGCGATCTGGTTGGCGTCCTCGTCGGTGATGCACATGAAGCGGGCGGTCTGCCGTTCGGCGGAGATGTGCACTCCCCCGGTGTCGACGCCGTGCTCCTTCAGCCACACCGCGTACTCGGCGAAGTCCGTGCCGACCGCCCCGACCAGGAGGGGCGACAGGTCGAAGCCGCCGAGCCCGAAGGCGATGTTGGCGGCGACGCCGCCCCGGCGCACCTCGAGACGGTCGACGAGGAAGGAGAGCGAGATGTGGGCCAGCTGCTCGGGGAGCAGCTGGTCCGTGAACCGTCCGGGGAAGACCATCAGATGGTCGGTGGCTATGGATCCTGTCACCGCGATGCGCACGGGAACTCCTTCGGTCGCTTCGGTCGCTGATCGCCGGTGTGGCACGGCGTCGGCCGCGACCGTCGGGCCCGGCCGTCAGGTGGCGGGCTCAGATGCCCGCGGCTGCCTTGAGCTGCTGGGCGCGGTCGGTGCGCTCCCAGGTGAAGTCGGGCAGCTCACGGCCGAAGTGGCCGTAGGCGGCGGTCTGGGCGTAGATCGGGCGCAGCAGTTCCAGGTCGCGGATGATCGCGGCCGGACGCAGGTCGAAGACCTCCCCGATGGCCTGCTGGATCTTCTCCACCGGGATGGTGTGGGTGCCGAAGGTCTCGACGAACAGGCCGACGGGCTCGGCCTTGCCGATCGCGTACGCGACCTGCACCTCGCAGCGGGAGGCGAGGCCCGCGGCGACGACGTTCTTGGCGACCCAGCGCATCGCGTACGCCGCCGAACGGTCCACCTTGGACGGGTCCTTGCCGGAGAAGGCACCGCCGCCGTGGCGGGCCATGCCGCCGTACGTGTCGATGATGATCTTGCGGCCGGTCAGGCCCGCGTCACCCATCGGACCGCCGATCTCGAAGCGGCCGGTCGGGTTGACCAGGAGGCGGTAGCCCTCGGTCTCCAGCTTGATGCCCTCGTCGGCGAGCTGCGCCAGGACGTGCTCGACGACCTCGACGCGGATGTCGGGGGTCAGCAGCGACTCCAGGTCGATGTCGGAGGCGTGCTGCGAGGAGACCACGACCGTGTCGAGGCGGACGGCCTTGTCACCGTCGTACTCGATGGTGACCTGCGTCTTGCCGTCGGGGCGCAGGTAGGGGACGGTGCCGTCCTTGCGGACCTGGGTCAGCCGGCGGGAGAGCCGGTGGGCCAGCTCGATGGGCAGCGGCATCAGGTTGGGCGTCTCGTCCGTGGCGTAGCCGAACATCAGGCCCTGGTCGCCGGCGCCCTGCTTGTCGAGCTCGTCGCCTTCCTCACCTGCGGCGGCACCCTCGACCCGCTTCTCGTACGCGGTGTCGACACCCTGAGCGATGTCCGGGGACTGCGCGCCGATGGACACCGAGACACCGCAGGAGGCGCCGTCGAAGCCCTTGGCCGAGGAGTCGTAGCCGATGTCGAGGATGGCGTCGCGCACGAGTTGGGCGATCGGGGCGTACGCCGTGGTGGTGACCTCACCGGCGATGTGCACCTGACCGGTGGTGATCAGCGTCTCCACCGCGACGCGCGAGGTGGGGTCCTGGCTCAGCAGCGCATCGAGGATGGTGTCGCTGATCCGATCGGCGATCTTGTCGGGGTGACCCTCGGTCACGGATTCCGAGGTGAACAGACGACGGGACATGGCTCTCCTGATGGTTGCGGCCCACAGCACGAAGGGCGTCAGAGACTGGGCGAGGTCACCCGTGACACAGCCCAAGATGTACGACCTCGAACGAGGAGCACTCGAAGAGCGGCGGAACCCCAGCGGAGAGGGCCGCCGCGACGGCGGTTCGGCCGTCTCGCCCGTGGTACGTCGGTGCCGTGGCCCCGGATCCGCTTCGGGGCCACGGCTTCAGGCGTCCGGTGCGGTGGCGTCCGCGAGGGCTCGGGCGAGATCGCGGGCCCGTTCCTCCTCGTCCGCGCTCGCGCCGGCGAGCACCACGCGGGGCGGGGGGCCGCCGTCCGCGCCGATCCGCCGGGCGAGGTCGCAGGCGAGGGCACCGGCACCGGAGAAGCCGCCGAGCAGCAGCCGGCCGGTGCCGCGCGCGGCCAGGGCGGGCCGGGCGCGGTCGGCGTCGCCGGTGAGCACCAGCAGTTCCTGGGGGCCCGCATAGGTGTGGGCGAGCAGGTCGTAGCAGGCCGCGGGGGCGCCCGGCGGCGGGACCAGACAGATGGTGCCCGCCTGCTCCTGTCCCGCCGTGCGCAGGGTGAGCAGCGGCTCGTCGCCGCCCTCCCCCGAGACCTCGGCCATCTGCGGTACGGCCCGGCCCTCCAGCAGCTTCACGGCGGCCGCGACGGTGGTGGACTCGCCTGCCCACAAGGGGAGTTCGCGCAGCAGCAGGGCGCTTTGCATCAGCAGTTCGGCTGCCGCCTCGTCGTCGAGGACATCACGGTCGTGGACCGCCGTCAGGACCAGTCCGCCCGCGCTGTCGTGGTGGGCGAGCAGTCCGATGGGCAGCACTGAGCGGGCGGGTACGGTGCCCTGGAACTCGGCCCGGATGCCCTGTGCGGCGAGTTCGCCCTCCAGCCCTTCCACCGGGTGCGGCGGATCCTCGAAGACGATGACGGTGGCGGCGGGGTCGGTGTCCGCGCCGCTCTGGCCCGGGGTCCGGATCCAGTCGGCCGGCACCCATTCGTAGGCGGCCATGTCCAGGGCGTGGTCGCGCAGTTGCCGCATCAGGTTCGGCAGGGTCCCCGCCGGGTCCACCTCGACGGACATCGGCAGCGAGTTGCGCAGCGGTCCCAGCATCCGGGCGACGCCGTCGAGGGGGATGCCACGGCCCGGGGCGGTGACCGCGAAACAGACGGGGGCCGGTCCAGCGGCGCCGGAGGCACGGTGGATCAGCATCGCCCAGACGGCCTGGAGCACGCTGCTCTCGGCGATGCCCCACATGCCGGCCCAGCGCGCGAGACGGATGGTTTCTGCAGAGTCGAGGCGCAGCCGGGAGCGGCCCACCCCGGTCAGACCGGTGGCCCCGCCGGGCCGGGCCGGCCGGGAGGCCGCGTCGGCGGGCGGTACGGAACGCCCCCAGAACCCCCGTACCGGCTCCAGGTCCTGGGCGGCGATCCAGGCGGTGTAGTCACGCAGATCGGGCCGGCGCTCGCCGCCGGGCAGGGAGCCGCCCGCGAGATAGGCCCGGTGGAACTCGCGCAGCATGATGTGCGCGCTCCAGGTGTCGAGCAGGGCCCGGTGATAGGTGAGCACGATCCGGGTGGGCGAGCCCTCGCCCTCGAGGGGGCTGCCCTCCGACCCCAGCAGGGTCAGGCGCAGCGGTCCGGGGCAGCGCAGGTCGAAGCCGCGCAGCCGGTCGCGCTCCAGCAGGGCGGACAGCTCGGTGTCGTCGCCGCGCCGGACCCGGACGGTGATCTCCGGAGTGACCCGGCTGTGCACCATGAGCTGCGGTTCGGGGCCGCCGGTGAAGGCGGTACGCAGCACCGTCTCGCAGTCGAAGACCGACTGCCATGCGGAGGTGAAGCGTTCGACGTCGAGCGGGCCGTGCCAGACCCACACGAGCTGCTCGACGTGCCGGCCGGTGCCGGGCTGTGCGTCACTGGCCTTGTACAGCGCCGACTGCTGAGGGGTGGCCCGGAAGACGGACGGGATCGGAGCGGCGGCCGCGCCGGCCAGCTCCCCGAGCACCTCACGCAGCAGGTCGGCAAGGGCAGCCACGGAGGTGTCGGTGATGGCTTGGGCCGGGTCAGGCACCCAGTCCAGGCCGAGGCGCAGCCTGCCGCCGCCGACCTGGACCCGCACGTCGAGACGGTGCGCGGACCGGCTCGGCGCGCTGCCGGGCACGGGTCGGGCGGAGCCGGGCAGCAGTTCGTCCGGGCCGTGCAGGATCAGACAGACCGGGGCGGGCGCCAGTTCGCGCAGAGCGTCGCGCAGCAGCGGGTCGGGGCTCCACTCCCGGCAGGCCCCGAATCCGGCGCCGCCCGCCGCCTGCCCGGCGCCGGCCGCCAACGGGCCTGCCACAGCGGCCAGTTGACCGAGGGGGTCCAGGCCGGGGTCGAGGGTGAGATGGACCGGGTGCACATCGGTGAGCCGGCCCACGTGGCGCCGTAGGCCCGGATGGCCCGCCCTGGGGTCGCTGCGCACGTCGAAGCCGACCTCGTCGACGCGCTGCCAGCGGGCCATGGCCATGGCGAACGCGCCGGTCAGCACCTGCCCGGCGGTCAGCGCCAGCCGTCGGGCCAGGCCCTTGGTGATCCGCTCGGTCAGGTCCTCGTCCACGGCGATGTCGATGTGCCGTTCCTGTCGCGGCCCGCTGCCCCACCCCGTCGCCGGGGCGGTGTCGGTGGTGTCGCCGGACCGGGGCACCGCGGCGGAGCTGCGGGCGCCGAGCGTGCGGGCCCGGCGGTCGGCGACGAGGGCCCAGTGGCGGACCTCGTCGGGGTCGCCAGCCAGTTCCCGCAGTTCGCCGGCCCAGTCGGTCAGCGGGTCGGGCACGCGCCGCGGGCGTACGGGGACCCGGGCCGTGGCCGCCCCGAGGGCGGCGGTCAGGTCGTCCAGCAGGATCCGCCAGGACGCGGCGTCCACGGCGAGCTGATGGACGATCACGGCGAGCCGGTCGGCGCGCGGTCCTGCCGTACGGCGGTCCCGGGCGAGCAGGGCCCGCAGCTGGACGCCGGTGTCCGCATCGAGGGTGCGGCCGATCGAGGCGACATCCGCGGCGAAGCCGGCCTCGTCGGTGAACTCCCCTTCCGTCAACGGGTCCTGGCCGTCCGAGGCCGCCGCCAGCCCGGTCAGCCGGCCGCCCATCGTGTCGAGGCGGGAGCGCAGTTGGGGGTGGGCGGCCAGGACGCTGCGCAGCGCCTCCCGTACCGTGCCCGCGTCCAGCGAGGCGGCGGGCTCGATGAACACCGCCTCATAGCGGTGCCGTGCGGGACGGGTGAGGACCGCGCACTGGGCGGGGACCAGCGGTCGGTCGACCACGAGCGGCTCGGTGAGGAGATCGGCGATACGACCCACCACGGACGCCGCGATCGCGCCGTCCCGCTGGATGAAGCGGAGCGTGTGATGGTCGGGGCCGTGCCGCAGCAACCGGTGCTGCCACCCTGGCCGGCCCGGGTCACCGGAGGCGAGCTCGCCCAGGACGTCTTCCAGCACGGCGGGGTCCAGCGGACCGCGCAGTTCGAGGTCCCACGGGGCCGTGTGCGGAGGGGGCCCGGGGTCGACGACCACGGAGATCGCCGCGTCGGAGGAACGGGAAACAGTCATGCGTGTCCGGGGACGTGCGGTCCGCTGCGACCGGCGCGGTCCCCTCCCTCCTCTCCTCTGTAGGCGCTGGTTGAGCTGCGACGCCCGGCCCCTGCGGGGATCGTGCCGCTGGACCGATGGGCAAGGTGCCCAGTCCGGCCCTGAAGGCGTGGTGGACGGTACGCGCCCGGTTGCGCCGTACAGGGCCGTGGCGAAGACAGGGGAGCGCCTGAGGACGGGTGGTCGACAGTGCGGACGGCCCGCGCGCGGGCCCGGTGGGGCCAAGGCCAAAAGGGTGGCTGCGGCGCAGGCGACGGGAGGTGGGGTACACGGGGACGTTGCCGCGCTGCCTCACTTCCATGACGCCTCCTGGTCAGCAGATATCCACCACACTCCGACTCTGCACGCTAACGGCAGCACCAGGTCCCCGTCCGATTTCCCAAGCGGGTGTGCAGCGGTGCCCAAGCCCGCCAGGGCCCATCCATGAGCGGCCCGTCCGCCTGCCCCGTCCGCCCCGGACGGTGCCGCCGTCACAGCATGCGGACGGCGGTCTCCGCATGCTGCTTGGCATGGGCGAGCAGCACCCGGCTGTTGCGGCCGATCGCCTCGCGCACATGCCGGCGGGCGTGTTCCAGGTTCGCGTGCTCGCCCAGTTCGGCGGCGATGTTCTCCTCGCGCAGGACGACGGTGTGCTGCGCGATGACGGTCACGCCCCGCTCCTCGGGGACGACGGACCATTCGCCGGTGTGCGCCTGAAGCAGGGCGGGGGTCGTGGTCTGCTTGTGGATGATGCGCTCGGCGTGCGGGAAGCAGATCCGCACCGAGTCGGTGGTGTGGGTGCCGTACTCGGTCAGCGTCTCCATGGTCACGCGCTGCACTCCGGGCTCGTCCTCGGTGAGGTCGACCCGGGTGACGTGCGGCACCATGTCCGGCCAGTCCCCGGCCCGGTACAGGAAGTCGTAAACCAGTTCGGCCGGGCCGTTGACGTGTACCGACTCCTCGAAGGTCAGGACCAGTTCGTCCAGGCGCTCCCAGCGCTCGGCGACCGCCTTCAGGCCGGCGAGCTGGCTGCGGCTGTGCCCGTCGGCGGCCCGCTCGGCCCAGGCCAGGTCGGCGGGCAGGTCGTCGACGACACTGAAGTCGTACAGCAGCTCGAGCTCACTGCTGTGCGGTCCTTCGGGGCGCACGTTCACGATGCCGCCCAGCGCGCTCAACGGAGACGCGGGCAGCTCCTGCCGGAACTCCACCCGCCGGTTCACCGGGTCCAAGTGCCGCCATGAGGTCCATGACTTCAGCTGGCCGTCCATGAAACACCATGTGCGCAGCCGCTCCCGTTCGCCGTCGAACTCCAGGCGTTCCACATGAACGCTGGGGGAGAAATAGAGCGGCCAGTTCACCGCGTCGGCGAAGAGGGCGTAGACCACACCGGCTGGTGCGGACACACGGACCTTGTGCGTCGTCTTCTCCGCAAGCTCAACAGACATCTGAACACCTCTCCTACATTGCGCCGACGGCTACGCGAACAGAATTCAGACAGTCGGATGAAAACCGCTGAAGAACGAGCGGAAAGCAGATCGAATAACGCTGGTCCCGTCAGCCGTCGACTACCGCGTCGCACAAGGATTCAGGGGCGTGCGGGCACTCGCGTGCCCGCACCGGGTGAGCGGCGGTACGGATTCATCCGACGGGCACGCTCTCCCGGGCGAGGCGGCCGGCGACGCGGCCGGCCCGGCCCAGGAGCCTGGGCAGTTCACGGCCCCGTCCGAAGAAGTGATGGCCGGGGACGGTACGCAGCCAGGTGGGCCCTTGGGTCCACTGCCGCCAGCCGTCGGCGATCGTGGGCGGCGCCAGCGGGTTCTCCCGCGACGCGACCACGAGCACGGGGGTGGTGAGCGGCCCGGCGGACGAGGGTTTGCGGGCCGCCCCCTCCAGGGCCTGGGCGAGCTCCAGGTCGGCGCGGAGCACCGGCAGCATGGCCCGCAGCCAGATCCCTTCGTCGCTCTGCGCCGGCACGGCGCCCTTGCCGCCCAGGACATGCAGCAATTCGGCGTCCGTCACCCCACGGGCGTCCGGCAGTTCGGAGGGAGTGTCGGGTGGCGGGCAGGCGCCGACGGCCAGCAGTGTGGGGCCGGGCAGGCCGGCCTCGTGCAGGGCGCGCGTCACGGTGAAGGCGACCATGGCACCGAGACCGTGCCCGTAGAGGACGTACGGCTCGGGGTGCGGGTCGGCGAACAGGGGCAGCACATCGGCGAGCAGCGCCTCATGGGTGGTCACCCGCGGTTCGGAGCGCCGCCGTTCACCGCCCGGCAGGGGGACCGGGAGCACCTCGACCCCGGGACCGGTGCTGGCGGCCCAGTGATCGAAGACCGAGAGGCCCCCCTCGGAGTGCGCGAAACAGTGCAGTCGCACCGACGGTCCGTCCGACATGGCATCCTCCTCTCCCGGCGCCCCTGGACACACGGGGGCGGGGTTCGAGAATCGCCGGACGACCTCAAAGACCGCTTGAGAGCGGCCAGAGGATGGCTTCCCTCGGCTCGGCCGCACGGCCGAAGGGTGTGATCATGGAGAAGACTTCCCGTGCGGTGAGTTCGCGGAGCGTTCCGTCCCACGGCGCTGCCGCGGACGGTCGAGCGGGCGCCGGGCCGACGCTGTTCCCCCGGCGGATCCGGCCGTCCCGCTGCACTCCTCACACCGCGCCTCGAGGCCGCGTTCCACCCGGTCACGGCCGGTCCGACGGCCCGCCGTCCCCTCGGCGGAGCCCCTCGTCCGGCACCACCCGGCACCGCGGGGTCAGGCGCGGTCCCGGGACGGGACAGTGGTGGAAAACGACCTCTGAGTACGACTCGAGCCCCCGCTCCGGCCGGCCTCAGGCGGCGTAGAGATCGAAGGTCGAGCTGCGCCGGATACCGGCGGACACGTCCAGTTGCGGGTCGACGGCCAGCATCGCCTGGTGCAGCCTCTGCACCTGCGGTGAAGGCTCGACGCCCAGCTCCTCGATGAGCCGGATGCGCAGCTTGCGGTAGACGGACAGGGCCGATGCCTGCCGCCCCGACCGGTACAGCGCCACCATGGCCTGCGAGTGCAGACCCTCGTGCTGCGGGTAGCGCGCCGTCAGTTCGGCGAGCTCCGCGATGAGTTCGGAGTGCCTGCCGAGCCGCAGATCGGCGTCGATGCGCCGCTCGACGGTGCCGAGCCGACTCTCCTCCAGGCGCATGACCTCGATGCCGAGGATCGGCCCGACCCGTACGTCGACCAGTGCGGGACCGCGCCACAGTTCCAGCGCCTTGCGGAAACAATTGGCCGAAGTCTCGTCGTCCCCGGACTCGAACGCCGCCCGCCCTTCGGTGACCATGCGTTCGTACTCGTGGACGTCGACGCTCTCGGGCGATATCTGCAGCAGATACCCCCCGTGCCGGGTGGCCAGCACCTCCTTGGCCGCGCCGGGGACGTCGGGCCCCATCGCGGTGCCCAGGCGTCGGCGCAGCTGCAGGATGTAGGTCTGCAGGGTGGTGAGCGCGCTCTGCGGTGGTTCGGTCCCCCAGATTTCTTCCATGAGCATGGGGACAGGCATCACCCGTCCGGGGTAGAGAGCGAGCAGGGAAAGAATCTGCCGCGGCTTACCGGCCGTCGGGACAATCGACCCCCCGTTGACCTCGGCACTCAACGGACCCAGAACTTGAATCTTCACTGCTTTCCTCCGTACCTCGTCGAGTTCCTCTCGTGGCTGAATTCCGTCACCGTCAGCACACTAGCCGGATTCGCGCCACACCCGACTTTCCTCAACCGGAGCTTGAGGGTGTTTCAACTGAAGGCCACAGTCCGGAAATTGATCCACTCAAGGGCATGTAAACGACGACTGGAAGTAAGCGTGCCCGCATTATCACAGAACGGTCCGCCGGGTTACCTTTTCCATTGAATTCCGTTGCCGAGAACCCGAATTACGGAACGCACGGCACCGTTTCGACGAAGGGGCCGTATCGGCCCGATGCCGCCCCTCCCCCGACATCGGGCCGCAGGCGTTGGGGCGGGGAAGCCGCGTCTCGGCGGCACGATGACGTCCGCGCGCGGACGAGAGGCGTGGCAGGCCCGGTGGGCATCACGGGCGTCAGGAGAACATGCGTCGCGGCATCGGCCGGACAAGGCGGCAGGCCCGGCCCCGCGTTCGGGCCCACACATGCCGCTTCCCAAGGCGTCGGCGAACCGGACGGACCGGCCGCGCGAAGACCCTGGGAAGAGGGATGGCACTCAACTCGTGGGAACGAGACGCTCCTTGCCGGTCTTGGGCGCCGGCACCGTGGTCTCGGGGTTGGCCGTGAGAATGGACCGCTGCAGACGCCGCAGCCCCGCCGACGGCTCCAGACCGAGGTCCCGGACGAGCGTGGCACGCAGCCGCTGGTAGACCTCCAGGGCCTCTCCGCGCCGCCCGGAGCGGTACAGCGCGAGCATGAACTGGCCGTGCAGGCTCTCATGAGTGCGGTAACGATTCACCAGAACGGTCAGCTCGGCCAGCAGCTCACGGTGGCGCCCCAGTCGCAGATCGGCCTCGATGCGCTGGTCCAGCGCACACAGCCGGCTCTCCTCAAGACGCTTGATCTCCATGTCCAGCTGCGCACCGGCCTGGACGTCCGCGAAGGCGGTCCCCGACCACAGCATCAGCGCTTCCCGCAACTGCCGCGCGGCACCGGGGAAGTCACCGGCGTCCATGGCCCGGTATCCCACGCCCGCAAGGCGCTCGAAGGTGCGCACGTCGCTCTCGCCGTCACCGCTGACCAGCATGTAGCCACTGGGCATCGTCACCAGCACGTCCTTGGCGGTACGCCGCCTGCTCTCCCCCGCCATGCCGTCCTGCTCGTCCTTCTCCACGGCCACGGCGATGAGTTCACGCAGCTGGAGGACGTATGTCTGCAAGGTGGTGCGGGCGCTGCGCGGCGGCGTGGTGCCCCACAGCTCCTCGATCAGTGCGGAGACGGGCACCACCCGGTCGGCGTGCAGCGCCAGCAGTGCCAGCACCTGCCGCGGCTTGGGAGCCGTCGGGGTGATGGAGATTCCGTTCTCCTGTACGGCCAATGCGCCGAGTACCTCGATGTCCACGCGATCTCCCCTGTCTTATGCCCGAGTGCTCCGGTCGGTTCGCGGCCGTCAACAGATGTCGGTCCGGCGCCATGGCAAGAGTAAAAACAGCACGAGCGGTCTGTCAATACCAAACCGCATATCCTGTATTTTCTTAGTGGAGACGTAGGGGTTATAGGCCTCTGACCTGCATCTATTCGAGATCTCTAGCGGGAACCAAGAAGCCCTCGAGTCAGCCTCCAGGGAACAACCGCGAGGTGGAGGCGGAAATCGATCATAAAACAGACCTTGCGGTCTGCTAAGGCTCGAGGTCAGCCCGAGGTGCGCTCCGCCGAGGGGACGACGGCCGACGGCCGCGAGCCGGAGCTCACCAGCCGGTCCAGGTCCTGCCGGCCTGCGAGCCGCGGCAGGATCACCTCCCAGAAGCGGGTGACGTTCTGCCGTGACAGCCAGGAGGTGTCATCGCCGCCGAGGACCTCGAAGCCGACGGTCGCGGCGACGATGACGCGGGCGCTGTCCGACCAGGACACGCCCTCCGCCAGAGCGCCGTTGCGATCGGCCCGGCGGAGGCTGTCCTCGACCCAGTGCCGCCACTGCGTGCGAAGAGAGGGCTCCCCCCGGCGGGTGGTGTCGCCCGCGAGTTCGAAGCCGCCGCGGACCACGGTGTCGTGGGTGAGACTGCGCGTCAGCTCGTGGGTGGCATCCACCACCGCCTGGAGCGATTCCCCCTGCCAGGCCCGCGCCGCCTCGGTGATCAGGCGGACGGCCTTGGCGGCCTCCGCCTCCACCGCGTCGGCGAGCATGCCCTTGTTGGCGAAGTGGAAGTGCAGCGCGCCGTTGCTGACACCGGCGCGCTTGCTGATGGTGCTCAACGACGCGGTGACGAAGCCCTCCTCGGCGAACACCTCGGCCGCGGCCTGGATCAGTGCCTGCCGGGTGCGGGCCGCTCGCTCCTGTTTGACCATGTGCTGTCTCCTGAGAACAGGGACGTCGAAGGCCGGCACCGCACCGACATCCCAAGTCCCTCGGAACGTACTGCTACTGCGGGGGGTTGCCGTGTTTGCGCGACGGCAGGTCTGCGTGTTTCCTTCGGAGCATGGCCAGGGAGCGGATGAGGACCTCGCGGGTCCGGGCCGGATCGATCACGTCGTCCACCAGGCCGCGCTCCGCCGCGTAGTACGGGTGCATGAGCTCGGCCTTGTACTCCTTGACCATCTTCTGCCGCATGGCCTCGGGGTCCTCGGCCTCGGCGATCTGCCGGCGGAAGATGACGTTGGCGGCCCCCTCGGCGCCCATCACGGCGATCTCGTTCGTCGGCCACGCGTAGGTCAGGTCGGCGCCGATGGACTGGGAGTCCATGACGATGTACGCGCCGCCGTAGGCCTTGCGCAGGACCAGCGAGACCCGCGGCACGGTCGCGTTGCAGTAGGCGTACAGCAGCTTCGCGCCGTGCCTGATGATCCCACCGTGCTCCTGGTCGACACCTGGGAGGAACCCGGGGACGTCCAGGAAGGTCATGATCGGGATGTTGAACGCGTCGCACATCTGCACAAAGCGCGCGGCCTTCTCGCTGGCTTCGATGTCCAGTACACCGGCCAGGGTCTGAGGCTGGTTTGCGACAAACCCTACGGTCTGCCCGTCGAGCCGGGCCAGTGCGCAGATGATGTTCCGCGCCCAGCCCTCGTGAACCTCAAGGTACTCGCCGTCGTCGACGACCTCCTCGATGACCTTGGCCATGTCGTAGGGCCGGTTGCCGTCCGCGGGGACCAAGTCCAGGAGCGCGTCCGAGCGCCGGTCGATGTAGTCGGCGCCGCGCACCCTCGGCGGGGCTTCCCGGTTGTTCTGCGGCAGCAACGACAGGAGGTAGCGCACCTCGGCGATGCAGGTCTCCTCGTCGTCGTACGCGAAGTGACACACGCCCGAGGTCTCGGCGTGCACGTCCGCGCCGCCGAGGCCGTTCTGCGAAATCTCCTCGCCCGTCACGGCCTTGACCACATCCGGGCCGGTGATGAACATCTGCGAGGTCTCACGGACCATGAAGACGAAGTCGGTCAGGGCGGGGCTGTAGGCCGCACCGCCCGCGCACGGTCCCAGCATCACGCTGATCTGCGGGATGACACCGGATGCCTTCGTGTTGCGCTGGAAGATGCCGCCGTACCCGGCGAGCGCCGACACACCCTCCTGGATACGGGCTCCGGCGCCGTCGTTCAGCGACACCAGCGGAGCCCCGGTAGCGATGGCCATGTCCATGATCTTGTGGATCTTCGTGGCGTGAGCCTCGCCAAGCGCACCGCCGAAGATCCGGAAGTCGTGCGCGTACACGAAGACGGTACGTCCCTCGACCGCCCCCCAGCCGGTGATGACACCGTCCGTGTAGGGCTTCTTCACTTCCAGGCCGAAACCGCTTGCCCGATGCCGACGCAGCTGCTCGACCTCCTGGAACGAACCCGGGTCCAGCAGCAGTTCGATGCGCTCCCGTGCGGTCAGCTTGCCCTTGGCATGCTGCGCCTCGGTCGCCTGCCGACTGGGGCCGGCCAGCGCCTTTTCGCGGATGCTGTCCAGCTCCGCCACGCGCCCGCGTATATCGGCGGGCCCCGGTTCCGTCGAGGCCCGGCTCGTCATAGCCATGTCAGGTGCCTTCCTGGGACAAGGCCGAGGAGGTCCCGCCCCGGGTCCGTGAAGCCATCATAACAAACCGCACGTGCGGTATTTGATTGAGCAGTGAAGGAAATATGGAGACGCGTCTCGCCATCAGCGCCAACTCTCGGGCGCCGCATAGCTGTCCCGCTCCCGCCACCAGCGGATTTCAGCCGCCGACGGCTCCTCGGACGCCTCTTCCGCGCCCGCCTGCCGGGCGAGCAGCACCGCGACCACGGCAGCCAGTTCCGCCTCGTCGGGCCGCCCCCGCTCCACCCTGATCAGGGCTTCTCCCGTCCCCATGCGACCGATCCCCCTTTAGTCGGGCCTGGAGACACGGTCCGGGAAGCCACTCAAGAACGGCTGTGGCCTCACTTGAGGTAGGGGAGCAAGCCACATCCCATGCGCACCGGACGGCAGCAGGTGCCACATGCATAGGCGGCTGTGGTCGACCTGCGGGGCGCGAGCCGAGCCCGAGGTCACCGCGTGATCATCTACACATTTAGGAACGCATGGTTCCATTTATCGGTGGCTGGAGGGTGGCATTCCTTCTGGAAATTAAACCGGATGGTATGTATCTTCGCTCTCCTGAGGGATCCACCACTCACATTCAAGCCAAAGCGGCCAGGGGGAACTATGTCTGTAAGCACGTTCCGCATGCACCGCGCGATACCCGGCGTGGCAGGCACAGAGAGCGACACGCACCTTGCCCGGACCGGCGCCCTCCCCTCTCGGTCTCTGACGAGCACGGTCCCCAAGGAGCTCGTCCACCGTGCGAGCGTCGCCGAGGTGATGCTGACCGACTGGGCCCGCGTGGACGACCATCACTTCACCGTCGCCGCCCAATGGCCTCGTGGACACAGCTTCTTCGCCACCGTGGACGACTGCCACGACCCGTTGATCGCCGCCGAAACGATCCGCCAGGCCGGCATCCTTCTGGCACACGCCGAGTACGGGGTCCCCCTCGGGCACCACTTCCTGGTCAGCGACCTCAGCGTGGCCGTCCGGCCCGAGCACGTACGCGTCGACTGGACACCCGCCTCGCTCGAACTCGACGTCAAGTGCTTCGACGTGAAGGAGCGCGGGGGTGCGGTGACAGGATTCCGCATCGAGGTCGAGATCCACCGCGACGGCAGCCTCGCGGCGACCGGAGGTGGCTCCCTGACCTGCATCACTCCCCGGGTCTACGAGCGTCTGCGCGCCGCGCACTTCCCTGGCCCCGACGGTCCCCGGGTCATTGCGCTGACGGCACCGGAGCCCCCGCAGACCGTCGGGCGCATGTCGCCGACGGATGTGGTCCTCTCCCCCAACGGTGAGCCGCACCGCTGGCAGTTGCGGGTGGACACCCGTCACCCCGTGCTCTTCGACCACATGGTCGACCACGTGCCCGGCATGGTGCTCCTCGAAGCCGCCCGGCAGGCCGCGGCCGCGACCCTGGGACATGCCTCCCTGCCTCTCGCCGTCGCCAGTGAGTTCGAGCGGTACGTCGAACTGGACGCACCCTGCCTGGTCGAAGCGTGCCGAATGCCCGGCGCGGACCCGGACGGCGGGGAGACCGTGCTCGTGACCGCCTACCAGGACGAGACGCCCGTGTTCCGGTGCACCGTGACCATGGCGCCATCCGCCATGTGAAGGGCACCCCCCGACCGGGTCTGCCCGGGACGACCTCCTACGTCTCGGGCAGACCTGTTGCACACCGGACCGCTCCGACCGGCCCCGGCAGCCCTCGCAAGCGGTGGGACCCACCAGGGCCGACCCCACCGACTACGCCCCGGCCGTTTCCGTGACCGGCGCGAAGGCCGCCAGGTGGTCCGCGGCCCATGCCGCGAAGGTGCCCGCCGGCCGGCCCGTCACGACATGGACCGTATCCTCCACCATGGCCTTCGCACCTGCCCGCTGGCGTTCCGCGCTCTGCAGCAACGCCTCGACCACCGGCGCCGGATAGCGGTTCGCCAGCCCGCCGCGTGCCTCGTCGGGACTCAACTCCTCAAAGCGCAGCGGAACACCGAGCAACCGGCCGAGCTGCTCCGTCTGCCCGGCCGCGGTGACGGCCTCGGGCCCGGTCAGGGTGTAGGCGCGTCCGGCATGCCCCTCCTCCGTCAGGACGCGCACGGCGACCTCCGCGATGTCCCGTGGATCCACACAGGCGTTGCCCGACGTCCCGTACAGCGCGCGGACCGTGCGCTCGGACCTGATGGAGGCGGCCCAGGAAAGGGAGTTGGACATGAACGCGCGCGGACGCAGCACGGTCCACTCCATGCCTGAGGCGCGCAGGAGTTCCTCAGTGGCCCGCTGCCACCGGGTGATGAGGTCGTCGGCCCGGTCGTCGAGGACGGCGGCCGCGGAGAGTTTCACCACCCGTTGCACTCCGGCCATTTGTGCGGCGCGCACGAACCGCGCGTCGTCGTCGGCGCCAATGCGCGTGGTCACGAGGAACGCCGTCCGCACTCCTGTCAGAGCCCGGGTCAGCGACCGCGGATCCCCGTGATCGCCGGCGACCTTCTCCGCCGTCGACGCGGCGCCCGTGATCTTCGCCGGGTCCCTCGCCATGAGTCGAACGCCCAGATCGGCGGGAAGTCGCTCAACCAATGCACGGCCCACCGTCCCGGTGGCCCCGGTCACGAGGATCATCGAACGTCCTCCCCCGCACGAGCACCGGTGGCATCCGTGCCCCACCCGGCTTCCCCCATCACACTCCCCCTCCTCGCAGCGATGGTTTTGCGCAATTCCTTGAATCCGGTACCAGCCAAGGGGCTGCGCGTTGACCAATCAGCTGTAATATACAAACTGGACGGTTTTTTTGTGGGTCTCCGGGCTCATCGACTGGAGGAGGCCGTAGTGGTGAAGCAGGACCGGGCGATCCGGACCCGGCAGACGATCCTGCTGGCAGCAGCCAAAGTCTTTGAGGAACGCGGTTACCAGGCCGCGACCATCAGCGAGATCCTCGCCGCTGCCGGAGTGACCAAGGGAGCTCTGTACTTCCACTTCCCCTCGAAGGAACACCTCGCCGACGGCGTACTCCACGAACAGGACCACAGGCTGCCCATTCCCGACCGCGCATGCAAGGTGCAGCAGCTCGTGGACACCGTGGTCCTGCACGCCTACCGTCTCCAGACCGACCCCATGGTCCGCGCGGGTGTCCGCCTGTCGCTCGACCAGCAGGCCCAAGGGCTCGACCGCAGCGGACCCTTCCTGCACTGGAGCACGGTCGGGGTGGAGCTGCTGGAGAAGGCCCAGGCCCAGGGCGAGTTGCTGCCCCATGTCGTGCCGGCCGAGACCGCCGACGCCCTGGTGGGCGCCTTCGCCGGTGTCCAGGCCATGTCCCAGGCGTTGTGCAACTACCAGGATCTGCCCCGCAGGGTCAGCGCACTGCTGCGGCATCTACTGCCCAGTGTGGTGGTCCCCTCCGTGCTCGCCGCGGTGGATCTCACCGAGAACAGGGGGGCCGCGGTCCAGACCGAGCTTGAGACCGCGCACCCCCTTCGACCGGCGCCGGTCAGCTGACCGCCCCGGCAAGAACACCCCTGGCCTCCGCCCGCACGCCCTCACCGAAGTACGCCTTGAGGGCGGCGGCGGGTCCGTCGCCCCCCGACGCCCAGGCGATGTAACCATCCGGCCGCACCAGCATTGCGTCACAGGGGAGTTGGGGCACCGGCTCGGCGCGCACCACCCTCAACAGGCCGTCCCACCCGCGCGCCTGCTGCTCATAGCCACCGTCCTGCTCGCCGAAGAGCAGCAGCAGCGGCCGCCCCTCACCCAGCAGGCCGATCACATCGGTGCGCCCCTGCCGGGTCACGAGGTCGACGTTGGGCAGAAACCTTCCTTCCCATGGTGGGGAGTCCACGCCGCGCGTCGGCAGCACGGTGTCCTGGGCACTGACCATGGACGCCAGCACACCGCTCTCCCCTCCCCTGGCCAGCAATTCTCCGAACAGGGCCCGCAGCGGGTCGAGTTCAGGGCCGGGCCGCATCAGGGCCAGCTGAGCCCGGGTGTTGTCGACGACCCGCTGCGCCGCGGGACGGCGCTCCTGGTCGTAGGTGTCCAGCAGTCCCACGCCCGCGGTGCCGCGCACCGTGAACGCGAGCTTCCAGCCGAGGTTCACGGCGTCCAGCAGCCCGGTGCTCAAGCCCTGGCCGCCGATCGGGAAATGCACATGTGCCGCATCGCCGACCAGGAAGATCCGCCCCTTGCGGTAGGACCCGGCCACCCGGGAGAAGTCACTGAACCTGCTCAGCCACCTGGGATCCCGCATCGCGATGTCCCGGCCGGCGATCCAGGAAACCTCGCGACGCAACTCCTCCAACGTGAGCGGCAGATGACGTTCCTGGTGCGCGCCCTCGCAGTTGAGGGTCCGCAGCCGGACCACCCCGCCCGGCACGTTCTTCACGACGATCCACCCGCGCGGGGTGCGATGCCATCCCGCCTCCAGTACCTCGCCCTCCTCGAAGCGGACGTCACCGGCCATCGCCGAGATGGTCGCCGGGTACGTCCGTGAGGCAAAGCCCGCCTGCTCGCGCACCAGGCTGCGCGCGCCGTCCGCTCCCACCAGATACGCACCCGTGCAGTTCACCCGGCCACGCGGCCCCTGCGCCATGACGGTCACTCCGCTCGGCCCCTGGCGCACCCCGATCACCCGGTGTCCGCGCAGGATCCGCGCACCGACGGCCCGCGCGCGCTGCTCGAAGTGACGTTCCAGCTCCTCCTGCGAGCACTTGAGGATCGGCTCCGGCTCCGCGGCCGGAGCCGAGATGGCCAGTCCCGGGATTCCCGCGAAGTGGAACGCGCTGCTCGTCCATGCCGTGCCGTCGCTCTCCCCCGCGGTCACGAGTCCGGCGAGATGACCGCGCCGGACGAGACACTGCACCGTACGGGCGTGCAGCGTGGTCGCCTTGGGCCGCCGGCAGACCTCGGTCGCCGACTCCACGACCACGGTGCGCACCCCCTGCCCGGCCAGCTCACAGGCGAGGAGCATGCCCACGGGCCCTCCGCCGGAGATCACCACTTGTGCTTGTATGCCACGCACCATCCCTGACCTCCCCCATCATGGATCAGCACATGAGCGAGGAGGCTGAAGCGAACGGGGCGCACGAAGGTTCAGCGGCTTCCCCGCCCGGGACAACTCCCTGTCTCCCCACAGGAGTTGAGTTGCCCAGCTCGCTCATTCGTACGGATGACGAAAAAATATACCGGGTGGACGGTTCTTTGCAACGTTATTGATGCCACCGACAGTGCTTCTTCTCAGCCGTACGGCGCGTTCTCCCCCACGCCGCCGCTCACAGCGGCAGCGTGATCCCCAGCTCCCGCATCGCCGAGGACGGCGGCCCGCCCTCCGACCGCTCGGTCTTGCACCCCTTGCTGCCGGGTGCCAGCGTGCGCGGGTCCACCGCCTCGGCGGGCGCGCCGGTGGCGTAGAGACCATCGGGGTCGGTGTCGCGGTCGTGCGGAAGCAGCCAGAACACCCGGCGCCGGAAAGTACCCGAGGAACGGGACGGCTTGGCCCCGGGACCCAGCAGCGCGTAGCCGACCATGCGTCCGTCGCGGTGGTAGGGGGGCTTGCCACGGCGCGTCGTCAGCCGGTCCAGGCTCTGACGTACGTAGTCGAGCGTGTCGATGTCCTCGAGCCAGACGAAGTCGTCCTCATGAACGAGCTCGTCCTCAGCAATGAGGGCGCTCATGCTGTCTCCTCGTCGGCGACCACTCCGATGCCCGGGTAGTACTTGCGCTGGTTGGACAGGATCATCTCCTTGGGCGACGCCAGTCCCACCACCTCTCGGACCCGTGCCGCGAAGGCCCGGGACGAGATCGCTGGGGCACCCTCATTCTGACACCAGGTCTTATAAACCGCGTAGAGCTGTGCCTGTTCCGCCCTCAGCGCCGGTGCGAGCCGGCAGGACTCGGAGAGGAATCGCCCGGTGTGGTCCTCGGTCTCCGCGTACGCCGTGGTGGCGATCCGTACCCGTTCGGGACCGGTGAGGTTCTTCTCGCCGCTCAGGTAGCGACGGGCGCCCAGGATCAGCCAGTTGAGGATTCCGGGGCCCTCCTCGGTGACGAGGATGTCGGCCAGGTTGTCGATCTTCCGGTCGTCGGGCACGACCCTCTCGAACGGGATCAGCCGCATCCGCCGCCAGAACGCGAAGCCACCGGTGCCCACTTCGGGCCGGTGATTGCCCAGCAGCCAGAGTTTGTGGGTGGGTTCGAAGCTGAAGAAGTCCTGCCGCATGCGGCGCGCCTTGATCCGGTCGCCACCCGTCAGCAGCTTCACCCGGGCCTCGTCGAAACGGTCCCCCGGCTTGACCTCGCTACACACGATGACCCGCCGGCCGTGCAGCTCCGCCAGGTCGGTGGGGTGCCCCTCGTAGGGCCGGGCCATCAGGAACCCGGGCGGGGCCGCGTCGGCGTAGTCCCCCACCAGCTTCATCAGGACGTCCAGCAGCACCGACTTGCCGTTCTTGCCGGACCCGAACAGAAACGGCATGACCTGCCCGCCGACGTCCCCAGTGATGGAGTACCCCAGCAGCAGATGCAGGAAGTCGATCATCTCCGCGCCCTCGGCCCCGTCGCCGAAGGTGTCGACGAGGAACCGGTCCCAGCGCGGGGTGGGCATCGGCTGGGGGGCCGCGGTGGTGGAGCGGGAGTGGAAGTCCTTGTCGGGGTCGGGGGTACGGATCAGTCCGGTGCGCAGGTCGACGATGCCGGCCGGGGTGCACAGCGCGTAGGGGTCGGCGTCCAGCCGGGCCGCGTTGAGCACCATGCCGGGCGCGGACCTGGCCTGCGCGAGCATCGCGTTCATGCCGCTGGTGCTGAGTGCCCGACGGCGATGCTGCTGCAGCGCGGTGGAGGTGAACACGCCTCGCGGGTCGTTGCTCGCCAGGGACTCCGCGAGGTCCCCCGCAGCCCACATCACGGTGTCGTCCTCGTCGATCTGCCAACGGGTGCTGTCCCAGCGGAACCAGCCGAGGCCGGGCACATGCCGGTAGTCGTTGGAGTAGAGCTTGACGAACAGTTTGGCGTTGCCCCGGTCGCTGAGGGTGTCGGGCAGCAGTCCGTCGGCCGTGGCCTCTCCCTGCGCGGGGGCGTCCTCGGAGCGGCGGGCATGCGGTACGGGCTGGGCGAGGATCTGCGCGGCTACGGCCTGGGCGTCGAAGAGTGTGTCGTCCTGGCGGGACGTCATGCGCGTCCTCCTGGGGACAGTGGGCGCGTACGGCCGGCGTTCAGACCGCTGCGGATGATGGCCGTGTAACGGCGCTCCTGCCCCGGCCGGGCATGCTCGGCGGCCTCGCTGAGGACCCGCTCTGCCTCCGTCGCCTCCAGCTGTCCCCCGGCCACGAGCCCTCCTGCGGTGTACGCGGCACGGTTCAACTTCTCGGAGAACGCGGCGCCTTCGGCTACGGCGGCACAGGCAGCCACCTCTTCGAGCAGTGCGCCCAGCACCCGGCTCACCGCTCCGCGGCCGCCTCCCGCGGCCAGTACTGCTTGCCGGGCCCGCGGTGGGACCGGCCTCGGCGCGGGCACGTACGCGGGCGGCAGATGCCCGGTGCGCTCCAGCTCGCGGGCCAGCCAGTCGGGCAGCGGTGCGGGCTCCCGTACGTCCCCCACCACTTCGTACACACCGGCGTCGGTCACGGTGCCGGGGGCGACGATGTACCCGCCGTGCGCCCGTACGTCGACCTGCCAGGCCAGCGCGCGGCCACCGGAGCCCGTGGAGCACTGCCAGCGACGCCCGCCATGCGCCCGGTACCAGACGTGCAGACCGCCCGAGGGGGTGCGCACGCGAAGGGTCGTCTCGTCGTCGGCGGGGCTGTCGAAGCCGCGCAGGGCGGCCAGCAGACCGATCGTGTGGAAGCCGTTGGCGAGCCCGGTCAGGTCGATCCCCTCGGAGATGGTGATGCCGGGTAACAGCCGGTCCCGTCCGGGGAGTTCGCGCTCATGAGCATCGATGTCGACGACCAGGAGGCTGGCGGGTCCACAGGCGATCCCGACACCGAAGCCCGGGTGCGCGCCCCACCACTGCTCGATGCGGGCGAAGTCGAGGGTGGCGGCGTGAAAGCCATGACACCAGCGACCGGCAGCCGGACAGCCGCAGCCCTTGTGATGGTGCCCGGGCAGACGGCAGGTCTCGCAGTTGCCCGCAGGCGTCTTGCGTCCCGGTGCCAGCGGATGGACGGGCCAGCCCCGGCTGGCACACCACCGGGCCGTCGCCAACGGGCCTGCCACCGGAGCGGACGACCGTGAGTAGCTACGTGAGTTGTGCAGCTCAGAGGCCATTCGCACCCCCCACCAGCGACCGAAGCGACTGAGCGACCGGCACAGCATAGCTAAGGAGGTGGGGCCCGAACGTCCCTTGAGAAAACAGATATTCGAGTCAGTTCCGTGGCCAGCGACTCACGTGGTTTCGGTAGCTGCTCAGCCGTCCGGGCGAAGCCGCAGGTCAGAGAAGTGAGAGTGATCAAACAGCGACTGAAGCGACTCAAGCTCGCTATATATGACGCCAACGCGCACGCACACGCGCACACGCGAATGTCTCCATATACCCAGACCTTCAGTCGCTTCAGTCGCTGTTCAACCGAAGAGAAGCCTCTGACCAGGCCTTTTCCAGCAGCGACCGAAAGCTACCGAAGGGGCACTCGGTAGCTTCTCCTCAGTCGCTGCCCACGTAGGCCCTATTCGGCCACAGCGACTCAGGCTCCCTCCACTCCCCCACCCAAGCCCCAGAGCGACTCAAGCGACTGTGAAGCGAGAACGCCCTCCCGACCGGCCAGCGGCTACCGGGCTCCCCACGGCTGAGTCGCTTGGGTCGCTATTACGACGTAATAGCCGGGCTCCCCGCTCCCCTCCCCCACCGCCGGGGTTGGGGAACTTCGCCCCTGGTCTACCCCATACTGATCTCCCGTAATGACATCGCGCCCCACCCCTGTCCGGGCAGCGGGCCATGAGAACCGGAGCCGAGGGAGGAGACGGGATGCCGGATCGCACCCATGAGTTCGGCAAGTACGGTGCCCGAGGCGTCAAGGGGTACGAAGCAGTCGCCCACCGGCTGGATGCCCTCGCCGGCTACATCGCCACTCCGGTCACCGCCCGGCGTGGTCTGCTGGCCCGCCTGCACTACCTCACCCGCAGCGAGCATGCCCTGGCAGCCGCGCGCTCCGCAGGCCTGACGGTCACCGACCGCACCCTCAAGGCGTGGCTGGACGGCAGACGCAGTCCGTCGAAGAAGAACCTCGAACGCATCGAGACTGCGTATCGCACCGTCCGCCGCCACAACGTGGCCCGCTATCTGCTGGCCCGCCTCAACCGCGAGGGCCGCGGCACCCGCGTCGAAATCCACCCGCTTAACCAGTCCCAGGTCTCCCGTCCGCGTCAGCGCGTCGTGGAGTTCCGCACCCTCAACATCCGGCACTGGGACCGCATCGTCGAAGCCTGGGCCAACGACAACATTCAGGCCCTCGACGACGCCTGGGTCGACCAGATCGTCGACCTCGGCTCCCAGTGGGGCCAGTACGAGTACGTCACCAACGTGGGCTTCGCAGCCTGAGCTATTACGTCGTAATAGCTCAGCCCCCTATTACGTCGTAATAGGGGGCTGACTCATCAGACGGCTCAGACAGCCTGGCCGTCACTCTCCACCAGGCCGGCTCGCTGCTCCTGATGCTCGTTGAGGATCCGCAGCATCTTGTCGAACTCGGTGTCGCTCATCTTCCGGATGAGATGCATCGCGAGGAAGGCACCATCGTCGTAGGGAAGCTTCGGCGGCGTCCTCAGATCGGCCTCAGCAGTCTCAGTAGTCTCAGCGGCCTCGACTGCAGAGACTGCTTCAGCCGCCTTGCTCGCCGAGGCGTTGCCACGTGGCTCCGGAACCGTCTCCGCACGCTGCACCGGTGCTTCGACAGCCGCCGGCTTCTCCTGGCGGGCACCATCCTCTATTACGCCGTAATAGCCCTCAGCCCCATCATCCGGCTTCTGCGCCCGGCGCTCCTGCTTCAGGACCTCCTTGCGGACCCGCTCGGCCTTCAGCTCCTCCAGTACCTCTTCCTGCTGCTCGGCCGGCTTGTTGCCGACAGCCCGCAGCAGATCGATGGGCTCCTGACCCACCCGCTGCTGAAGTTCAGGCGTCAGGTTCAGCAGAGCAAGCCTCTGCGACACCCATCCCTGCGACCGGTGCAGCCGCTTCGCCAGAGCCGTCTGGCTCCCATGGATCACCAGCAGCCGTTGCAGCGCGCGGGCCTCGTCGAGCTCCTCGAGATCCTGCCGGTGGATGTTGGCGACCAGCGCCGACTCCAGAAGCTCTTCGGAGGTGGCGCCCTGCTCGTCACTGACCATCACCTTGACGGAGGCCAGGCCCGCCTCGCGGGCGGCCGCGAGGCGGCTGCTGCCGTCGATGACGACATAGATCGTCTCCGGCTCCAGATCGGCCTCGTGCGCAGGGTTGGCCTTCACATAGGCGTCGCGGTTCATGACCGTGATCGCCTGCTTCTGCCCATGCGTCTTGAGGCTCCCTGCCAGATCGGTCAGGTCGCCGAGGCTGGAGCGCGGGTTGTCGGGGTTGAGGCTCACACGGTCGGTCGGCAGTTCCGAGGGCGGGGCGACCCCTTCGGTCGGCACCCCGGTCGCCGCGGCCACGGCCTGCCGGCGCGCGCTGATGCCTCGGGTGGCCCCGCCGAAGCGACCGGCGCCCAGCTGATCGGCCTTGCTCATGAGATCTCCCGCGCGAGGGCCCGCATACCGACCGCCTGCTGGGACTTGGGAGCGTAGGACAGCAGCGGCTGCTTCACCCGCACAGCCTCCTTCTGCTCCTTGAGGTCTCCAATGAGCCCGACGACCTTCGGATCCTTTATGTCGACCCACCCTTGAAGGGAAGAGGTGGCGATGTACCCGCGTCGGGAGTCGTAGAGGTTGACGACGATCCCGAGATAGTCGATGTCGATCTGCAGGTCGCCGCGCAGGTCGTCGATCTGGGTGGTGAGCAGCTCGTAGGCGTCGGCTGAACTGTCCTCGGCCTGGACGACGATCAGCGCCCCGGACTGGCCGGGCTTCTCGCCGTCGCGTCGCCTGCCGTAGTAGGCCGCGGCGTCCATGCTGAGTCCGAGGCTGGGAGGGCAGTCGACGAGGATGACGTCGTAATGTGGCTCCAGCGGGGCCAGGGCGCGCTCCAGGGCGGCTTCCCGCGCCCGGACGGCCGACAGACGTACGTCCAGCAGGAAGGCGTCGTTGCACGCGGGCAGTAGATGCAGCCGGCCGGCGAAGTGCTCGTCGTCGACGGAGACGATGAGGTCGCGCAGGTCGCCCTTGGGGTCGCCCGCCATGTGGTTGGTGAGGCTGTCGCCGTTCATCGGCAGGGGAGTGCCACCCAGTTGGTTGGTGAGGTGGCACTGCGGGTCGAAGTCGACGAGCAGGACCCGCAGTCCGAGCCCGGGCAGGTCCTCGGTGTCGAGCGGGCTGTCGAGCGCGTCGCTGGCGGCCGCGAGCTGCTTGGCGATACGGACGGGGTAGAGGCGGCTGGGATTCTCGGCGAGCGCCTCACCGGTGCCCGCCGTGATGGCCGTCTTGCCGACGCCGCCCTTCTGGTTGCATACGACGATCCGGCGGGTGATGGCCGGCCTCTCGACGTCCGGTGCGGGGTGCGTGTCCAGCCACAACTGCACGGACTGGGCTAGGCCCTGGATGAGGGAAACTCGACGGTCGCTCGCGATCCGCTTGAACTCGTCCCACTGACCTTCCGGCAGGAAGGTGGAGAACGAGTCGGCGCCGGAGGTGTCGACCCCGGCTGTCGCCGATGCGAGGTTGCACCAGTCCTGGATGCCCTGCTCTACGGCGGCCTGGATCTCGATGCCCTTCTGGGCGGCTCTGACCTTGAGGTCCTGCCGGAGCCATCCCGGCAGCTTGGAGACGACCTTCTCGCGGTCGTTCGGGGAGGCTGGAGAAGTCATGGAGTCACCTTACTAACGCAGGTGATCAAAAACGCGAACGACGCGTTAGGTAGGCCAGGTTTTATTACGACGTAATAGATCGAGGGACTGAGCAGAGGGACGGAGAGGGCCTGAGGGACTGTTGGGTCCCTGGGCTTCAGTCCCTGGTATCTGTGCAGGTCAGAGGGTTTTGGGGGGTCAGATCAGGGACTGTAGGGACTGAACTTCCTAATTATGAGCTGGAGTAGAGCTCTTTTCGTACGCGCGTGCGCATCTGCCTCTATATGTCTAGTTCAGCTCATAATTAGAGAGTTGAGTCCCTACAGTCCCTGCTGGAGGGGGGGAAACGCGCTGACCTGCGCGTTTGTGCAGGGACTGAAGGAAGGGACGGTCCCTGCAGGGACCCTAGGTTGAGTCCCTGGAGGCTCTCTCGAGGATTCAGTCCCTCCAGCCACTCCCAAGTGACCTAAAACGGCACCGACCGATGGGGGAGTAGCGCCCCGCCGCAGGCCGAAGGGACTCAAGGGACCGAAGGAACTGATAGAACGCCACGCGGTGGGAGTTGCCTCGCTCCCGGTTGACATGCCTCTACACTCTTCCCGAAACACAGTCCCTTCGGTCCCTGATAGAACATCACCCACACCCGTGGCCTGGTGTTTTCTCAGGGACTGAGCCATAGAACCGAACCACGAGACCCGACAAGGACGATCAGCGTGCCGCGCCCCGGTGACATCCGCCTGCCTGCCGCCCCGGCCAGGTCCGCGACACCGTATGCCGTCGCGCGCTGGTGTGCCGCACAGGGCTGGCCGGTCCATCCGCTGGCTCCCGGTCGCAAGACCCCGGCCGCCAACTGCTCCGAGTGCAGGGACCGAAGCCACGACCCGAAGACATGCCCCTGCCTGCCCGCAGGACGCCCCTGCCACGGCTTCCACGCCGCCACCACCAACACGCGGTACATCGACGCCTGGTGGGGGAGCAGCCCCTCCGCAGGCGTAGGCGTCGCCTGCGGTCCGGCCGAGCTCGTCGTCCTGGACGTGGACGCACACAGCGCCCAGGTCCCCGACCGTGGCCGCCTCCTGCCGGGCATCCCCATCCCCGATGCCGTGAACCTCACCGGCCTCGCATCAGGCTTCGACACCCTCGCCCTTCTCGCGGCCTTCCGGGGTCAGCCCGACCCGACCCACGACGAGACGACCCTACGCGTGCGCACCCCCTCAGGGGGCCTGCACATCTGGTACCGCAACCCGCACCCGGCAACCCGGTTGCGCTGCTCGACCGGCTCCAGCCCCAAGGTCGCGCTTGCCTGGCAGGTCGATGTGAGGGCCGAGGGCGGGTACATCATCGCCCCCACCACCCGCACCGCACAGGGCACTTACGCGCCCGAGGGCACCGCACGCCTGCCCGCACCACTGCCCGGCTGGCTGCACGCCGAACTCGTCCGCACCGGCCACGTCATCGCCCCACCGGTCCCCAAGCAGCCCCTCGCACGGACCCGTCGTACCCGCAGACCCGCCGCAGCCCACCGTGTCCTCACGCCGCTTGTCGACGAGATCGCCCAGTGCGCGACCGCGTCCGAAGGAACCGGGTTCACGGAGAAGCTCAACCGAGCCGCCTACACCGCAGGAGGCCTCGTGGCAGCCGGCCACCTGGAGGAGACCGCAGTTCGCGACCAACTCCGCGCCACGGCCGACGAGGCCAGGCCCTGGCAGACCGCCCGCAACGAAAAGATCATCGACGACGGCCTTGCCGCTGGGGCCGCCCACCCGTTCCGTCTCGAAGGACGTTCATGAGCAGCGCCGAGAGCATGCCGCGGTTCGACGCACAGGCCGCGGCTCAGCAGATGCTCGACCTCCAGGCGGCCGAGCAGCCCCCCGCACTGCTCCCCGCGCAGGCCTCCGGAGCCCCCGGCAGCCTGCCCTTCGCATTCCTGCAGTCCGGCATGCTGCCCCCGCACCTCAGCGACCGCGGCAACGCCCGCCTCTTCGTCCAGCTCTACCGCGACCAGTTCCGCCACGTGGAAGGCCTCGGCTGGTTCTCCTGGGACGGCTACCGCTGGAAGCGCACCGGCGGTGAGAAGGCCGCCCTGTGGGCAGCGGGGGAGATGGCCGAGGACATGCCCGAGACCGACCCCCGCGGGGTCTTCAGCAACCGGGAACTGTCCTCGCACAAGAAGAAAACACTCTCCACCACCGGCATGAAGGCGCTGCTCACACAGGCCAAGGCATCCCCGGACCTCTCCGTCGACCCCGACACCCTCGATGGAGACCCCTACGCCCTGTGCACCCCCGGCGGCGTCGTCGATCTGCACACCGGCCACCTCCGCAAAGCGGACCCCACCCTGGACTTCCACTCCCGCGCCACCAGCGTCGCCCCCCAGCCGATGGAGACCCCGCGCTGGCACCGCTTCCTCGCCGACACCTTCGGCGACGACGCGGAGGGCCAGGAGATGATCAACTTCTTCCACCTGCTGCTCGGCTACTCCATCACCGGCGATGTCGGCGCCCAGGTGCTGCCGTTCCTCCACGGAGAGGGCAAGAACGGCAAGAGTGTCCTGCTCGACACGATGATCCAGATCCTCGGCGACTACGCCGACGCCGCCCCGCCCGGCTTCCTCATGGACCGCGGAGCCTTCTCCGAGCACTCCACCGAGCTCACCGAACTGCACGGCCGCCGTCTGATCGTGTGCAGCGAGCTCAAGCCCAACGACAAGTTCGACGAAGCCAGAGTCCGCCTCCTGACCGGTGGCGACAAGATCAAAGCCCGCCGTATGCGGCAGGACTACTTCTCCTTCACGCCCACCCACCACCTCTGGCTGCTGGGCAATCACCGCCCCGAAGTCTCCACCGGCGGCTACGCATTCTGGCGCCGCATCCGTCTGCTGCCCTTCACCCGCACCGTTCCCGCCGCCCGCCGGATCGACAACCTCGCCTTCGAACTCGTACGGGACGAGGGCCCCGGCATCCTTCACTGGCTCATCGAAGGCGCCCGGCGCTACCTCGCCACCCGGGACCCCCTGGAGGGCCCCGACCGGGTGCGGATCGCCACCACCGCCTACGCCAACACCGAAGACCACATCGGCCGCTTCCTCGACGAATGCTGCACCCGTGCCGTCGACAACGGCAGCGAACTCCGCGTCGAGCAGGGCCTGTTGTTCGCCGAGTACAGCTCCTGGTGCAACGCAGGCGAAGGCATCCGCCCCGCCTCGCCCCGCGCCTTCGCCACCCGAGTCCGTCAGGAAGTCGGCCTCGCCTCACCCACCGACATGATCAAGTCCAACGGCCGCAAGTACTACCCGGGCATCGCCCTCCTGGGGACCGAATGACGCACCGCACACCACCCCCGTCAACCCCCCACGCTCTATATCTTGCCCGGCGGCCGAACTACGATGTCCCTCTGGCCCCGCTAGCGGCGGCCTCCAGAACACGCACGAACCAGTCCGGCCCCCGCATTGCGCACAGGCCGGCCGAAGGAAGGGCTGCGGCCATGAGCTCGCTGTTGACCGAGAGCGACCTCACCCACGAGGCGGACGTGGTGTGGCTGGAGGACCCAGACAACCTCGACTACGTCCGCCAGGCCCTGGACAAGACCAAGCGCCGCAACAACAAGCCTCCCTACGCCCGGGACGGCCGCATGGTCGGCTACGCCCTCCTCGATGTCGAGGCCGAACCCGACCCCGACAGCGGGCTTTACAAGCGGCGGGTCTTCTTCCTCCTCCCGCATGACCGGGACACCCTCCCCGACGGTCTCTACCGCGAGGGGGCCCCCGGCGAAGCCGTGGACCCCCGCACGATCAAACCCAGGAAGCCCGGCGCAAAGACCCCTCGCTCGCAACGAGGACCGGCCGCCATAGCGTCCGTGACGCCGTAATCGGCGATCACAAATCGCCCAAAAGGTATACAAACGTACTGAACTCCCCACCCCTGCAAGCTATTACGTCGTAATAGCCGAGGGCGCGGAGCGCGGCGCCGGACGAACTCTCCCCGTACGGACCCCTATTACGTCGTAATAGCCGAGGGCGAACCTCCTGCCGGAACCCGCCCCTTCCGCCGTGCTCTCGAGAGGGCGTACAGAGGGGGTCCTGGGCAGATTGAAGTTTCGGGGGCATGCCGGTTCGCGGGTGTTAGATGAACTTCGTACCCGACTTCCCTCACGCCGAAAGGTGGGCACGCGATGACCGCAAAGGCTGCTGTTGACATGGTCACCTCGACGTCGGTCGTAGCGGACGGAGGCAGCGTCGTGCTCTCTTTCGCGGATGAGAAGTGGCAGTAGGGACCGCCTGACTCCGAAACGCCGAGGCAAGAGCCCGCCGTTGGAGGAGCCGCCCCAAGACACGACCGACGCCGTACGGGACATCCCGTACGGCGTTCTGCGTTGGCTGCTCGCCGAGGCGACGGGGGAGCGGCACCCCACCCGCGCCTACCGCAGACTCGGCAGCTCCCGGCGCGGCGAACTCCCTTGGGACCTGCGGGGCGACCTCACCCCGGCACCGGCACCCGCCTGAACCCTGGGCTCACGCCTTCCCCGCCAGACGCCGGGCCGGACCTCTGTCCAGCCCGGGTGCACCGCCCCGTCCCGCAGGCGGCCCAGCCAGCGGCGTGCGTAGGTCTCCAGGCGGCGGTCGCCCAGGGTGCCGGCGAGGGCGAGACACTCTCGGAAGTGACTCTCGGCCGCGGAAGGGCCCTCGTCGGCCAGCGTGTGCAGGCCGAGCACCCGGTGGGCCTCGAAGCAGCCGCGGATGTCGCCGGGCGTCCGGAGCAGGGTCGGCGTGACGAGGCCGGCCGCGACGGTGCCTGCTCCTTCGCCCAGGTGCACATCGGCGAGCCCGGCCAGGGCACGGCTGCGCTCGGTGCTGACGGCGTCCGGGCTGGCCAGTACCTGCTCGTACAGTTCGCGTGCCTCGTCGGGTCGTTGACGCTGCCAGGCCAGGTCGCCCAGTGAGCGCAGCAGACGCGCCCGAGCCGCCTCGTCCGTCAGCCGTCCGGCGGCGTCCAGGGCCAGGGAATGGGTGTGTCCCCAGACGTCCCAGGCGGCCAGTGCCTCCAGGAAGGCGGTCATGGCGTCGGCCAGCCGCACGGTCTGCGCCCACAGGCCCGCGTCGTGGACCTGGTCGACCAGGGCGACCAGATCCTGCCGCCGCCGTGCGAACCAGTCCAGGGGATGCAGACCCTCCACGCGGGCCGCGTGCTGCGCGGTCTCGGCCTGGTCGGCCGCCGCCCCGCTGAGCCGGGTGAGGGCGGCCCGCACCAGGGCCGGCTGCTCCTCGCCGAGGGCCTCGCCGGCGGTGAGCCGCTGCAGTTCGGGGAAACGGTGAGCGGTGCCGTCGGGGGATGAGACCACCAGGCCTGCTGTGACCAGCGATTGAACGGAGAGCGGCGCGTTCTCCTCGGGTACGCCGAGAGCGACAGCCGCTGCGGTGGTGGTGAACGGACCCGAGGGCAGAAGGCTCAGCAGCCGGGCCGCCTGGCGTACGTCCTCGGGTGCCGCCGCGTACGCGGCGTACAGCGATCGCCCGTACTCCTCGTCGAGCGCGCGCAGCGTGGCCGGGCGGCTCTCTGCAGCCGACAGGCGGGTGGCGATGTCGGCGGGGGAGTGGTGCGGGTGGAATGCCAGATGCTGGGCCACGACGCGCAGTGCCCCCGGGAACCGGCCGCACTGATCGGCCAGCCGGTCCCAGACGTCCCTCGCATCGCTCTCTCCCGGCGTGGTCTCCGGTTCGCCCGTGGCGTCGTGCCCCTCGTCGGCGTATCCGTTGTGCCCGGCGTTCCCGAGCCGGTCGCCGGAGCCGTTCTCGGAGGATGCGTCGATGCCGGGGTACGGGGCGGGTCGCCGGCTGTACGACGTGAGCAGCAGCTCGCGGGCATCCGCGGACGACAGTTCCTCGAGCGGCAGGACGGGGCCGTCGAAGCCGGGCAGGACGGGGCGGCAGGTGACCAGGGCCGTGCAGCCCGCCGGTAGCGGCAGCAGCGGGTTCAGCTGGTCGGCGTCGACCGCGTCGTCCAGGACCAGCAGCAGGCGGCGTCCCTCGGTCAGCCGGTGCACGGTGTCGCGCAGGGCGGCCACGGAGCGCGGCTGCTGGCCGACGGCGCCGAGGGCACGCAGCACCGCGTGCAGGACCCGCTCTCCGGGCAGTGGATGCCCCGTCTCGTCGCGCAGCCCGACCAGGACCCGCCCGTCGGGGAACAGCTCCGCCACGCGGTGCGCCGCGCTCACGGCGAGCGCGGTCTTGCCCATGCCCGCCGGGCCGGTCACCTGGACGCAGCCGCCGGGCCGGTCGCGCAGCCACCTGGTGAGCTGCTCCAGTTGGTTCCGCCGGCCCGTGAACAACGGGTCGCCGGACGGGAACCGAGCGGGCTTCAGAGGTGTGGTGCGGGCCGGATCGGCGCTGGCCGCGGGGGGCTGCCGATCGGCGGTGAGCCGCTGCTGCCGCTGTGCCGCGGGCTCGAGCAGCGACGGGTCGCCGGTCAGGATACGGCTGTGCAACTGCTGGAGCCGTCGGCCCGGCTCGATGGCCAGTTCCCGGACCAGCGTGCGCCGCAACTCGCCGAAGGTGCGCAGCGCGTCCGCCTGCCTGCCGGTGCGGTACAGCGCCACCATCAGGTGCGCGTGGAAGTCCTCGTGCAGCGGCAGCTCGGTGGTCAACGCCTGGAGTTCGCCGAGGACTTCCTGGTGCCGTCCCAGCTGGAGTTCGGCGCGCACCCGCTGTTCGAGAGCGGCGAGGCGGGCCTCGGTGAGCCGGACGGACATGCTTTTCAGCAGGCTGCCGTGCGGGGTGTCCGACAGCAGCGGCCCGCGCCACAGGGCGAGCGCCTGCCGCTGGAGATCGGCGGCGGTCGCGTGGTCGCCCTCCGCGAGCGCCTCGCGGCCCTGGCGGTGCAGGTCCTCGAAGACGGCCAGATCCAGCTGGCCGGGGTCCACGCGCAGCAGATAGCCGGGAGCGCGGGTGAGCAGGGCGTCGCGGCCCAGATCCGGCTGCACGTCCTGGAGCAGCTTGCGCAGCTGGGAGATGTACACCTGGAGCGTGGTCATCGCGGTGCGCGGCGGTTGTTCGCTCCACAGCTCGTCGATCAACCCGTCGACGGAGACGACCTCGTTGGGACGCACCAGCAGCGTCGAGAGGACCACCCGCACCTTGGCGGCGCGCGGTGTCACCGTCCGGGCGTCGGCCGCGGTGGTCACCTCCAGAGGTCCCAGCACCTTGAATCGCATACGAGAACCCCCGCTCTCTGCCGTCGGTACGGGACGTGCCGGACCCTTGGCCGTGCGATCAGCCGCTCAAGGGCATGAGGCATGTGCACTGTAGGGACAAGGCATCCCCGGTGACTCGGACAGGCACACCCCAGTCTTCCGGATCGAGGGCCTTTTCCTGCGGAAACGCCGATGAGGGTGCGGTGTTCACAAGCGTCTCTTTAGCCGGTCTCGACACGATCCGGACTGAGAGCGCAGCGCCGTGCGGTGCTGGGGTGCATCCGAGGAGGGCCGACTTGAGTTCGTTGTCCACGATCACGGAGCCGGTCCGCCGCTCGGAGGGCGGGGCGCCGGCTCAGGCTGCGACGGCGCGCGAGCGGGTGCGGCGGATCGAGGCGCTGCTGGGCGATCCGGCCGAGGACGCCAACCCCTCGGGTTACCGGACGCTGCTCGACGCCGACCGGGCCGCGGTGATCTGTGACCCGGCCGAGGCGGTGCTGGACTCCTTCGGGATGAACGAGGAGTTCGTTCCCACCGCCCTGGGCGGCCGCTTCGACTCGCCCGAGACGCTGCTCCAGGTGATGCGGGCGGTCTTCCGCCGTGACGTCGGCCTCGGCATGGGGTACGGCATGACCAGCTTCGTGGCCGCCAACTATGTGTGGATGCGGGGAACCGCCGTTCAGCGGCGGACCTTGGCCGGGCAGCTGCTGAACGGCTCCAAGGCGGCCATCGCCCAGCACGAGACCGCCCACACCAACGACTTCGTGCGCAGCCAGGTACGTGGCACTCCCGGGCCCGGGGGACTGTCGGTGACCGGGGGCAAGCCCGTCGTCAACAACCTTCAACGGGCCGACACGCTCGTCCTGGTGCTGCGTACCGCCGAAGGACACGGCAGCTGCTGTCTGTCCGCGCTGATGCTGGCCCCGGACGAGCTGCCGCGCGGCCGTTTCGAGGTCACCCGCCGGCCGAGCGCCGATGTGGTGGGACTGCGGGGCTACTTCAGCACCGGGGCCCGTTTCACCGACTGCCCGGTGCCCGAGGCCGCCCTGCTCGGGCCGGTGGGCAGCGGGGTGGCCACCTCGCTGCTCTCCTTCCAGATGAGCCGCACGCTGGTGGCGTCTTTGGCGGCCGCCGCCGTTGACACCGGCCTGCGCACCGCCCTCCTCGCCGGCCGCGGCCAGGTCCCAGGCCCGGGGGCCGACAAGGCTCCGGACCCGCACAGTACGGCGGCGAGGCTCGCCCGCGCGTTCATCGACCTGCTGCTGTACGACAGCCTGGCGGTGGTCGCCACCCGGGCGCTGCACCTGCGGCCCGCCGAGACCAGCCTGTACTCGGCGGCCGTCAGGTCGCTGCTGCCGAAGGTCCTCAGGGACACCCTCCACGACCTGGCCGGCGTGCTCGGCTCGCAGATCTACACTCGCGAGGGCCCGGTCGGCGTCTTCCAGAAGCATCTGCGCGACCTGCCGATCGTCAGCCTCGGACACGCGGGCACCGCCGCCTGCCAGGCCACGATCATGCCGCAACTGCTGCGGCTGGCCCGTCGCTCGTGGTTCGTGGACGAGGAGGCACCGGCGGCGATGTTCCGGCCGGGTGCTCCCTTACCGCCGTTCGCCTACGACAGGCTCGCGCTGACCGACGGACGCGACAGCCTGAGCGCCTCCTTGCCGGCCGCCGTGGCCGGGCTGCCCGCCGCCGATCCGGTACAGCGCGTCCTGCGCACCCTGGGCGAGCGGATGGTCGACGAACTACGGGACCTGCGCCGCCGGGTGCTCGCGCTGGAGGCGCCCGGCCCGCAGGGCGCCGTCAGCCCGGCGTGGTTCGCGCTCACCGACCGGTACGTCCTGGTACTGGCCGCGGCCGCGGTGCTGGGGGTGTGGCGCCATAGCGACGCGCTCAGCGACCCGTTCCTCGCCGATCCCGCCTGGGCGGCGGCGGCACTGCACCGCATCGCCGGTCGCCTCGGCATCAGGGACGTCGAACTGCCCGAGGAGTGCCTTTCCCGGGTGCACCGGGAGGTGCTGACCAGGTTCCGTGACCCGCACGGCTTCGACCTCTACAACATGCCGCTGGCTGGCTGACGGCCTGCCCGGACAGGCGGTGTCACGAGCCGGGCGGAAGTGAGGAGTTGACCGATGAACCTGGCCACGCCCTCGTGCGCCGCGGTCCGCGAGAGCGGAGCCGCGGCGGACTGCGCGCGCCCTGGAACAGGCCCGGCCGGCCCTTCGGCGCATCCGTTGCCGAACGAGCCGATCGCCGTGACATCCGACGGCGCCGACTGGTCGCTGCTCCGTGCCGACCTGCGCCGCCACGGCACCGCGCTGGTGCACGGCGGCCTCGCCGACTGGCGGCTGCCGCCCGGCGAGGAGAGCCTGCTGCGCGAGGTGCTGGGCCGTGACCTGCCGCGCTATCTCTCTCTCGACGACGGCGAACTGCGCGCCCGCTACGCCGCCTCGCGCCGGCTGCTCAAGGGCGCGGCGGCCGCCGCGCTCGGGGTCAGCTCCGCCGACCTGGAGCTGATGTACGGGCCGACGGGCCGTCCTTCGCTGCGCGGCTTCGACCAGATCGACATCAGCCTCAGTCACACCGGCGACCGGCTGCTGGTCGGCCTGACCACCCGGGGGCTGATCGGGGTGGATGTCGAGCCTGCCGCCCGGCAGCTGTACCGCGAAAGTCTGAAGCGGCGCATCTGCACGCCGCAGGAGAGCAGGGACCTGGAGCGGCTGCCGCAGGAGGACCGCAACGTCGGCCTGGTGCGGCTGTGGACGCTGAAGGAGGCCTACAGCAAGGCGATCGGGCAGGGCATGGCGTTCCGTTTCACGGAGTTCGGCTTCGGCCCCGAAACGATGCCGGTACGGGTCCACCGGCCGGACGGCAGCGCGGGCACCGGCGCCCAGTGGTCCTTCCGTACCTACGCCGTCGCCGCGGGCGGCGCCGCCTTCGTGATGAGCGCGGCCGTGCACGACACCGGGCTGGGCCGCACCCTGGACACCGATGTCGCCACGATGCTCGACGCGGAGACGGTCACGGCCATCACCGGGGCGCTGGCCGCGGTCGGCTGACGGGGTGGGGGAGTGGCCGCTCACAGGTCCTCGACCACCGTGACGACCGCCTCCAGCACGGCCCGTCCCCCCTGGGCCAGGGTCAGGGTGACGGGGCTGAGTCTGCGGCCCTCGGCGTCCCGTCCGCACAGGCCGACCACCGCCGCGCACCGCATCGCCATGTCCGGCTCCGCGTACCCGCGGAAGTGGACCTTCAGCGAGCCCAGGGTGCACCGGTCGGTGGCCAGTTGGTGCATGCGCCCGGCGGCGAGCAATGCGGTCTGGCGCAACGCCTCGAGCTGGACGAGGGCCGGCACATGGCCCTCGGCCGCGCCGTCGGGCAGCGGCCAGCTGTCGGGGATGCGCACGGTGGCCGACAGCCGGCCGTGCGTGAGGTCGAAGGGGCCGTGCACCAGAACGGTTTCCGGGTGGCTGCGCCCCACGTCGGCGGGGTCGGCCGGCCGACCGGCGCCGGACTCGCCGGTGGGCGCGGTGAGTGCGGTGAGTGCGGTCGCGAGGCTGAGCACGCGGTGGTTGCGGTGCACCACCGGCGGCAGGAACACCACGTCGGCGCTGCCCGAGCCGCACGGCACGTCATCGATGCTCAGCAGGGTGCTGAACCGAAGAGAGCGCGGCACCCCGTCGATGACCTTGTCGGGACGCACCCGCAGCTCGCTGGTGAGCAGCGCGGGGCGTTCGCGGGCGTCCGTGGAGGCACGCCAGGCGGAGACGTCCCGGGTGGCGACGGCGACCCGGTAGAAGACGGCGGTGCGGTTGGCGGGCACCGAGAAGTGGGTCTGCCCGATGAATTCGCCGGTTTCCCGGACCATTTCGACGGCCGTCTGCAGGTCGTGGAAGCGGTGGGGGCCGGCGGCGACGAGCGGGTGGCCGGTGGTGAGCTCCCCGGTCAGCACGAACTCCTGGCGGTGGTCCGCGGTCGCGTCGGACAGGCCGAACGGCTCCCAGGAGCGCTGGCGGTGGACCAGGCTGCGGGTGCCGCCGCCGGGTGCGGGCGGGTCGGCCAGCGCGGAGTGGCTCATGCCGTCCATGCCGTCACCGCCTTTTGTCGCGTTGCGCCGCGATCCGGCCCCGGAAGTGGGCCCTCAGGCCGGACCGCGGCCTGTATGCCGCCTGTTTCAGGGTGGCGGTGACACGGGGTAGGCACCAGTGCGGACCGGCGGCAGCAAGCTGCGCGGCAGCAACTTCCGCGCCGGGGGCCGCCGTTGGCGCTCTCGCGGGCGGCCCGCCGGTCAGGGGGGCGTCGAGGGGTCGGAGCCGGGGAACAGGCCGGAGATCACCGCGTTCACCCCGGCCTGGAAGCGGCTGGTGGCGTCCAACTCCTCCATGATCTCCGAGATGTGGCGGCGGCAGGTGCGCACCGACATCCCGAGCCTGCGGGCCACCATCTCGTCCTTGTAGCCCTGGGCCATCAGCTTGACGATGGCCCACTTCACATCGTCGGAGATGTCGGTGTGCTCCTCGGCGTCGGGCTCGAACGGAGTGGCCTGCAGCCACAGATGGTCGTAGAGCTTGCACAGGAACGCCACCAGGGTCGGTTCGCGCACCACGATGGCTCCCGGTGGGCGCCCCTCGACACCCTGTTCGGGCAGGAACACGATCTCCCGGTCGTAGATGATCATGCGGTCGACCAGTTGGTCCGTGGTGCGTACCTCGGCGCCGAGCGCGGTGACATCGCGTATGTACGCCGTGTTGGCGAGGTCTCCGCGCACGGTGTGCTGGTAGATGTGCTGGACCCGGATGCCCCGGGCGAGGCGCTCGGCGGTGATGCTGCGTGCGCTCTCCAGCAGGTGGTTGGGGCGCGGGCCGCCGGGCTGGACGGTGAGCACCTCGGTGCGGCAGCGGTCCCCGCAGTCCTTCAACAGGGCTTCGACGACGAGGTAGTCGCTGATGATGTCGAAGGACTCCATCGGGTTGCGCTGCCGGCGGCTCTCGAAGTAGGCGGGTAGCAGGGCGAGCAGGCCGTCGCGGGTCCGCGAGACGGACTGCTGCAGTTCGCGGATCTGTTCCTCGGCGGGCCCGACCAGGTTGGCGGCCGCCGCGTCGGGGCTCACCGGTACGAGGACGTCGGGTGAGCCGGGCATCGGACGCAACAGGCACAGGCGCACCAGCTGTTGACCGATGGTGTCCGCCTGCTCGAGCGGGATGCCGACCGCCTGGGCGATGTGCTCGGGCGCGTAGCGACCGGCGTGGACAGCTTCCCGGTACGCCGCTATCCCCCTTTCGTCCAGCTCATCGAAAGCGGCGTCAGAAAGGGATATTTCCGGCATCCTGCGTTTACCCCCCGCGGAATGGAAATCAGTCGCCAGCCAACCTTACGGGCCCGGGAACCGGTCCCGGGCCTGCTCGGGTCAGCCCAGCCGGGCGGGCGGCTCGGGCGCGGACCCGAGAGGGATCGTGTGTCCGTCGGCGAGTGCCAGCTCGACCCGGTGGCGGCCGGGCGGCGTCACCTCGCCGACGACGGCGGCATCACGGCCGTACGGGTGGGCGCGCAGCGCGGCCAGGACGTCGTCCGAGGCCTCGGCGGCGACGACGAGGCACACACAACTCGCGGTCGCCGCGTGCACGGGGTCGACGCCGAGCTCGTCGAGGGCCACACGCACCTCGTAGTGCACCGGCAGCGCCACCTTCTCGACGCGCAGGCCCAGGCCCGCACCGGCCGCGTACGCGTGCAGGGCACCGGCCAGTCCGGCCCGGCCCACGACGCGCACCGCGCGCAGCGCACCGCCGGCTCCCGCACCGCGCACCTGCTCCAGCAGCCCGGCAAGCGGTACGCACTCGGCGGAGACCACACCCTCGTGCCCGAGCCCTGCTCGGGCCGACAACAGATGGGCGCCGAAACCGCCGAGCGGGGCGCTGACCAGGAGGCGGTCGCCCGCCCGCGGCGGTGTCTCCTGCCCGGCACCGGCCGGGAGGACTCCCAGTCCGGCGGTGTGCAGATAGATCTGGTCGGCCTCACCCGCACGCACCACACGGGCGTCCACGTCGAGGACCACCACCCCGGCCGCCTCGGCGATGTCGCGGACCGAGTCGGCCACGCGGCGCACCTGACGCAGCGGCAGGCCCGCCTCGACCACCGCCGACACCGACAGACCGAGGGGACGTGCGCCCGCGGCCGCCAGTTCGTTGACCGCGCCGCACGCCGCGACATGGCCTATGTCGCCGTCGCCGTAGAACGGCGGATCGGTCACGTACGTCCCCGACAGCAGCAGGGGCCGGCCCTCACCCAGCGGCGGGCACGGTCCCCGTGCGCCGTCGAGCGCGTCCCGCAGGAACGCCCGCAGCCCGCCGCCGGCCCGGCCGTCGAGGTCGTCCGGCAGCGCTACGTGCCCGGCCAGGGCCAGGGCGGACCCGGGGGAGAAGGCAGTACCGGCAGTCATGAGGGCTTGGCACCTCCTCGTACGGTCGGCGGACAGGGGCGGGCCGGGGCGCGGAGTGCGGGGCCGATCCGCAGGCGGCCGGCCGGACGGCAGCCGTCGGGCCCGTGGTCGCCGCCCGCGCCACCGTGCACGGCGCGGCGCGGAGGCCGGCTCACCCGGCCTCCGCCGTCACCGCCTCCGCCTGCGCGGTGGTCCGTCCTGCCTGGCGCAGGGTGAGCAGGACCCGGGTCAGGCGGCGGCCCAGGGCATCGATCCCGCCGGGCGCGCTGCGGGCGGTGCAGGTGAGGGGCAGGTCCAGTTCGGCGTGGCCGCGCAGGTGGACCGACAGCCACGTCAGGGCCGTCGCGCACGGCGCGGCCCCGTCGGAGGCGACGGCCAGCAACGCGCTCTGGCGCAGGGCCTCCACGAGCAGCAGGCCGGGCACCGAGTCGGTGGCCTCCGTGAAGAAGACCGGGTGAGACGGGTCCACCAGGACGGTCGTGGTGAGCGTCGACGCCTGACGCACCGGCTCCGAGACGACCACGTTGTCCGGGGTGCACCGGCCGACCAGCGAGGGGGCGGTGGGCCGGGTGCCGGGGCGTGGACCGCCGGCGTCGGGCGTGCGGACCAGGGCCCCGAGGCGACTGCTGGCGCGGTGGTTGCGGGCCACCGTCGGGGTGACGAAGACGAGTTCGGCCGAGCCGGTGCAGGCCTCGGCGCCCTCCAGCCGCAACGTCCCGCCCAGCCGCAGGCTGCGCGGCACACCGGCCACCGTCCGGGTCGGCTCGGCCCGCATCTCCAGAGCCAGCCGGGTGCCCTCGGCGGAGTCCTGCCAGACGGCGGGATCGGACAGGCGCAGTGCGAATCGGTAGAACAGCGCGGGCCGTTCGACCGGCACCCCGAAATGACGGTGCCCGACGTGCAGGCCGGCCCGGCGGACCAGCTCCACGAAGACCAGGGGGTCGTGCAGGCCCGGGGTGTCGTTAAACAGCGGGTGCCCGAGCGGCATGTCGTCGCGCAGGACGAAGCGCTGTTCACCGGCCAGGGCGCTGTGCGGGTGCTCGCTGTGGACCAGGCGCCGGGCGACAGCGGTGGTGTCCAGAGCGCCGAGGACTGCGTGCTGGGACATGGTCGGCTCCTCGGTAAGGGCGGGCCGATGGTGCCCGGCGTCACGGGTCCGGTGGTGCTTCGGGAGGCGGGCGGCCCCGCCGGACTGCGCACCAGCCTCGCCACGTCGCCGTCCCGGGCCAAGTAGATGGCGATGGCAGCAAGTTGCGCCGCAGGCATTTTTTGTCCCGGCCGCTGCCGACGGGGCCCGCTCCACGTTCCGCCGCCCCGGGCTTCCCCCGACCGGTGAAACGGCCGCTCGCTCGTGGCTTTAGCCATACGCAGGTCGCGCTGCCCAGACTCACCGGCGCAGGGTCCGTTTCCTGCACCACGGTTCTGCACCCCTCCACCCGAGGGGCGCACCACTCAAGCGTCCCTGCCCATCGTCAGGAAGGTCATGTTCATGATCGAGCCTTTGGACGTACGCCCGTGAGCGTCATCGTCCGGGCACCGGCCAAGGCCGACCTCCCTCTCGGCATGAGCCCGAAGCGGGGGAGCGGCCCTCGCCTCCCTCTGCGCATCGACCGGCCGAGCCCGGTCCTCCGGGACATGCCCGACGGCAGTGCGGACGCCGCTGCCCTCCCGCGGTCGTGCCGTCGGACGGCGCACACCGCCCAGGCCCCGGCACCGGGCGTGACCGTGCCGACCGACACCGCGCACCGCGGCGGTCCCTCTATCCGTGAAGGAGCAGCGTGAACAGTGTGGCGACGCCGGCCCCGGCCGGCGCACAGACCGCGGCCGGGGTGCCGTTCTTCTCCCAGGCGGCCACCTTCGAACGGCTGTGGCCGCAGATCGCGGCCCACACCTCGGACGTGCTGGAGCGCGGCAAATACTCGCACGGCCGCAAGGTCCTGGAACTGGAACGGGCGATCGCCGAGTACACCGGGGCCCGGCACGCCATCGCCGTGAACAACGGCACCGACGCCCTGGTGCTCCTGCTGCGGGCGGCCGGAGTACAGCGCGGCGACGAGGTGGTGGTGCCCGCCTTCACCTTCGCGGCGACCGCCACATCGGTGGCCCTAGCCGGAGCCACGCCCGTCTTCGCCGACGTCGACCCGATGACGTACGCGATGGACCCGGCGTCCTTCGCCCGGGCGGTGACCGAACGCACGAAGGCCGTCATGCCGGCCCATCTGTTCACCCAGCTCGCCGACATGGACGCGATCGGCGAGATCGCCGCCGCGCACGGCGTGACCGTTCTGGAGGACAGCGCCGAGTCGATCGGCATGCGCTGGAACGGCAAGCACGCCGGCCTCCTCGGGCGCGGTGGCGTCCTGTCGTTCTTCCCCACCAAGACCCTCGGCGCCATCGGCGACGCGGGCATGATCCTCACCGACGACGAGGAAGTCGCCGAACGGGCCGGGATCCTGCGCCACCACGGTCGTATGGGCAAGACCATCGACCACATCGCCGGCATCTCCAACCTGTCCGGCGCCTCGGGCACCAACTCCAAGATGGACGACATCCAGGCGGCCGTCCTCCTAGCGAAACTGACGGACCTGGACCGGGACATCGCCCGCCGCGCCCAGCTCGCCGAGGCCTACACCGAGCGCCTCAAGGACATCCCGGGCGTCCTGCGCGTGCCCACCGTCGTGGAGCGAGCGGTCCCCACCACCCCGGTCTTCTACGTCTACGAGATCGAGGTCGAGCGGCGCGACGAACTCGTCGCCCACCTGACCGCGCGCGGCATCGGCACCGAGACGTACTACCCGATCCCGCTGCACGTACAGCCCTGCTTCGCCGAACTCGGCTACAGCGAGGGCGACTTCCCGGTCGCGGAGGCCGCCTGCCGCAACGCCGTGGCGCTGCCGTTCTACCCGGACCTGACCGAGGCACAGCTCGACCTCGTCGCCGACGCCGTCCGGGATTTCTTCCAGGGGAGCCAGCTGTGAGGACACTGCCCTTCTTCCCGCCCGACCTCTTCGAGGCGGACCGCGACGCGTTGCTCAAGGCGATGTTCGACGTGGGCACCGACCCCGAGCAGCGCTTCATCCTCGGCCGCCGCACCGCCGAGTTCGAGCAGGAGATCAAGAAGGCCACCGGCGCCCACGACGTCGTGGCGTGCGGCAGCGGCACCGGCGGCCTGGAACTGGCCGTCGGCGCCCTGGACATCGGGCCCGGCGACGAGGTCATCGTCCCCGCGTTCTGCTGCCAGCCGGTCGCCTCGTCCGTCATCAACGCGGGCGCCACACCCGTCTTCGCCGACGTCGACCCGTGGACGATGGTCATCGACCCGGACTCGGTGGAGTCCCTGATCACCGAGCGCACCCGCGCGGTACTGCCCGCCCACCTGTTCAACATCATGGCGGACATGCCGCGGATCAACGAGATCGCGCGGCGCCACGACATCGCGGTGATCGAGGACGCGGCCGTCGTCCAGGGCGCGGAACTCGATGGGGTCCCGGCCGGCCGCTGGGGCACCCTCGGCGTCTTCTCCTTCTTCCAGGTCAAGGCGTTCGGCACGGCCGGCGAGGGCGGCGTCGTCCTCACCGACGACCCCGAACTGGCCCGCGCCGTGCGGATGCTGCGCAACCACGGCCAGGACGGCGTGAACCGCTTCCTGCACCACCGCGTCGGCCGCAACAGCCGCTTCGACGAGGTCATCGCGGCCTTCCAGATGCACCGGCTGCCCACCCTCGCCGACCGCCTGGAACGCCGCGCCACCATCGCGGACTACTACACCGAGCGGTTCGCCCCGCTGGCCGAGCGAGGCGTCAAAGCACCGCCCGCCGGCCGCAACGGCCGCTGCTTCTACGTCTATTCGATCCAGGTGTCCCGCCGCGAGGACCTTCGCGCCTACCTGACCGAGCACGGCATCGGCTCGCACGTCTACTACCCCACGCCGCTGCCGCTGCAGCCCGCCTTCAACGCCTGGGCCCCCGAGGGTGCCGACTGGCCGAACGCGCGCTGGGCCAGCCGGTCGAACCTGGCCATCCCGATCTGGCCGCACCTGACCGACGCCGACGTCGAGCGCATCGCCGACACCATCTGCGACTTCTTCGCCTAAGGACCCGGAGGGCCACCTGCCATGACGACAACCGTCCAGAGCGCCGACGCCTCGCAGGAGTACGTCTTCGACTCCTCGTGGGACAAGGAGACCGAGCGGCTGATCACCAACGAGGCCATCTGGGACCCGGGCACCTTCGAGCGCTTCGAGAAACTCGGCGTGAGCGAAGGCTGGCACGTCCTGGAGGTCGGCGCCGGCTCCGGCGCGGCCGCCCGCCGCCTCGCCCAGCTGGTCGGACCCACCGGCCGGGCGGTCGCCGCCGACCTGAAGACCGTGCGCCTGCTCGAGGACCAGAAAAAGGGCACCCTCGACGTCTGGGAGATCGACATCCGCGAGGACGAACTCCCCGAGAACTCCTTCGACCTGGTGCACGCCCGGATGCTGGTGCAGCACCTGCCCGGCCGCCAGGCCGTCATCGACAAATTCGTGCGCGCCCTGCGCCCCGGCGGCCTGCTGTTCCTGGAGGACACCGACTCCTCCACCCTGTTCCGCTCCGCGTCCGGCGAGGACTTCCTCCAGGACGTACGCGCCGCCGGCTACGGACTGATGCGCGAAGCCGGCCACGACCCGCGCGGCGGCCACGTCGACCTGGAACTGGCGCTCGCCTCCGGCCTCGAGGACGTCACCGCCGAGGGCCGCGTGGTCATGGTGCGCGGTGGCTCCGAACAGGCCCGCCACTACCAGCTGTGGCTGGAGTTCATGGCCCCCCAGATCGTCGCCGCCGGACTGGTCACCCAGGAACGCATCACCGAGGCGATCACCGAGATGGGCGACCCGTCCCACAACTGGCTCAGCCAGGTCCAGATATCCACCGTCGGACGCAAGCCCCGCACGGCCTGACGACCACTCAAGACGACGAAGAGAGGAGGAGCGGACATGAGCCAGGCCATCGCGGTCAAGCCGACCGGGCGGCTGCGCGCCTACGCGCGGCTGGCGAAGCTGTCGTTCTTTGACTACTACCTGGCCGCGCCGGTCGTATGGGCGCTGCTGCCCTCCGATCTGCGAAACGACCCGAAGGTGCTCTGGACGCTGGTCGTCACCACGCTCGGCTGGGTGGCGATGACCGCGGCGACGGTCGCCTTCGACGACGTGCACGGCTTCCGGGACGGCAGCGACGACGTCAACTACGACCCGAAAGCCGCGCTGCGCAACCGTGAGCGCAAGCCGCTGCTCAACGGTGACCTGACGGAACACCAGGCGCTGCGGTTCGGATATCTGGCCCTGCTGGCCAGCCTGCTCTGGATGGGCGTCGCGGTGGCCATCGCCCCGCACACCCCGGCCTGGGTGCTCATGCTGATCCCGTTCCAGGTGGCGATCAGCGTCCAGTACTCGCACGGAATGCGGCTCAGCTACCGCGGCGGTCAGGAACTGGTGCTGCTGTTGAGCCCCGGCCTGATGGCGCTGATCCCCTACGGCCTGGTCGACGGGCACTTCACCGGCGTCATCGCGCTGGAGACGTATCTGATCGGCGTCTGGTCGCTGCTGGTGTCGGTGTACTCCAACGTCAACGACCGCGAAGGCGACCGCGCGGCCGGCCGCAAGAACCTCGCCACCGTACTGACGCCGTCCGCCTACTCCGTGGCCATCGCCCTGATCTCGCTGACCGAGACCGCGGCGCTGCTGATCGCCTGGGCGGCCGACGCCGTCCCCGGCTGGTTCCTGCTGTGCATGGTCCCGGTCCTGGTGATGCGGGCCCGGCAACTGCGAGCGGGCCTGGGCCAGAACAACGCGCTGCTGGCCCGCAAGCTCGGCGTCGACACCCACCGACTCGGGGTGGCGGCACTGCTGATCGCCAACCTGCTCGTCATCCGCTGAACCCCCAGGAAGGCAAGGCAGAGCAATGAAGAAGACCCCACGCCCCAAGAACCTGGGTGCGTTGTTCGAGTACTACGCCGACGCGAACACGCCCACCTGGCACCTCGACCGGCCCTACGACATCGCCCCCGAGGGCGGCCGGGAGTACGACGTCGCCGCACTGGCCCGGCTGGTCGCCGACATGTCGGGACGCCTGCACGCGGCCGGTCTGCGCCGCGGCGACCACCTGGCCATCATCAAGGAGAACCACCACGACGTGGTGCTGCTCGCCGCGGCCGCCGCCCGGATCGGCGCGCTGCCCGCGATGATCTCCTCCTCCAACGCCCCCGACGTGCACGCCAAGATCATGGAGCGGTTCCAGCCGAAGGTGCTCGTCGCCTCCGGCTCGGTGCTCGGCGCGGCGGCCGCCGAAGGCGTACGGCTGACCGGCCCGGGCTGCCAGGTCATCGCCATCGACGGCGATCCCGCGCTCGCCGACGGCGGGATCAGCCTGGCCTCGCTCGCCGGCGCCGACATCCCCCCGATGAACCTGCGCCCGGACCACGAGCCGATGATCTGCACCCACACCTCCGGCACCACCGGTGTACCGAAGCTGGTCGTGCACTCCCCGAACACCCTCCTCGGCGTGCTCACCAAGCTGGAGACGATGCCGCTGCCGGGCCTGTCCATCCGGCCCGACGACGTCTTCGCGTCCTGCATCGCCTTCGTCCACGGCCGCGCCATCACCTGGACCTTCGCCCAGCTGGCCCGTCCGCCGAAGAAGGTCGTCATCCTCGGCGGCAACGAGCCGGACCTGGTCGCCAAGGTGCTCAGCGAGCACCGGCCGACCGTGCTGGAGGCCTGCCCGAACATCTTCCAGCGCTGGGAGCAGCTCACCGAGACGCACCGTTCCGCGTTCAGCCGCGTCCGATTCTTCGTCAACACCTTCGACGCGATCCACCCGCCCACCGTGCGGGCGTTCATGGACGCCTCCGACCAGCGCCGCCCGGTGTGGGGACAGGTGTGGGGGCAGAGCGAGACGGGACCGGTCGCCATGGCCGTCTACTCCCGCAAGCAGATCCGCAAGAACGAGGGCGCGCTCGACCCGGTCACCAACGTCGTCGGCCGCCCGATCCCCTTCATCACCCAGGTCAAGATCGTCGACCCCGACACCCGCAAGCGGGTCAAGGCCGGCGAGGCCGGCGTGGTCCTCGTCAAGACCAAGGGACGCTGCCTCACCTACCTCGGTGAGGACGACCGTGCCCAGGAGAAGGACTGGGACGGCTGGTGGAACACCGGCGACCTCGGGGTGAAGTCGCGCACCGGTGCACTGCGCCTCCAGGACCGCGAGGTCGACCTGATCCCCGGCACCAGCTCCATCGCCCTGGAGTCGATCCTGCTGGAGCGCATCCGGCGGGCCACCGAGGTGATCGTCCTGGGCGACCCCGAGGGCGGCAGGCCGGTCCCGGTGCTCAGCCTGTCCGAGGGCGAGCTGAGCGAGGCGGAGTGGCAGCAGGCCACCCGCGACCTGCCCGAGCTGGCCCCGCCGCACGTCATCGCGTGGGAGGACTTCCCGCGCACCGGCACCTGGAAGGTGCGCCGCTTCAACCTGCGCCAGCAGGTGCTCGACTCCCAGGCCACCTTCGGCACCGGCCGCTGGACCTGAGCCGACGACCGCCACCACACGACTTCATCAGAAACGGACGGGTCGATGCCAAAGATCGTCATCATGGGCCAGGGGTACGTCGGCCTGCCGCTCGCGGTACGCGCCGTGGAGGCCGGCGAGGACACCACGGTCGTCGGTTTCGACGTCGACGAGGACCGCGTCAAGAGGCTTGCCGCAGGCGAGTCCTTCGTCGAGGACGTCGCGCCGCAGCGGCTGTCGGCCGCGCTGGCCACCGGGCGCTATCTGCCCACCACCGAGGAACGCGCGGTCGGCGGCTTCGACGTGGCCGTCATCAGCGTGCCGACGCCGCTGCGCGAGGGCGTCCCCGACCTCAGGGCCATCGAATCGGCCGCCCGGATCCTGGGCCGGTTCCTGCGCCAGGGCTCCACGGTCGTCCTGGAGTCCACCACCTACCCCGGAACCACCGAGGAACTGGTCGCCCCGATCCTGGAGGAGTACTCCGGACTGACCGTGGGCGTCGACTTCCACCTGGGCTACAGCCCGGAGCGGATCGACCCGGGCAACCGGGTGTGGACCCTGGAGACCACCCCCAAGGTCGTCTCCGGTGTCGACGAGGCCTCGCTCGAAGCCGTCGACGCCTTCTACCGCACGGTCGTCGACAAGACCGTGCCGGTGAAGTCGCCGAAGGTGGCGGAGCTGACCAAGCTGGTCGAGAACACCTTCCGGCACGTCAACATCGCCCTGGTCAACGAACTCGCCGTCTACGCACGCGAGTTGGGCATCGACGTTTGGGAAGCGGTGGACGCCGCCTCCTCCAAGCCGTTCGGCTTCATGCGCTTCACACCCGGCCCCGGCGTCGGCGGCCACTGCCTGCCCGTGGACCCGGTCTACCTGTCCTGGCGGGTCAACCGGGCCCTCGGCCACCGCTTCCGCTTCGTCGAGCTCGCCAACGACGTCAACGACCACATGCCCGCCTACGTCGTCCAGCGGCTGCTGACCGCGTTCAACGAGCGCGGCCGCGCCCTGTCCGGCTCCCGCGTGCTGGTGCTCGGCCTGGCCTACAAGCCGGACACCGGCGACGCCCGTGAGTCGCCCGCCGTCCGGGTCGTGGACGGGCTGCTGCGGCTGGGCGCCGAAGTGCGGGCCGTCGACCCGCACGTCGTGGAGAGCGCCCCCGTCGACCCGCGGGTCATCCGCACCGAACTGGACGAGCAGGAACTCGCCGCGGCCGACGCGGTCGTCCTGCTGACCGACCACAGCGCCTTCGACCTCGACCTCATCACCCAGCACGCCCGGTTCATCCTGGACACCCGCCACCGGCTGCCGGCCGGACCGACGGTGGAGTACCTGTGACCAGCGCCGCCCGGCACGTCCTGGTCACCGGCGCGAGCGGGTACATCGGCGGCGCCGTCGCCCATGCCCTGATGGCCGCCGGGCACCGGGTGACGGGCCTGGTGCGCGACCCGTCCCGGGCGGCCGCGCTGGCCGCCGCCGGGGCCGACCTGCGCACCGGCGACATGCTGCGCCCCCAGACGTACGTACCGCTCGTCCAGGACGCCGACGCGGTCGTGCACGCCGCGCAGCTGCGCTTCACCGGCCGGCTCACCAAGGCCCGCATCCGGCGCATCCGCCAGGCCGACGCCGTCATGGCGGGGGCCCTGGCCGACGCCTGCCGCACCCACGGCCGACGGCTGCTGTACGCGAGCGGTGCCTGGGTCTACGGCGACCACGGCGAGCGGTGGATCGACGAGTCGGTGCCGCACCGCCCCGCCCCGCTCGGGGTGTGGCACGCCGCGGCGACGGCCCGACTGCGCGCCATGGCGGCCGACGGCCTGGACTCGGTGGTGCTGCACGCCGGATTCGTCTACGGACCGGGCGGCAACTTCCGGGCCGCCTTCGCCGACCAGGCGAGCCGGAGCGGGCGCATCCGTCACCCCGGCGACGGCTCCAACCACTGGAGCTGCGTCCACCTCGACGACCTGGCGGCCGCCTATGTGGCCGCCCTGGAACGGGCACCGGCCGGCGCCGAGTACAACATCGCCGACGACGAGCCGCTGCCACTGGCGCGGTTCGCCCGCGAGGCCGCCCGCGCACTGGGCGCCGACCTGGCCGCACCGGTGCCCCGGGCGGTGGCCGCGCTCGCCCTCGGCCGCCCTGTCACCACCTCGCTGACCACCTCCTACCGGCTGAGCAACGCCCTGGCACGGGACGAACTGGGCTGGCGCCCGGCGTATCCGACCGTCGCCGACGGCCTGCCCTCGGCCGTGGCCGCCCTGCGCGGCACCCCCACCGCGACCCCCACCTCAACCCCGACCTGACACACCCGTACCGGACCGCCGGTCACCGGCACCGCCGCCCCACCGCGTCCCGCGGACCTGCCCCGGGACGCGACGGCACCGCACCACGCATTCCCACAACGCACGAGAGAGGGCGCACACATGAGCGTCAACCCAGGTGCCCGAGGCGGGCACGGCGGTGACGGCCACGCCGTCGTGATTGGGTCGAGCCTCGCCGGAATGGCCGCAGCGCGAGCCCTGTCCCCGCACATGCGGAAAGTCACGATCATCGAACGTGACCGGCTGACCGTGGAACCTAGCTGGCGGCGAGGCGTGGCCCAGGCACGGCACGCCCACAACCTGATGGCCGCCGGCCACCAGGGCCTGGAGCAGCTCTTCCCCGGCATCACCGACGAACTCCTCACGGCTGGCATGGTCCGCGTCCGGATGCCCGAGGACATGCTGCTGCTCGCACCCGGCGGCTGGATGTCCCGCTTCGAGACCGACCTGGCGATGCTGACCGGCACCCGCGACGTCATCGACGCGGTGGTGCGCCAGCGCCTGCGCTCGGACCCGAAGGTGGAGTTCGTCGAGGAACACGAGGCCCTCGGACTCCAGAGCGGACGCGGCGACACCGTCACCGGCGTGTGGGTGCGCGGCAGGGACGGCGAGACGCGCACCGGCTGGGGCGAGAAATACCTCATCGACGCGGACTTCGTCGTCGACGCCACCGGCCGCAAGTCCAAAGCCCCGCAATGGCTGGAGGACCTCGGCTACGAGCGCCCGCGCGAGTCCGTCGTCGACGCGAAGACCGCGTACGCCACCTCCATCTACGAGCCCCCCGCCGGCCATGCCGCCGACTGGTCCTGCATGCTGCTGATGGCCTCGGCCGACATCCCCCGCCAGGGCATCCTCAACCCGATCGAGGGCGGGCGCTGGATGGTGTCGGTCTCCGCCAGCGGCGGAGACCGCCCGCCCACCGACCACGAAGGGCTGCTGCGCGCCGCGGGCACCCTGCGCGACCCGGTGCTGCGTGACGTCATCGAGTCCGCCACCCCCCTCGAGCCGGTCCACGGCTCGGGCCGCACCGAGAACCGCTGGCGGCACTACGAGAAGCTGAGCCGCTGGCCCGACGGATTCCTCGTCATCGGCGACGCGTTCGGCGGCTTCAACCCCTCCTACGGGCAGGGCATGTCCGTCGCCGTCCTGTGCGCCCAGGTGCTGAGCGACCGACTCGCCGCGCACGGCACGCACATCGGACTGGCCGGCCGCCTGCGCAAGGCCTTCGCCCGCACCATGACCCCCGCATGGCAGCTGGCCACCGGCATGGACTTCTCCTATCCCTGGGTCTACGAGGTCACCCGCCCCGACGCGGTGACGCGGATCGGCAAGCGCTACGTGGACCGCCTCACCGCCGCCGCGGTCACCGACCAGCACGCGGCCCTGCTGATGCTCCAGCACACCCAGCTCCTCGCCTCACCGGCCGCCATGTTCCGGCCGCGGGTGATAGCCGCCGCCCTGCGCGGCCCCAGCGGCCCCGGCCCGGCCGGACCGCCCAGCAACACCCACGGCTCCGGCGCCCGTCACACCCACCCCGCCGGTCTCTCCGCCACGAGGATCAGGGGCCTCGCCGCCCACCGCAGCCCCAGACCCACGGCGCCCGCACCCGAACAGGTGCCGTCCACGACCGCACCCGGCGCCCCCGGCACGCCCCTGCACAACACGAGGAGAACCCCATGACCGTCGTCCCGGCGCCGCTGCCCGAGGCGGACACCCCGCCCTGCGTCGGCGAGGACCTCACCGTCCATGTGCCCGTGGACGGCACCGACCGGCACATCGCCGGCCGGCTCCTCGTCCCCGAACAGGGGGCGGACACGGTCCAGGTACTCATTCCCGGCCTCACCTACGACCGCCGCTACTGGACCCTGCCCGGCGCCTACGACTACAGCGCCCACATGCTGCGCGCCGGATACGCCGTGCTGCTGCTCGACCGCCTCGGCACCGGAGCCTCCAGCAGACCCCACGGGGACGACGTCGACCTGGACGCCCACGCGGAGAGCATCCACCAGGCGATCGCGCTGCTGCGCTCGGGCACCCCGGCAGGCCACCGCTTCTCCCGTGTGGTCAGCGTCGGCCATTCCTACGGATCGGGCATCGCCCTCGTCGAGGCGGCCCGGTACGCGGACGTGGACGGCCTGGTCATCACCGGCATGCTGCACACCACGACCGACTTCTACGAAAAGGTCGACAAGGTCCACGACTTCTTCCACCCGGCGAACCAGGACCCCCTGCTCGCCGGTCTCGGCGCGCCCGCCGAGTACCTGACACAGCGTCCCGGACGCCGCGCCAGGATGCTCGAGTTTGCGGGCGGCATCGATCCGGAACTGTCCGCGCACAACGAACTGATCAAGTCCACCGCCACCTGGGGCGAGGGCAATTCACTGCCCGAGACCTACCGGCCCGAGCACTCGCGGGCCGTCAAGGTGCCCGTCCTGGTGGTGGTCGGGGAACACGACGCGCTCTTCAGCAGCTCGGACGTGGGCTTCGCCGCCCGCTCCGAGGCCGTGCACGCCTTCGAGCGGGACTACTACGCGCCCGAGGCCCAGCTGGAGACCCACGTGGTCCCCGGCGTCGGCCACTCGCTGAACGTGCACCGCGGCGCCGCCGAGTTCTACGACCTGGCACGCGACTGGTTCGACCGCAGATTCGCGGCCGTACGCGGACCCTTCCGGCCGGCGTGAAGCCGAAGCCCTCACCCACACCATAGGAGGAACGATGTTCGACAGGCTTTCACGCCTGGTGTTGCGCTCACCGCGCAAGGTGGTTCTCTTCACCTTGCTGCTGGTGTTCCTCGCCGGAGCCGCAGGCGGCGGCCTGCAAGACCGGCTCACCTCCGGCGGTTACGAGGCCACCGGCACCGAATCCCGTGCTGCGGCAGAGGAGTTGGAGAAGACCTTCAAGCATGGCGAACCGAACCTGCTGCTGCTGGTCGAGGACACGCGGGGCGTCGACGACACCTCCGTCGCCACGGCCGGCCGTGACTTGACACAGAAGCTGGCCAAGGAGTCCGACATCACCGATGTCGTCTCCTACTGGACCACCGGCAGTGAGGCGCTGCGCAGCAAGGACGGCGACAAGGCCATCGTGCTCGGCCGGATCGACGGCGACTTCGACGACCAGATCGACTGGGCGAAGAAGATCGACGAGAAGTACTCCGGCACCGTCGACGGCCTCGAGGTCAAGACCGGTGGCTCGGCAATGATGTGGCACGAGAACATCGAGACGTCCAGCAAGGACGCCTCCAAGGCCGAGGGCATGGTCTTCCCGCTGCTCCTCATCGTGCTGGTCGTCATCTTCGGCAGCGCCCTGGTCGCGCTGCTGCCGGTGGCCGTCGCGTTCGGCGCGATGCTGGCGTCGATGGGTGCGCTGTTCACCATCACCTTCTTCAACGACACCTCCAGCGTCGTCGTCAACACCACGACGTTCCTCGGTATCGGTCTGGGCATCGACTACTGCCTGCTGTTCGTGACCCGCTACCGCGAGGAACTGCGCCAGGGCCGGGACATCAACACCGCGATCACCACGACCCTGCGCACCGCCGGCCGCACCATCCTGTTCTCCGCGCTCACCGTGGCCGTCGCGTTCGTCGGCCTGCTCGTCCTGCCGTTCACGATGCTGCGCTCGCTCGCGATCGGCTGCATGACCACCGCACTGGTCGCCGCCGCGGTCACCCTCATCCTGGCCCCGGCGGTGTTGCGCTGGATCGGCCCGCGCGTCGACAAGTGGAGCCTGTTCAAGCGCAAGCAGAACCCGGCCAACGACGGCGGCGGCTTCTGGCACCGCACGTCCACCGCCGTGATGCGCCGCCCGGTGCGGGTCGCCGTGCTGATCCTCGCCGTCGTCATCACCCTCGGCCTGCCGGCCATGGACATGAAGCTGCGGCTGCCCGACGAGGCGGTCCTGCCCGCCGACGCCAAGTCCGCCCAGGTCGCCCAGGTGCTGAAGAAGGACTTCGACACCCGCGAGCAGCAGGCCCTGACCGTGGTCGCGGCCAACGCCGGCGACCCGAGCACCAAGACCGACACCATCGACGCCTACGCCAAGGACCTTTCGAAGGTCGCCGACGTCAGCCGCGTCGACGCCCTGACCGGCTCCTACGTCGACGGCGCCAAGGTCGCCGAGGCGACCGAGGCCAACACCCGCTTCGGGGTGACCGCGGGCACCTACCTGTCCGTGGTGCCGTCGGTCGACGCCTACGGCTCGCAGGGCGAGAAGCTCGTCGAGGCGGTGCGTGACACCAAGGCGCCGTTCGACATCAAGGTCGGCGGCCCGGCGGCGGTCAGCGTCGACACCTTCGACACGCTGCGCGAGAACCTGCCCCTGTCCGGGGCGATCCTGTTCATCGGCATGTTCCTGCTGCTGTTCCTGCTCACCGGCAGCATCCTGCTGCCGCTGCAGTCGATCCTGCTGACCGTGCTCAGCCTCACCGCCACCTTCGGCGCCCTGGTCTTCATCTTCCAGGAAGGCCACATGGCAAGCCTGTTCGGTGACTTCATCATCACCGGCAGCATCACCTGGACCGTGCCGATCATGTGCTTCGGCCTGGCCTTCGCCCTGTCGATGGACTACCAGGTGTTCATGCTGTCGCGGATCAAGGAGGAGTACGACCGCACCGGCGACAACGAACTGGCCGTCGCCAACGGCCTGGAGCGGGTCGGCAAGGTCGTCACCTACGCGGCCGTGCTGCTCTCACTGGTCTTCCTGGTCCTCATCACCTCCGGCATCAGCTACATGAAGGCGATCGGCCTCGGTATGGCACTGGCGATCCTCATGGACGCCACCCTGATCCGCGGCGGTCTCCTGCCGGCCCTGATGAAGCTGTTCGGCAGCGCCAACTGGTGGGCGCCCGGCCCGCTGCGGAAGTTCCACGCCCGCTACGGCCTCAGCGAGGCCGAAACGGAGCAGGCACCGCCGATCCCCGGCGGGCGCACCGGAAGCGACACCGACACTCCGGTCCCCAGCCAGCCGCACTGACGCCGCACCGGCCGCCGCCGGCCCGACCCCGCACACAGCGGGGCGGGCCGGCGGCGGCCCCGGCTCCAGGCGTCCCCGAGAGGTCCTACGACGGAAGAGAACGGCCGATGCCCAAGACCAAGCGCCCCAAGAACATAGGGGCCCACTTCGACCACTTCGCCGGGAAGCCGGGGCCCATCTGGCACCTGGACCGCCCCTTCGACATCGCCCCGGACGCGGGCCGCGCCTACGACTCCACGTCCCTGGCGCACCTGGTGCAGGACATGTCGGGACGCCTGTACGCGGCGGGACTGCGCCGCGGCGACCGGCTGGCGATCATCAAGCACAACCACATGGACGTCGTCCTGCTGGCCGCGGCCGCCGCCCGGATCGGCGGCCTGCCCGCCATGATCACCTCGACCTTCCCGCCGGACACCCTCGGCAAGATGATGGAGCGTCTGGAACCGAAGGTGATCGTCGCCTCCGACGACGTGCTGGCGGCCGCCCACGAACAGGGCGTCCAGCTGGCCGGCCCCGGCACCCGGGTGCTCGCCGTCGAGGGCGAGCTGCTGTCCGGCGACGCCACCCGCCTCGCCGACCTCGCCGGCAGCGACATCCCCGCGCCCGACCTGCGCCCGGACTCCGAGCCGATGCTGCTCACCCACACCTCCGGCACCACGGGCATCCCGAAGTTCGTGATGCACTCGGCGGACACCATCGGCGTGTACGGGGTGATGGAGACCATCCGCATCCCGTTCCTGTCGACGCGGCCCGACGACACCGTCGCCTCCTGCATCGCCTTCGTGCACTCGCGCGCCGTGACCTGGGTGATGGCCCAGTCGGTGCTGATCCCCTCCAAGGTCGTGGTGCTCGGCGGCTCCGACCCGGACGTGGTCGTCGAGACGCTCGGGCGCAACCGCCCCACCACACTGGAGGCCTGCCCCAACATCTTCCAGCGCTGGGAGCACCTGCCGAAGGCGCACCCGGAGCTCTTCAGCGACGTACGGATGTTCGTCTCCACCTTCGACGCCATCCACCCCAGCACGATCCGCACCTTCATGGAGACCAGCCACCGGCGCCGCCCGGTGTGGGCGCAGAGCTGGGGGCAGAGCGAGATCGGTCCCGCCACACTGGCGCAGTACCCCAAGCGCAAGGTGATGCGGAAACGATCCGACGACCACGGGACGTTCACCCGGAACGTGGGCCGGCCGGTCCCCTTCGTCACCAAGATCAAGGTGGTCGACCCGGAGACCCGGCGCCCGGTCTCACGCGGTAAGAGCGGCCTGGTCCTGATCAACGGCAAGGGCCGCTGCCTGGGCTACCTCGGCGAGCCCGAGCGCTACAACGAGAAGGTCTGGGACGGCTGGTGGAACACCGGTGACATCGGCGTCCACCGCTGGGACGGCACCGTGGACATCCTCGACCGAGAGGTCGACGTCATACCCGGCACCAGCGGCATCGAGCTGGAGAGCCTGCTGCTGGAACGCCTCGAGGACGCCTCCGAGGTCATCGTGCTCGGCAACCCCAACGGACTGCCCGTGCCGATCATCTCGACCCACAGCGGCACCCTGGACCGCGAGGCCTGGAAGCGCGCCACGGCCGGTCTGATCGCGCTCGACGAGCCCCGGATCATCGACTGGGAGGACTTCCCGCGCACCGGCACCTGGAAGGTACGCCGGTTCGACCTGCGGGAGAAGGTCCTGCAGAGCAGCGAGACCTTCGGCAGCGGCCGCTGGACATGACCCGCAAGAACCCTTGAGCCTCGGCCCGGACACCCGGGCCGAGGACGGCAGCAGCGGGCCGGCCCGTATCGAACGGGCCGGCCCGCCGCCGTGTCCGGACTCAGGCCCGCGAGGCGGGCACGCCCAGGCCGGCCAGCGCGTGGTCGGCGACGGAGGCGGCCAGCTCGGCGTTGAGCGGACCGGTACCCAGCAGCAGCCGGAACCACAGGGAGCCGAACACCAGGTCGACCGCCGTGTCCAGATCGATGTCGGTACGCAACTGCCCCTGCTCCTGGGCCAGTTCGAAACGGGCCCGGGCCACCGTCCGGTTGGGCGTGTACACCTTCTTCAGGAAGGCCGCCGCAAGACGTTCGTCCGAGTGGATCTCGGCGATGACGGCCCGCAGGTGCGGACCGATACCGGGATCGGCGAACAGCCGCGCCGTGGCGGCCAGTTGCTGCTCCAGATCGGCCCGGATGTCACCGGTGCGGGGGAACCTCATGTGCGGGGCGACGGCGTGCAGCAGCGCCTCCATCACGAGCAGGTTCTTGGCGGGCCACCCGGCCCGCACCGCCTCCTCGTCGACGCCCGCGCGCCGGGCGACGTCACCCACGTCGAACGCCTCGTAGGCACGCTCGCGGCACAGTCCCAGCACCGCGTCGAAGACCCGCTCACGCGTCGTCACATCGCCCGCCACCAGGGCGGATTGCTCCACGCTTGTCATGTGCAAAAGCGTATTGCGCTGCCCGTCACGGCCCGAGCCGAGCGCCCTGACAACAACTGGCCATGCAGGAAATGACGGCTCCCACGCCACCTGTCCGCTGTGGTTCCGTGAGGCCCACTGGCCGAAAGAGACAGCGAGCCGGCGCGGATCAGCGCGGGCGGAGCCGGATGTCCTGAGCGTTCTGCGACAGGGGACAAACAACTCCAAGCGGAGGACATGTGAGCGGCACGACGACGACGCGGGCTGGTGCCGGGGGCATGCTCGGCTTCGACCCCACCGACCCCGGTTTCCAGCAGGACCCCTACCAGCACTACCGGCGGCTGCGGGAAAGCACCCCCGTCTTCCGCAGCCCGGCGGGCTTCTGGGTGCTCACCCGGCACCGGGAGTGCGACCTCGTCATGAGGGACGAGCGGTTCGGCTATCCGTCGCCCGCGGCGACGGCCCCGGACACGCCCGACGGGACGGCACTGCCCGGCGGATTCGCCGATCAGCGCCACATGCTCATCTTCATGAACCCGCCGGACCACACCCGGATGCGCCGCGTCCTGCGCGACACCTTTGGACCGCGCGTCATGCGCAGCGCCAACGGCTACATCGAGCAACGGACCGGGCAACTCCTCGACGAGGCCCTGCACAACGGCCCCGAGTTCGACCTGATCACCGCCCTCGCGCACCGGCTGCCGTTCGGAGTCATCTGCCACCTGCTCGGGGTGCCGGAGCCCGACCACCTGATGATCGAGAAGTGGGCGCAGGACTACCTGGCCGGCGTGAGCCCCTCGTTCACCGTCTCCCAGGCCAACCACCAGGCCAGGGACGAGGCACTGACCGGGCTCAACGACTACTTCCTCGCGCTGGCGGCAGAGCGGCGCCGCGCACCGGGAGAGGACGTGCTGAGCCGCCTCGCGGCCGCGGCCGACCAGGGGGAGATCAGCGAACAGGAGCTCCTGGGCACCTGCATCCTGCTGTTCATCGCCGGACACGGCACGACCACCAACCTCATCGGCAACGGCGCCCTCGCCCTGCTGCGACACCCCGAGCAGCTCGCCCGGTTCCGCAGCGAACCGGAACTGGCGGCCAGCGCCGTCGAGGAACTCCTGCGCTACGACTCGCCCTCCCACCTGTCCATCCGGGTGGCATTCGAGGACGTCGACCTCGGCGAGGGCAACGTGGTCGGCGCGGGCGAACAGGTCATCGCCGTCCGGGGCGCCGCCAACCGCGACCCCGACGCCTTCCCGGACCCGGACACCCTCGACCTCGGCCGCACCGACAACCGGCACCTCAGCTTCGCCTCGGGCATCCACGTCTGCTTCGGCGCGCCCCTGGCCCGCACCCAGGGCAAGGTCGCCCTCGGCACGCTCTTCCGCCGGGCACCCGGGCTGACGCTGGCCGCCGATCGGTTCGAGTACAAGCCCAGCCTGCTCTCCCGCGCACTGGAAGCCCTCCCGGTCACCACCGGCTGAATCCTGCGGCAACCACCCTCAACCTTGGAGATTCTGATGAGTACCAAGAACCTCATCGTGGAAGGCGTGCTGGAGCTGACCGGCGGCGCCGACACCGACGGCGCCCTCGAGACGTACTACGCGCCCGACTTCATCCAGCACAGCCCGCTGTGCTCGGACGGCCCGGCGGGCCTGCGCCAGCTGACCGAGCGGGCCAAGAGCGCCGGCGCCCAGTACGAGCTGCTGCGCTCGATCGCCGAGGACGACCTGGTGCTGCTGCACGCCCGGGTCACCGGCCTCGCCGAGGTGCCGCTCATCCTGTTCAACCTGTACCGCGCCGGCGACAACAAGATCCAGGAGCACTGGGAGGCACTGGGCCCGGAGATCGGCCCGACCGCGTCCGGGCACGACATGGGCGACGGCCCCGCCGAGGTCACCGACCGCGACCGCACCGCCGCCAACAAGGAACTGGTCCGCCGCCTGATCGACGAGGTCTACGTCGGCGGCGACCTGGCCGCGCTCGACGGATACGTCAACGACGGCGAGTTGATCCGGCACGCCCCCGGAGTCACCGACGGTGTTGCCGGCCTGCGCGAGACGCTCGCCGGCGCGGACTACCTCAAGGTCCACCGGGTCCTCGCCGAGGGCAACTTCGTCTTCGCCCACTCCGAAGGCACCCTGAACGGCACACCGCACGCGTTCGGCGACCTCTTCCGCGTCGCGGACGGGAAGATCGTCGAGTACTGGGACATCAGGACCGAGATCCCCGAGCAACTGCCGCACAGCAACGGCATGTTCTGAGCGGGGGAGAGAAGATGAGGGCGGCGCCGGCACCGACACGGCCGCCGGCGGCCGCCGACGGTGACCTCTGCGCGTACGAGAGCGACGAACAACGCTGGCGAGCGGTCAGGGAACGCGACGACGCCGCCGACGGACGGTTCTACTACGCGGTCACGACGACCGGGATCTACAACAGGCCCTCGTGCGCGGCGCGCCTGGCCCGGCGGGAGAACGTGGAGTTCCACGCGTCGCTCGAGGAACTGCACACACGCGGCTACCGGCCCTGCCGCCGCTGCCAGCCGGGCGAGCCCGAGCCGAACCGGCTGCAAGCCGCCATCGTGGCCCGCACCTGCCTGCTGATGAACACGGCGGTGGCGCCACCGAACCTGGACGACCTGGCGCAGAGCGCCGGCTACAGCCGATTCCACTTCCACCGCATGTTCAAGTCACTGACCGGCCTGACCCCGCACGCCTACTGGACGGCGGTCCGGGCACAGCGGGTGCGCGAGGAGCTGATCCGCGCGCGGACCGTCTCCGACGCGATCTACCAGTCGGGCTTCACCACCACGGGCCAGTTCTACGCCGTCTCCTCGTCGATACTGGGCATGACCCCGCAGGAGTACCGCGCGGGCGGGGCGGGCCTGGAGATCCACTCGGCCATGGGCGCCACCGACGCGGACCCGGTACTGGTGGCCATGACGGCGACAGGAGTCTGCGCGGTTCTGGAGGGCCCGGAGCACGCGGCCCGCGCGCGGCTGGCGGAACTCTTCCCCTATGCGGTGCGCCGCGCCGACGACCGGGGCTTCGAAGCACGACTCGCCCACGCACTGGCTCACCCCGCGGCCGGGCATCCCGTCGATGCGCTTCTTCCGCGGGATGTCCGCCGAGTCTGCCGGCATGAACGGATCCGCCGACTGCTTTGCATCCATCTGGACCCGGCATCCGCCTCCGGTCCCGCCCCGGCCCCCGGCAAGGAGACGGCGCTGCACGTGAGCTGAGCGCCCGCACCACCGCACACAGCCCGCCCGTGACGTCTCGCGGGCGGGCTTCTTCATGCACCGTGGCGTGATCTTTCCTACGAGGCAACCGCCCATGTCCGCGGCGGACGAAGCCGGACCACGCCACGCGACGGTCAGCGTCACCCACCGTCCACGCGGCCGCCTTCGGCGTGAATCCGCAGGCCGCACACACCGTCGGGCCCGCTCCGTACGACTGTCCGCGAGCCCCCTCGCCGCGTTTGCCGGCCGCCCCGAGGATGCTCCGGGCGGGTGGGAAGGCCGCCGAGTACGAGCGCAATTTTCTGAGTGCCGGTGGCGTGAACCGATCTATAGCGTGGCCGTATTGACTCATCAGGACAAAGGGGTTGGCTCGATGGCTCGCCACGCTGAAGGTATCCACAGGCGGAACTTCCTCACCGGGGGCGCGGCTGCCGGAGGAGCCGCCCTCCTGACGGGAACGGCCCTCGCCTCACCGTCCGCAGCGGCTGACCAAGCCGTACCGGCGGCGGGGCCGATCACCACGGTGGCCCCCGGTGACAAGCGGTACAAGGACCTGGTGCAGGGCTGGAACCAGAGATGGTCCTCCGCACCCGAGAGGATCTGCCTTGCCGAGACGACCGCCCAGGTCCGCTCGGTCATCCAGGCGGCCGCGACCGCCGGGAAGCGCCTGACGGTGCGCAGCGGCGGCCACTGCTTCGAGGACTGGGTGTTCAACCCCGACGTACAGGTCATCCTCGACATGACCAGGATGGACCGGGTCTACTTCGACCCCGACAAGAACGCCGTCTGCGTCGAAGCCGGCGCGCAGGTGCTGAACGTGTACGAGCGCATGTACCGCACCTGGGGCGTCACCATCCCCGCCGGCACCTGCTTCCAGGTCGGCGTCGGCGGCCATGTCAGCGGCGGCGGCTGGGGCCTGCTCTGCCGCCAGATGGGGCTGGTCGTCGACCACCTGTACGGCGTCGAGGTCGTCTGCGTCGGCGCCGACGGCACGGCGACGGTCAAGGTCGCGACCCGCGAGCCGAACGACCCGAACCGTGACCTGTGGTGGGCCCACACCGGCGGCGGAGGCGGCAACTTCGGCGTCGTCACCCGCTTCTGGTTCCGCTCTCCCGGAGCGACCGGCACCAACCCCGCGAAACTGCTTCCGCAGCCGCCGGCCGAAGTGTTCCTGCACGCCACCGCCTGGCCCTGGGCCGATATGACCAAGGACCGCTTCGCACGGCTGGTCAAGAACTTCGGCGACTGGCACACCAAGAACCTCAAGTCCGGCACCGTCAACGACAACCTGACCAGCGTGCTGTGGCTGAACCACAAGTCGGCCGGCTACATCGGCCTGGTCACCCAGGTCGACGCGACCGTCCCGGACGCGCAGAAGATACTCGACGACTACCTCGGCGCCATCACCGCCGGCCTGGACGTGGCCCAGGAGCCGATGACCACCCCCATGGGCGAGGTGGCCGCGATGCCCGAACTCGCCGCGCCGCGCCGGATGCCCTGGCTCCAGGCCGCCCGCTACATCGGCACCACCAACCCGACGCTGAACGACCCCACCTTCAGGTCCGACTTCAAGTCCGCCTACTACCGCAAGACCATGCCGACGGCCCACATCGACGAGTTCTACCGGCACCTGACACGGGACGACCTGGTCAATCCCACCGCCGCCGTGCAGGTGAGCTCCTTCGGCGGCCAGGTCAACGCGGTCGCCCCGGACGCCACCGCCGCCCCGCACCGCGAAGCCGCGTTCAAGGCGGCCTGGGGACTGTGGTGGAACGACCCCGCGGCCGAGGACATCTCACTGCGCTGGATCCGCGAGTTCTACCACGGCGTCTTCGCCGCCACGGGCGGTGTCCCCGTCATCAACGACGTGACCGACGGCGCCTACGTCAACTACCCGGACATCGACCTGAGCGACCCGAAGTACAACACCTCCGGCGTGCCCTGGCACGACCTGTACTACAAGTCCGGCTACGCCCGCCTCCAGAAGGTCAAGCAGGCGTACGACCCGCGCGACTTCTTCCGCCACAGCCAGTCGGTGAAGCTGCCGACCACCTGACAGCGCCCGGTCGACCCGCCGCGCCCTCACCGTCCACCACGGTGAGGGCGCGGCGGGTATGCCGTCACGCCGCCTCGCTCCCGGCCGTCGCACCCGGCAGCGTGTACGCCGCTGCGGACGCCAGCGACAGCACGGCACGGGCGATCGCGTCGGAGTCGCCAAGCGTCACCGAGTTCACCCCGGGCCGGATACCGGCGGCCGTCACCCAGTGCACCGACTCGGTGGGCACGCCGTACGCGAACCGCCGCGGGTGCGCCCGGCCCGAGGCGTCCACCAGACGGTAGGGCCGCTCGGTGACCGCGAGACCACCCGTCTCGTACGTCCGGGTGCCGGGACCGTGGATGCGATAGCGGCTGCACTGGCCGGTCGCCCGCAGATGGAGCAGCAGCGGGTCGGCGGTGCGCCGCAGGTCGATGTCGGGCAGCCGGGCCTCGATCAGCACCCCGGCCCGCACCTCGGAACCGGGCACCTTCGGCGAGGACGCCACGAACTCCCCTGCCTCCTCGTCCAGTTCCATCCGCACGTCCGGGCCCACGATGGTGAGGACACCGGCCTCGATCAGCGCGATCATCTCCCGGATGCGGGAGGCGGGCGGCCCGATCGACAGGAACGCGTTGAGCGGGGTGTACCAGCGGTCGAGGTGGTCGCGGTGCGAGTCCGCGGTCAGACCGTTGTGGTCGATCAGCAGGCGTATCTCGTTGCGCAGATCCCGCAGCGCGTCCAGCGCCGACTTCAACGGCCCGGACACATTGCCCTCGAGAGCGTCCGCCACGTCCTGGCCCAGCCGCGTCAGCAGCCACTCCTGCCAGGCGGCCGGACTGTCGAACCGTGCCCCCTCGTCGGGACGGGTGATGCGCCCCCAGTCCCAACGGTCGGCGGCGGCCACCCCGTAGGCGTCCAGCACTTCGCCCTCCGCGGCGCTGTCCCACGGCGCGTCCAGCAACTCCTTGCGGAAGGCGTCCACGACCTGTGGCTCCTCCGTGCGGGCCAGCAGCGCGGTGTAGTAGACCGTCTCCGCCTCCTTGGCGATCAACGGCCAGATGTCGGCCCGGAAGTCCAGGCCGCCGCGGCGCGCGGCCCGCGCCCCCAACTCGGCCACCTTCGCCTCGTCCAGCAGCAGCGGGTGGTGCCGGCCGTGGGCACCCTTCTCGTTCTCGCCGCGCGCGTGGTACGGCACCCCGCGCCGGGAACCGGCGTGCAAGGCGGGCTCACGGCCCGAGGGCCGATAGACCAGCCGCCCGTCCACCTCCTCGTACACCCCACCGCGCCCCTGGGTGAACAGCGCCATGTAGTCGAAGAAGTTGAGCCCCAGCCCGCGCAGCAGCACCGGCTCACCCGCTCCGACGAACTCCAGGTCGATGTCGGCCGGATTGACCGGCCGCACATGCCTCAGCCCCAGAGCCTGCGCCTTCTTGTGCAGCCGGGCCAGCGCGTCCGGGTCCTCCGCCTCCACATGCCCCAGGGACAGCACCACCGCGTCCAGGCCGGTCAGTTCGCGGCCGTTCTCCAGCCGCACGGTCTGCGTCGCATCCGGCCCGTCCGCCGCGTCGTCCAGGGCGACGGCGCGAGTGTGGTGAACGACGATGTTGACGTGGAACGGGGCGAGCGCGACCACCCGGTTGAACACCCACTCCAGGTAGTGGCCGTAGAACGCGCGGGTCGGATACGTGTCGGGGCCCATCCCGCGCGCCTCCGCGTGAAAACCGTCGTCCAGACCGGACTCCCCGGGTTCCAGCGACGCCATGAGCTGCGCCCACTCGTACAGGCTCGGTCCGGTCTCCAGCGGGCCCTCCATCTCCACCGACTCGTCGGTGAAGAGAGTCACCTGGGAGGCGACGGTGTTCATCAGCAGATGCCGGGACTGGCTGCCGCGCCATACACGGCCCGAGCCCGGCCGCTCGGACTCGACCACGTGCACGGTGAGTCCGGTGTCCGGGGCGAGGGCGGCGTTGGCGCAGACGCGTGCCAGCACCGACAGGCCGCGGGGCCCGGTGCCGATGATGCACATGGTCAGTCGCTGGTTCCCCATCTGTTGCTCCTGCTCGGCGTAAAAAGGCGTGGAAAGGCATGGAAAGGCACGGCAAGGCGTTGACTCACGGGAGAGACGAGGGAGCCGCAACGGCCTGTCATGGCACGGCTCCGGTACGAGGGAAGCAAATCCTCTTTGCCGAATTCGGGTCAACGAATGGCTGCCTGAGGCACCGCGCCGGTGCCGCCAACCGAAAAAACGTGCCAGTGTTCTGCCGCACCACGAATGCCGTGGCGTCCTATTGCGCGGTCCTGGGCACACGCTCCACCGCGCTTTGCCATACGACTGTCATGTCGCCCGGCTCCGGCAGCGACGGGGCGAGCTTCAAGCCCGGCTTTAGCCCCCTTGCGGACACTGGCCGGACCCCGCCCTTTCAGGGCCCACACCCTGGCCGCCATCGCCGAGGAGCTCTCCATGACGACCCGTACCTCCGGGCAGGCCGCACTTGCCGCAGGGCTGCACGGCTGGCTCACCGCTCGTCTCGCGCTCTACCTCGACCGTCCCGAGGAATCCCTGGACGACCGCACCCCTCTCGTCACCTACGGCATGGACTCCGTGACGGCACTGAGCCTGTGCGGCGACCTGGAGGACGAGCACGGCCTGATCGTCGACCCGAACCTGGTCTGGGACCATCCCACGATCGCTGCCATCGTCGACCATCTGACACCACGTCTGACGACTCAGGGCATGGACTGGAACCTGTAACCACGTCGCCCTGGCCCCGCACAAACCGAAGCAGCGCGCGTCCGCCGACACACCGGCGGACGCGCGCTGCTCGTCACCACGGTTCAGACACTGAGGACGGGCGCCCCCTCGACCACCGGGTGGTCGCTGCCCAACGGGCCCGTCGCACTCGCCCCGCCCGGCGAGCCGACCGTCTCGAACACCTCGGCGTTGGCCGGGCCGAACGCACTCCATTGCTCCGGCAGATCGTCCTCGTAGAAGATCGCCTCGACCGGGCAGACCGGCTCGCACGCCCCGCAGTCCACGCATTCGTCCGGGTGGATGTAGAGCATGCGCGGTCCCTCGTAGATGCAGTCCACGGGGCATTCGTCGATACATGCCTTGTCCTTCACCTCGACGCAGGGCTGAGCGATGACGTACGCCATGAGGGGACTCCTCGGAAAGGAAAAGATAAGGAAAAGGAGAAGGGAACGGGGGAGGGGGAGGTGGAGGGGCGGGATTACACGCCGACGGTCCAGGTGTCGCCGCCGGCCAGCAGGGCGGCCAGGTCGCCCTTGCCGTTCTGTTCGATCGCCGCGTCCAGCTGGTCGGCCATCTGGATGTCGTAGACGGGACGTTCGACGTCGCGGAAGACACCGATCGGGGTGTGGTGGAGGGTGTCGGGGTCGGCGAGGCGGGAGAGGGCGAAGGCGGTGACGGGGGAGGGGGAGTGGGCGTCGTGGACGAGGATGTCCGCCGCGTTCTCCGGGGTCACGTCGACCACCTGGAGGCCGCCGGTGGTCACGTCGCGGACCACGCCGCGCGAGCCGTCGGTGCCGAAGCGGATGGGCTGCCCGTGTTCGAGGCGGATGACCGCTTCTTCGGCCTGCTGCCTGTCCTTGAGGACCTCGAAGGCGCCGTCGTTGAAGATGTTGCAGTTCTGGTAGATCTCGACGAGGGCCGTGCCGGGGTGGGCGGCGGCCTGGCGCAGGACCTCGGTGAGGTGTTTGCGGTCGGAGTCGACCGTGCGCGCCACGAAGGATGCTTCCGCGCCGATGGCCAGTGACACCGGGTTGAAGGGGGCGTCGAGGGATCCCATCGGTGTCGACTTCGTGATCTTGCCGACCTCCGACGTCGGGCTGTATTGGCCCTTCGTGAGGCCGTAGATCCGGTTGTTGAACAGGAGGATCTTGAGGTTGACGTTGCGGCGCAGGGCGTGGATGAGGTGGTTGCCGCCGATGGACAGGGCGTCGCCGTCGCCGGTGACCACCCATACGCTCAAGTCCCGCCTGGACGTGGCGAGTCCGGTCGCGATCGCCGGTGCACGGCCGTGGATCGAGTGCATGCCGTACGTGTCCATGTAGTACGGGAAGCGGGACGAGCAGCCGATGCCGGAGACGAAGACGATGTTCTCTTTGGCCAGGCCCAGTTCCGGCATGAAGCCCTGGACCGCGGCGAGGACCGCGTAGTCACCACAGCCGGGGCACCAGCGCACTTCCTGATCGGACTTGAAGTCCTTGGGCAGGAGGCGGAGTTCAGTGGTCATGGATCGTCGCCTCCAGTGCGTGGGCAAGCCGTTCTTCCTTGAACGGCATGCCGTTGACCTGAGTGAAGGGCCGTACGTCGACCAGGTAGCGGGCACGCAGCAGTGTCGACAGCTGGCCCAGGTTCATCTCGGGGACGACGACATGCTCGTACCGGCTGAGCACGGCGCCGAGATTCCGCGGGAACGGGTTGAGGTGGCGTAGGTGGGCCTGCGCGATGGACTCCCCGGCGGTCCGCAGTCGCCGTACCGCCGCCGTGATAGGTCCGTAGGTCGAGCCCCAGCCCAGGACGAGGGTGCGTGCCTCGTGCGGGTCGTCGACCTCCACATCCGGTACGTCGATGCCGTCGATCTTGGCCTGGCGGGTGCGGACCATGAAGTCGTGGTTGGCGGGGTCGTAGGAGATGTTGCCGGTGCCGTCCTGCTTCTCGATGCCGCCGATGCGGTGTTCCAGGCCCGGCGTGCCCGGGATCGCCCACGGGCGGGCCAGGGTCTGCGGATCGCGCTTGTACGGCCAGAAGACCTCGGTGCCGTCGTCCAGGGTGTGGTTCGGCCCCTGGGTGAACTGCACCGTCAGGTCGGGGAGTTCGTCGACGTCCGGGATCCGCCAGGGCTCGGAGCCGTTGGCCAGATAGCCGTCCGACAGGAGCATCACCGGCGTGCGGTACGTCAGTGCGATCCGGGCCGCCTCCAGCGCCGCGTCGAAGCAGTCCGCGGGCGTCTTCGGCGCGATCACCGGTACCGGCGCTTCGCCGTTGCGGCCGAACATCGCCTGGAGCAGGTCCGCTTGTTCGGTCTTGGTCGGCAGGCCGGTGGAGGGCCCGCCGCGCTGGATGTCGATCACCAGCAGCGGCAGCTCCAGCGACACCGCCAGACCGATCGTCTCCGACTTCAGGGCGACACCAGGGCCGGAGGTGGTGGTCACGGCGAAACTGCCGCCGAAGGCCGCGCCCAGCGCCGCCCCGATGCCGGCGATCTCGTCCTCGGCCTGGAAGGTGCGGACACCGAAGTTCTTGTGACGGCTCAGCTCGTGCAGGATGTCGGACGCCGGTGTGATCGGGTACGAGCCCAGGAACAGCGGCAGGTCCGCCTGGCGGGACGCGGAGATCAGTCCGTAGGACAGGGCCAGGTTCCCGGAGATGTTGCGGTAGGTGCCGGTGGGGAAGGCGGTGGCGGCGGGTGCGACTTCGTAGGAGACGGCGAAGTCCTCGGTGGTCTCGCCGAAGTTCCAGCCGGCGTGGAAGGCGGCCAGGTTCGCCTTCATGATCTCGGGTTTCTTGGCGAACTTGGTCTTCAGGAAGCGTTCGGTGCCCGCGGTCGGCCGGTGGTACATCCAGGAAAGGAGGCCGAGCGCGAACATGTTCTTGCTGCGTTCGGCCTCTTTGCGGCTGAGGTCGAATTCCTTGAGGGCCTCGACGGTCAGCGTGGTCAGCGGCACCGGATGGAGGCTGTAGCCGTCCAGGGAGCCGTCTTCCAGCGGCGAGGCCGCGTAGCCGACCTTCTGCATGGCCCGTTTGGTGAACTCGTCGGTGTTGACGATGATCTCGGCGCCGCGTGGCAGGTCGCCGATGTTGGCTTTGAGGGCGGCCGGGTTCATCGCGACCAGCACGTTCGGTGCGTCGCCCGGGGTCAGGATGTCGTGGTCGGCGAAGTGCAGCTGGAAGCTCGACACGCCCGGCAGGGTTCCGGCGGGTGCCCGGATCTCGGCGGGGAAGTTCGGCAGTGTGGACAGATCGTTGCCGAAGGTCGCTGTCTCGGAGGTGAAACGGTCACCGGTGAGCTGCATACCGTCGCCCGAATCGCCCGCGAAGCGGATCACGACACGGTCGAGACGCGTAACTGGCTTGGCCTGAAGGCTCACTGTGGTCGGTCCCTCGCTTCATTGCGGACTCTCACGCGGCCGCCCATTCGACCGCCCCGGACTTGTGAAGGGCTAAATCCGCCAGAACCCATCTCGTCGCCAGGTGACCGTGAAATGGCTGGAACGAGGTCCTCCACCGGGTTCCCGGCCTGGTCGGAGGGGCTGGAGCGGCCGACGGGGGCGAACCGGACGGCCGGATTCTTCAGAGGGCCTTAAGTCATGGTCGAGTCACGGTCCCTAGCGTTCAGTCGCACACCGTGGAGTACCGGGAGTACCCGAGCCTGTGGCGCAAGTCGGCGCCCGGTGGTCCTGAGGGGAAACATGCTGACCGATTTGCCGGTGCACGAGCCGACGACGGAGATGGTGGGTCGCGAACTGGAGCTGACGTCGGTGTGCGGACGGCTCGAGGACTCCTCCCTTCGGCTGATCACGCTCGCCGGCGCCGGTGGCGTGGGCAAGAGCCGCCTGGCCGCCGAAGCCGCCCGTCTGCTCGACGACACCTTTCCCGGCGGCATCCGCACCGTGGACCTGCCCGCCTGCCCCCACCCCGAAGAGGCGGTGGGCGCCGTCGCCCGCGCCGTCGACGCACTGCGCCACCCCCTTCCCGCAGCGCACGAACCATCGACGGCGGCCGGCGCCGCGCCCGCACACGACCCGAAGAGCGGCCTCGAGCCCCGCCCCCGAGCGCTGCTGATCCTCGACGGGGTGGAGCACATCGCCGCCCGGCTGGCACCTGTCGTCGCCGATTACCTGGCCGGCTGCCCCTGGCTCACCGTCCTCGCCACGGGCCAGGAGGTCCTGCGCATCTACGGCGAGCAGGTGGTCCCCGTCGCGCCGCTGCCCCCACCCGGCCCGCTCTTCGAACCCGATGTCGCCGACGTACAGGACAACCCGGCCGTGCAACTGTTCACCCGCCGCGCCCACGAGGTGAACCCCGGGTTCGCGCTCACGGCCGAGAACGTCACCTCCGTCGTCGACATCTGCAACCTGCTGGAGGGCGTACCCCTCGTCCTGGAACTGGCCGCACGCCGGCTGCGGCTGTTCCCGCTCCAAGAGGTGCAGTCGTGGCTGCACCGGGGCGGCGACAGCCACCTGGCCGGGCTCGTCGACGTACCGCCCCGGCAGCGCTCCCTGCTCGCCGCCGCCGAATGGAGCTGCCGCGGCCTGACCGACGGTCAACGGACGCTGCTCGCCCGGCTCGCGCTGTTCCGGCAGGGCGCCACCCTCGCCACCGCCGAGAAGATCTCCCCGCTGTCCCCCGCCGAGACCGCCGCCGCCATCGAGGAACTCCTCGACCGCAACCTGCTCCGGCTCGACGAGAGACAGCACACCGAGAGCCGGCTGACGATGTCGCGCACCATCCGCGTCCACAGCCTCTCCGTCCTCGACGGCGACGCGGAGGAGGCCGCGGCGGCCCGCCGGGTCCACACCCGCCACTACCAGAAGCTGATGCACTCCCTCGAAGGCCGCTTCCACGGCTCCGAGCAGCAGCGCTGGCTGCGGCTGGCCGCCGCCGAGCACGACAACGTCCTGGCCGCCCTCGACCACGTGGCCGAAGGACCCGACCTCGCGCCGCGCGCCGCCCTGGTCACCGCCTGCCTGCGGCCCTGGCTGGTCCGCGGCGAACTCAAGCCGGGCCTGCACTGGTTCGACTCCACCGCACAGGCCATGCACGAGGCGGACGGGCGGTCCGGCAACGAGGACGAGACGGACCCGCGGCTGCGGGCCCGGCTGCACACCGGCGCCGGCCTGCTCGCCGCCGCCCTCGGCGACCACGACGGAGCCGCGCACCGGCACCGCCGGGCCGTCGCCCTGTACAAGCGGCTGCGCGACGCCAGGGCCGGGGCGCTGGCCTCGGCCCGCATGGGGCACGCGCTGTTCCGGTGCGGCGACCAGGCGGTGGGCCGGTCCCTGCTGATCGCCGCCCGCACCGCCCTGGAAGGACAGGGCGACACCGTGGGATCCGCGGAGGCCGCCGCCTCGCTCGCCGAGGTGATGATGGCCTCCGACCATCCCCAGGACGCCCTCTCCCTGCTGGAGCGGGCCGAACGCATCCAGCGACAGAACGGCGAGATCCGCGACCTGGCCCGCACCCTGCACCTGCGGGCCCAGCTCGCCTGGGACGAGGACGACGAGGCCGGGGCGCAGTCGGCACTGCGGCAGAGCCTGACCCTGTACGACTCGATCGACGAGCGCACCGAACTGGCCGCGGCGCTCGACACGTTCGCCCTGCTCGTCCAGCGCGGCGCCGGCCAGCCGCAGCGCGCCACCCGGCTGCTGGCCGCCGCCGAGAACCTGCGTCGCCGAACCGGCGTGAAGGTCGACGGCGAACGCTGGGACCGCCTCCAGGGCGCCGTCACCGAACTGCGCAGCCAACTCGGCTGGAGCGTGTTCGCCACCGCCTGGGTCGAAGGGCTGCGCCTGCGGCCCGAGACGATGGTCGGCGAAGCGCTCGCCGCGGTCGAGCCGGGCCAGCGCGCCGACCGCGGCGAGGCCGCCGCACTCACCCCCCGCCAGCTCCAGGTCGCGCTCCTGGTCGCCGAGGGAATGACGAACCGCCAGATCGCCTCCCGGCTCAAGATCGCCGAGTGGACGGTCGTCAACCACGTCCGCAACGTGATGCGCAAGCTCGGCTGCCGCTCCAGGGTCCAAGTGGCCTGGGCCGTCGGCAGGAGACGCTGATGACGGCATCCCGTCCCGCACCGCACAGCCCCACCCTGCGCACCGGCCCGCGGGCGGCGGAACCCACGGCGCCCGCCGCCCGGGCGCCGATCACCCCCGACGGCAGCGTCCCCCTCGCCGACCTGCTGGCCGCCGTACGGCCACCCGCCGAGCAGATCCGCCGCTTCACCGACGAGGGACACTGGCGCTCCGCCACACTCCTGCACGACCTGCACCGCAACGCCGCGGCACACCCGCACCGCACCGCGATCGTCGCCCACCGCGCCCACCACCCGGCCGCCACCCGCGTACTGCGCATCTCCTACGGCCAGCTCGTCGGCTACGTCGACCGGTTCGCGCACGCCCTGGACGCCCTCGGCGTACGCGCCGGCGACCCCGTCGCCTTCCAACTGCCCAACTGGTGGGAGACCTGCGCCCTGCTGCTGGCCTGTCTGCGGATCGGCGCCGTCGCCGTGCCCGTGATGGCCGGATACGGAGCCCGTGACCTGGAGAGCGTTCTCGGCGCGGCCCAGGCCCGGATCTGCGTCGTCCCCGACCGGTGGGAGGGCACCACCCCCGCCCAGGTCCTGGCCGACCTCGCACCCACCCTGCCCTGGCTGCGCCATCGGGTGGTCCTGGGCGACGCGGCCGCCACCGGCGCGGTCGACTTCACCCGGCACTTCGTGCACACCCCCCACGAACGCTACCGGCGCGACGGCTGGCTGCCGCTGCCCGCCGGCCTGGCCGACCGGATCAGCCTCGCCGTCACCTCACTGGGCCTGCACCGCGCACACAGCATGGCCATGCACACCCCCAACACCCTGCACGCCGGCCTGGACCCGCGCTCGCGGGTCACCGCGTTCACGGCACTGCCACTGGCCACGCTGCCGTCACTGCTGCACACGATGGTCGGCCCGCTCACCCACGGCACCACCGTGGTCCTGCAGGACGTCTGGGACCCGGAGACCGCACTGGACCTGATGGCCTCGGCCGACGTGCGCGCGGCGCTGGCCACCCCCGCGCAGTGGGCGGAACTGGTCGCCGCCCAGGAACAGCGGCCGCGCCCGCCGAGCCGGCTCAAGCACGCGCTCCTCCCCGGCCGGGCCGGCGCCACCACGCGCCTGGCACACCAGGTCCACGAGACGCTGCGGGTGCCGCTGGACGTGACGACGAGTCCGGCGCGGGACGCCGACGGCGACCCGGCCCTGGCCGACACCGGCCACCACCGGCCGCACCGCCGCGGCCCCGCCTCACCGCTGGCGGTATGGCAGCGCGAGAGCGGTGGGCTGCGCCCGGTCTGGGACGGGGACGACTGGACCGACACCGGCCTGCCGACCGGCCCGCACGAGGAGGACCGTACCGTCGAAGAGGTCGGCGGTGTCTTCCTGGTCCCCGTCACCGAGGTCGAGGAACACCTGCTGACCCATCCCCACGTCGCCGAAGCCGCCGTCGTCGCCAGCACCGACCCCGAACACGGCGAGCTCGCCTGTGCCGTCGTCGTCCCCGAAGGCGACCCGCCCTCCCTCCTCGACCTGCGCGCCCACCTGCTGGCCCGGGGCATCCTCACCTCCCACCTGCCCGCCCGCCTCGAACTGGTCCCGGCGCTCCCTCGCTCCGAGACCGGCCGCGTCCTGCGCCACCGCCTCCAGGACACGCTGCCCACCACCTGACCGCCCGCCCCCGGGAACGCTTCGCCCAGGCGCCCCCTGATCCGCCGGACAGCCACTAGGCAGCTGTGCCGACCGGCCGCACCCCGGCGCCCTGCCGGTCGAGCGTGGCGGCGATGTGCAGGGCGATGTCACCCGAGGTGAGACTCAACTTCCGCAGGATCTCGGCGCGTTCGGCGTGCTCCAGGAACTCCTGGGCGATACCGAACTTCCGCAGCGGGGTGTCCACCCCGGCCGCCCGCAGCGCCTGCGCGACCGCCGAACCCACGCCCCCGGTCAGCTCGTTCTCCTCGACGGTCACCACCAGCCGGTGCCGGGCGGCCAGAGGCACCAGACCGGGGTCGACGGGCTTGACCCAGCGAGGGTCGACGACGGTGCAGCCGACGCCCTCGCCGGCCAGCAGGGCGGCGGTGTCCAGCGCGGTCTGCGCCATCGAACCGACCGCGACGACCAGGACGTCCTCGCCCTGACCGCGGTGCAGCACGTCGATCCCGCCGACCGTGTCGACCGCGTCGAGATCCGCGTCCACCACCCCGTCGGGGAAACGCACCGCGGTCGGCCCGTCGGCGGCCACGGCCTCCCGGAACAGCTTGCCCAGCCGCCTGCCGTCCCGCGGCGCGGCGATCCGCAGCCCCGGCACCATCTGCAGGATCGACATGTCCCACACACCGTTGCGGCTCGCCCCGTCGTCACCGGTCACCCCGGCCCGGTCCAGTACGAGCGTCACCGGCAGCCGGTGCAGGGCCACATCCAGCAGCGCCTGGTCGAAAGCCCGGTTGACGGACATCGCGTGCATCGCCACCACCGGATGCAGACCGCCCAGCGCCAGCCCGGCCGCTGAGGTGACCGCATGCTGCTCGGCGACACCCATGTCGAAGGTCCGCTCGGGAAAGGCCAGGGAGAACGCCGACAGACCCTTCTGCTCCATCAGCCCGGCGGTGACCGCGACCACGTCACGGCGCTCCCGGCCCGCCGTGACCAACTCCTCGGAGAACACCGACGTCCAGGTGCGCTTCGGCACGGCGGCGACCTCACCGCGGCGGGCACGCGCGGTATAGGAGCCCCGGGCCCGGTAGCGGTCCGGATCGTCGGTCTCGGCGGGCGTATGACCGGCACCCTTGACGGTCACGGTGTGCACCAGGACCGGCCCGCAGTGCTGCCGGGCCTGTTCCAGCGCCCTCTCCAGGGCCTCGATGTCATGCCCGTCGACCGGACCCACGTACTTCAGCCCCAGCCCCTCGAACGGGTTCTGCGCGACGGCCACCTCCCGCAGGTTCTGCCGGGCACCGTGCAGGCCCTCGTACAGCGTGCCGCCGGGAACAGGAGTCCGCTTGGCGACGACCCTGCCCCACTCCAGGAACCGCTCGTACGCGGGCGAGCCACGCAGCCGGGTCGCCCGCCCGGCCCCCGACGCGGCCGAGCGGCCGTTGTCGTTGAGGACGATGACGACGGGCCGGTCCTTGGCCGCCGCGATGCTGTTGACGGCCTCCCAGGCCATGCCGCCGGTCAGCGCGCCGTCACCGATCACCGCGACCACCGCACGCTCCCGCTCACCGTTGAGCTGATGCGCCTTGGCCAGACCGTCGGCGTAGGACAGGGCGGTGGAGGCGTGCGAGTTCTCCACCAGGTCGTGCACCGACTCGGCCTGCGAGGGATAACCTGACAGACCGCCCGCCCGGCGCAGCGAGTCGAACCGGTCGGCGCGCCCGGTGAGGATCTTGTGCGCATACGTCTGATGGCCGATGTCCCACAGGATCTGGTCCCGCGGCGACTCGAACACCCGGTGCAGCGCGAGGGACAGCTCCACCACACCCAGGTTCGAGCCCAGGTGCCCGCCCTTCTCGGGAACCTTGCGCACCAGCAGGTCCCGGATCTCACCGGCCAGCGCCCGCAGCGCGTCGTGGTCCAGACGGCGCAGGTCCCGCGGCGAATCCACCGTGGCCAGCAGCGAGCCCAGTTCCTCCTCGCGGGCACGATGGCCGGCCGCCGGCACGAAGCGGATACCGGCGCCCGGCTCCAGACCGACCTCCGGGCCGGTACGCGGCGGGTCACAGGCGATCAGGATGTTGTAGTGGTTGGGGAAGTGGCAGGCGTCCCACCCCAGGACCGTGCCGATCCGCTCCCGGCCCACCCACACCTCGTCGCCGCGGTCCAGCACACCGGCACCGGCGATCTCCGCGAAGCCGAGGAACCCGACCCGGTCGACGGTGCCACCCGGCGGCGTGTCCACCTGGTCGGTGGTGACCAGCTCATGCACCTCGCCGCGCTGCACACACCGGCTGGTGTGCTCCTCGAGCACCATGCCCCGGTCGTCACGGTGGTGCTTGAGGACCTTGACGACGGTGCCGTCGACGCTCTTCTTACGGCCGTTCTCCGGGTGTGCCATGACGTTCGGCTCCTTGGCGGTACGTGGCGGGAGGTGAGGCGGGGGGACGGCGGCGGGGCGGGACCACGCCGGTTCAGCCCCGGCCGGCAGGGGGTTCGGCGGCGTAGACCTGACCGACGAGCTCGAGCGTGGCCAGACCGTTGGGCCAGGTCGCCCGCTCGCCGCGCAGTACTTCGCCGAACTCCCGCAGCACGCCGACGTACTCGTGGGCCAGCGAGCTCTTGAAGTCCGGATAGCCGGCCAGCATGTCGGTCGTCAGGAGGCGGCCGTCGGCGAGGAGGACCTCGACGTCCTTGCGCTCCCCGTGCTCGTAGGCCCAGTCCAGGTCCACCACGGCCGTGACACCCTCGGTGTCCTGAAGGGTGATCACCGCCAGCCGGTCGATGCCCTGCCGGTCACGGCCCACGCTGGCCTCCTTGAAGGCCACGTCGTCGCCGAGGAACAGGTGCACCACGTCGAAGGCGTTGGGCCCGTTGTCCGCCACACAGCCGCCACCGCAGCGCGCCGGGTCGAGATACCAGCGGTCCTTGCCCACGTGCTCCTCGATCTTCTCCCAGTAGCGCACGGTGAGCCGCTCCACCGGCACATCCGCCGGCAGCGAGGCCAGCAGGTCCAGGACGTTGGTGTTGTAGCGGCGGTGGTAGGCCGTGAACAGCGCCACCCCCTTCTCCTCGGCCAGGTCACGCAGCGCGCGCCCCTGCTGCACGGTGATGCCGAGCGGCTTCTCCACACACACCGCCACACCCGCGGCCAGGGCGTCCCGGCAGACCTCGAAGTGCACGTCGTTGGGGACGTTGACGACGACCGCGTCCAGCTCGGTCGAGGCCAGCAGCTCCCGGTGGTCGGTGAAGACCGGGATCGTGCCCCGGTGCGGTTCGAGGGTGGCCTCGTTCAGGTCGCACACCGCGGCCAGTTCGATGTCCTGGACCTCGCCGGCCAGCGCGTCGACGTAGAAGCGGGAGATGACGCCCAGGCCGATGATGCCGATACGGATGCGGGGCTGAGTGCTCATCGGGTCCCTCCAAGGGGGGTCGGAACGGTCAGGGAGTGCTGGGCGGCGACCGCCTCCAGCTCCGCGAAGAGCGGGGCGGCCAGCGGAACGCCGTGCTCACGGGCGGCGCGGGCGTGCTGCGCCTCGGGCCAGCCCGGGTAGCGCACGGGGGAGTCGGGGTCCAGGGCCGGGGCGTCGAGCAGCGCACCGAACAGCTCCTCGGACTGCTGGAGGAACGTGCCCTGGTCGCGCAGCCTGCCCGGCGCGATGGCCAGGACGAAGAAGCCGATGTTGTCGTCACGGCCCTTGGTGGACGTCGGGCCCATCTCGGCACCCGGCAGCAGCGCCGCCAACGCCTCCACCATCAGGCTCAGCGCATAGCCCTTGTACGAGCCGGTCTCAGGCCGGCCGCCCAGCCACTGCAGATGGGCCTCGCCACGGTCGAACGCCGTCGGGTCGGTGACCGGCCGGCCCGCGTCGTCGACCAGCCAGCCCTCCGGTACCGACCGTCCCGCGCGGGCCGCGGCCCGCACCCGGCCGGTCGGCACCACCGTGGTCGACATGTCCAGCACATACGGCGGGTACGGCCCGGCCGGTGCGGCGATCGAGAACGGGTTGGTGCCCAGCAGCGCCTCGGCGGCGCCCGGCGGCCGGATGATCCGCTGGCCACCGCAGTTGCCGGCAAGGAACCCGAGGGCGCCCTGCTCGGCCGCGTGCGCGGTGAAGTGGCCGGCGCATCCGAAGTGGGTGCCGTTGAACAGCGACACCATGCCGACGCCGTGGGTCCCGGCGCGTTCCAGGGCCAGATCCATCGCGGCCCGCGCCGACCACAGGCCCAGCGCGTCGTGCGCGTCGACGAGCAGGGCCGCGCCCCGGTCGGCGACGATCTCCAGGTCGGCGGCGGGATCGGCGCGCTTGTCGTCGAACAATGGCAGATAGAGCCGGGTCAGGTTGGCAAGGCCGTGCGAGGTGACACCGGTCAGGTCGCCGTGGACCAGGGCACGGGCGGCTATCTCGGCCCGGTCGGGGGCCAGACCGCGCCGGGTGAACACCTCGGCGGTGAATCCGGCCAGCTCGTCGTAGTCCAGGCGAACGGCGGTGCGGTCGACGGTCGCAGTGGTGGTCATCTTCTCCTCATTCACAGGAATTCACAGGGGCCGTGACGGATCGACAGGGGCCATGACCGGCCCCCGGGTCGTGAGGTCCGGCCCGCCCTCAGAGCAGTTCGGTGTGCGCGGTCGCGGCGAACGCGGTCAGCAGCCCGGCCACGTCCCCAGCGAACGCCTCCAGCTCGGCCCGCTCGGCGAACTCGCTGTCGGCATGCGCGTGGTTGGCCTCCAGGCCACCCGGCCCGAGCACCGCGGTGAACACCCCCGGCAGGCCGGCCGTCCAGATCGCGTCGCAGGTGAAGGCCGGCAGGTCGGCGGGCCAGCGGGGCAGACCCACCCGCCCGGTCAGCAGCTCCTCGGCCCAGCCGTCGTGGGCGTCCAGCGTGGGAAGGCGTCGTTTGAGCCAGTCCACCCGGGTGATCAGCGCACTGTCCGCCGCGGTCTTCGCCAGCAGCGTGCTGTCGGCGAACAGGGCACGGAACCCGGTGAGCCCCGCCCGTACCTCGTCGTGCAGCGCCTTCTCCAGAGCGGCGCCCTCGGCGGCGGAGCCGTACGACAGGTTCAGCAGTAACTGCCCACTGCCGTACACCTTGTTGTGCAGCGGCCCGGTCTGCAGGCCCGCCACGCACACCTGTCCGTTGCCGGCCTGGGTGGGCAGCGTCAGCGCCAGGTGCCCGGCCAGATGGCCCAGCAGCACACTCGCGTTGTGCCCGGCGGCCGGGGCGTCGTCGATCGCGTCGTCCCCGTCGACCTGCACGCGGGCGGTCATCGCGGCCGTGGAGCGGGTCAGCAGCCGACCGCGCGTGGGCTCGCAGAAGATGTTCAGCCGGCCCGTGTAACCCTGCTCGACCAGCGGCCGGGTGCCGAACACCCCCATGGCGCCGCCCTCTTCACCGGACACCACCTGGATCAGCACACCGATCTCGGTGCCGATCCGCGGCTCCTCGGCCGCTGCCGCGCGGATGCCGGCGAGCAGCGCCACCGCGGGCCCCTTCGCGTCGATGGCACCACGCCCGAAGAACGTGTCACCGTCCAGCTTCACCGGCTGCCGCCCGGCGACGGTGTCCATGTGCACGTTGAACATCACCGTCGACTGGCGGGGCAGCTCCGGCCCCAACCGCAGCACCAGACTGGGCTGTACCCGCAGGAACTCGGGATCGCGGGCGATCGCGGCACGCACCGCGGCCGGCACCTGCTCGTCGGTGAGCTCCTCCGCCGCGCACACGCCGTGCCACTCGACGGTGAACCCGAAAGCGCGGGCCGCCTCCGCGTAGGCGCGCTGGGCCTCCCACAGCCGGACCTCACCGTTCGGCGTGCCCTCCAGCGGGCCGGCCGTGGTCAGCGACAGCAGATGCAGCAGCAGCTTGTCGTCGTCTCGGGTCAGCGGCGCGTGGCGCGTTCCCTCAGCGGTCGGAGCGGACACGGCTGGACTCCTCTCGAACGGTACGGCGGGGATCAAGGACTTCGGTGGTGACGAGCTGCTCGAGGTGGCGGCCGTACTCGGCGAACAGGACGGGCCCGTCGTCGCCCAGCTCGGTACGGCTCTCGTGGGGCCGCAGGGCCAGATGCGGTTCGATCGACCAGACGCCGGCGTAACCGGCCTCCAGCAGCAGCCGCAGACAGTCCGCCACCTGGCTCTCGCCCTCGCCCGGCAGGGTGTAGGCAGCGCCGGTGCCACTGCCCACGGCGTCCTTGACGTGGACGTGGGCCACCGCCTCCGGACAGAGCTCCAGCAGCCGCACCAGTTCGTCGTAGGCCCGGTAGTGGTAGGCGGCACCGTTGCCGGTGTCGAACAGCAGCCGCAGCGCGGGACTGTCGACCTCGGTCAGCAGCCGCCACATCCGCTCCGCGCTGCGCCCCGCCCAGCCGGCGCAGTTCTCGTGCAGGAGTACCAGCCCGTACTCGGCGGCCCGCGCGGTCAGCACCCGCATCCGTCGGATCACCTCGGCGCCCCAGTCGGCGTCGTCGAGACCGTCGTTGGGATACGACATGACTCTCACGTAACGGGTGCCGAGCGCCGCGCAGCGGGGGCCGAGCCGCTCCAGCTCCCACAGATCGGCGTCGATGCCCTGGCTGATCGGACGTGACCAGTCGGCGATCCGCGAGTCCACGCAGGCGATGCCGAGACCCGCCGCACGCACCGTGCGCACGCAGGTGTCGAAGGCTTCGCCGTCCAGGTCGGCGAGGGCGACCCCGTCGATGCTGCGCAGCTCGATCAGCTGCCAGCCCAGGCTCGTGACCGCCGCGATCTGGTGGTCGAGGCTGCGTCCGGCCTCGTCGCCGATACCGGCGTAGAGGATCCCGGGCACCGCCTCCCCCCGCGGAAGCGGGCCGACGGCCACGGTGCGGTCAGGAAGCATGAGGCACGACCTCCGGCTGGAAGGCCGAGACCTCGGCCCCCAGACGGGACAGCCGCGCGTGCTCCTTCGCCTCGGCGAGCAGTGTGGTCACACCGGCGTTGAGCTGGAAGTCGGGCTCCAGGTCGGCGCCGTAGGCGAACTGCTCGTAGGCGTGCACCAGGAACCGGGCGAGCGAGTCGTCCCGGAACACCGGCTGCGGAACCAGGCCCTCGACCGAGGTGGTCAGGTGCGCGTGGTCGTCGCTCTCGCTGATCGGGTAGTGGCCCACCGCCCAGCCCCGGCTGAAGCCGAGCCGGATGACCCGCTCCCGCAGCGGCGAGGCGAGGTCGGAGAAGATCTCCGTCTGGCAGCCCGCCGTGTGGTCCAGGAAGAGCCGCGCGGCACCCATCTCGGGCACCACGACGTTCTTCACCCGCAGATCGCGCAGCTCGGCACCCACGGTCTTCGCCTCGCCGGCCAGCGACAGCACCACCCCCACCGAGTGCGGAAGCTCCACGTCGAAGGCGGTCGGATGCCCCTCGGTGGCCAGGGTGCGGGTGATCCGGGGCTTGCGCTGGGCGATGAACACCGTCTCCAGCTCGCCCAGTTCACCGCCCTGCACCAGATCGTGCAGCCGCAGGGTCAGCGCGCTCTGGAGCCAGTGCGCGACCACCATGAGCTCCAGCTTGCGCTCGCGCCGCAGGTCATCGATGGCGGGCAGCTCGGCAACGGTGGCCACCAGGGGCTTCTCCACAAGGATTTTGCGGAAACCGAGATCGGCGAGCTCGGTCAGCGGGGCCAGGCGGTGGGTGGGCGGGGTGCACAGATGAACGATGGTGTTCTCGGGGTCCAGCAGTTCCCGCGCCCGGGTCAGACTGTCCACAGCGATCACATCGGAGTCCGACAGCTGCGGCGTGCGAGGGTCGGCGTCATAGACGACGGGTGGCTCGTCGGAGAAGAGTCCGGCATAGCGCTCCATACGGCGCAGACGGCGCAGCACACTCCAGTGCAGTCCGTGGCCGGAGCGGCCGAAACCGACGATCAGCGTCCTCAGCATGGTGGGTTCACTCCTCGGGCAGGCTCGGTCGGTGGTAGCGGTGGGCCGCCTGGGCGGCGATGAGGCGCTCGACGCTCGCCCGCACCCCGGCCGCCGGCCCGTATCCCTCGCACACGGCCGCCAGACCGGGCCGGTACGAGGGGATGCGCGATGGCGAGGGTCATAACGTCCTTTTCTTGACTTTTCGGGCAGTCGAAGGGCAGCAACGGACACGGGCCCGGGTGAGCGACGTGGTGCGGCGGTCCGGGCCGCGAGAACGGGGGAGAGAAAGAGCCGAACCAGCGCGTCAGAAGCAGCGGCGGGTCAGCCCGACGGCGTCGAGAAGAAGCGGGCGAAGCCCACCCTCAGGTCGCACCCTCAAGCAAAGGCCACCGCGCCCGGTGGTTCCGCCCAGGGCGGTGCAGCGCTGCCACATACGCGGCTCCAAAGGTGTGTCAGCGAATACGTCGGCGAGTACGTCGGCTCTGTCATCTCGTGTCTCCCGCTTCGGCGGATCGGGATGCAGCGAGCGTGCCGACAGACGTCAACACCCGTCAACGAAACCGCCCTTCGAGGCCCGCACTCGCACGCAGAACCGCCTCAGCCCCCCTGCCCGCTGCCACGCCCGCCCCCAACCCGGCCCGTCCTGCCATACGCCGTACACGCCCCCACGCGGCCCTTGCCATGCGCTTGCCATCCACGGACCACACCCCCCGCCCACCACGGCCGCCGAGCCCCGCTCCAGCGTCCGTCTTGGATCTCTCGACCCCACCCGCCCTACCGTCTTATGACATGGCTCTGGCAACGCGGACAGACCGACGACCGTCCATGGCACGCACCATGTGGGACAGCTCCATCGGCAAGAAAACCGTTATGGCCGTCAGCGGTCTGATCATGCTGCTGTACCTGGTCCTTCACATGCTGGGGAACCTGAAGATCTTCTTCGGCACCGACGACTTCAACGAATACGCCCACTGGCTGCGCACCCTGGGGGAACCGGCCCTGCACTACGAATGGGTCCTGTGGGGCCTACGCATCGTGCTGGTGATCGCGGTCGTCGCCCACGCGATCTCGGCGTACCAACTCAGCCGCCGCGACATCAAGGCACGCCCCACCAAGTACGTGCACAAGAAGCAGAGAACCACCTACGCGACGAGAACCCTGCGCTGGGGCGGGATCATCCTCGGCCTGTTCATCATCTGGCACCTGCTGGACCTGACGACCGGCACGGTCCACTCAGGCGGCTTCGAGAAAGGCCGCCCCTACCAGAACGTCGTGGACACCTTCTCCACCTGGTACGGCAACGTCATCTACATCCTGGCGGTCTCGGCCCTGGGCCTGCACATCCGGCACGGCTTCTGGAGCGCCGCCCAAACCCTGGGCGCCGGCAACCGCACCCGCGACCGCGCCCTGAAGGCCACAGCCAATGTCCTCGCACTGCTGCTCACGGTCGGCTTCCTCGTCGTGCCCGTGAGCGTGATGACCGGAGTGGTGAGCTGAAGATGACTTCTTACGCGGAGTACGAGACCGGCGAACCGCTGATCGACAACAAGGCGCCCTCCGGCCCGGTCAACGAGCGCTGGGACAGGCGCCGTTTCGAGGCGAAGCTGGTGAATCCGGCCAACCGGCGCAAGCACACCGTGATTGTCGTCGGGACCGGTCTGGCGGGTGGTTCCGCGGGTGCCACGCTTGCCGAACAGGGCTATCACGTCGTGCAGTTCTGTTATCAGGACTCCCCGCGACGGGCGCATTCGATCGCGGCGCAGGGCGGTATCAACGCGGCGAAGAACTACCGCAATGACGGCGACTCGATTCACCGGCTGTTCTACGACACCGTCAAGGGTGGGGACTTCCGGGCGCGGGAGTCGAATGTGCACCGGCTGGCGCAGATCTCGGTGGAGATCATCGATCAGTGCGTGGCGCAGGGGGTGCCGTTCGCGCGGGAGTACGGCGGGCTGCTGGACACGCGCTCCTTCGGCGGGGTGCAGGTGTCGCGGACCTTCTACGCCCGGGGTCAGACGGGTCAGCAGTTGCTGCTGGGTGCGTATCAGGCGCTGAGCCGGCAGATCGCGGCCGGGAACATCGAGTTGCATCCGCGGACCGAGATGCTCGACCTGATCGTCGTGGACGGGAAGGCGCGCGGGATTGTCGCCAGGGATCTCGTGACGGGGAAGATCGACACCTATTTCGCGGACGCGGTGGTGCTGGCTTCGGGTGGTTACGGCAATGTCTTCTACCTGTCGACGAACGCCATGAACTCCAACGCCACCGCCGTCTGGCGGGCGCACCGGCGTGGCGCGTATTTCGCCAACCCGTGTTTCACGCAGATCCACCCGACGTGCATTCCGCGCACCGGCGATCACCAGTCGAAGCTGACGCTGATGAGCGAGTCGTTGCGTAATGACGGCCGGATCTGGGTGCCGAAGGCCAAGGGTGACACCCGTCCCGCGCACCAGATTCCGGAGGACGAGCGGGACTACTACCTGGAGCGCATCTATCCGTCGTTCGGCAACCTGGTGCCGCGCGACATCGCCTCCCGCGCGGCGAAGAACGTGTGCGACGAGGGCAGGGGAGTGGGGCCCGGTGGGCAGGGCGTCTATCTCGACTTCGCCGACGCCATCCGGCGCATGGGACGCAATGCCGTCGAGGCGAAGTACGGCAACCTCTTCGACATGTATCAGCGGATCACGGATGAGGATCCGTACGCGGTGCCGATGCGGATCTACCCGGCCGTGCATTACACGATGGGCGGTTTGTGGGTCGACTACGACCTCCAGACCACCATCCCGGGCCTGTTCGCGATCGGCGAGGCCAACTTCTCCGACCACGGCGCGAACCGCCTCGGCGCCTCGGCGCTGATGCAGGGCCTGGCGGACGGGTACTTCGTGCTGCCGGCCACCATCAACGACTACCTCGCCCGCAACCCGCACCAGTCCACCGTGACGGCCGAACACCCGGCCGTGCACGAGGTGCTGGCGGAGACCGAGGACCGGCTCAACCGCCTCCTGTCCGTGGACGGCGACCGTACGCCCGACTCCTTCCACCGCGAAGTCGGCGAGTTGATGTGGGAGTTCTGCGGGATGGCCCGCACCGATGCCGGGCTGCGCAAGGCGTCGGAGCGGATCCCGCAGATCCGTGAAGAGTTCTGGCGGCGCATCAAGGTCCCCGGCACCGGCGAGGAGTTCAACCAGTCGCTGGAGAAGGCGAATCGCATCGTCGACTACCTGGAACTCGCCGAGCTGATGTGCCTGGACGCACTGCACCGCGCCGAGTCCTGCGGCGGTCACTTCCGTGAGGAGTCCCAGACCCCGGACGGGGAGGCGGCCCGCAAGGACGACGAGTTCGCCTACGCGGCGGCCTGGGAGTTCACCGGCACCGGCGAGGCTCCGACCCTGCACAAGGAAGACCTGGTCTTCGAGTACGTCCACCCCACCCAGCGGAGCTACGCATGAAGCTCACCCTGCGCGTCTGGCGCCAGAAGAACGCCGCCACCGAAGGCGCCATGTCCACCTACCAGGTGGACGGCATCTCCTCGGACATGTCGTTCCTGGAGATGCTCGACACCCTCAACGAGGAACTCATCCTGCGCGGCGAGGACCCGGTCGCCTTCGACCACGACTGCCGCGAAGGCATCTGCGGCGCCTGCTCCCTGGTCATCAACGGCGACGCGCACGGCCCGGAACGCACCACGACCTGCCAGTTGCACATGCGGTCCTTCCAGGACGGCGACACGATCGACATCGAGCCGTGGCGGGCCTCGGCCTTCCCGGTGATCAAGGACCTGGTGGTCGACCGGACCGCGTTCGACCGGATCATCCAGGCCGGCGGCTACATCACCGCACCCACCGGCGCCGCACCGGAGGCCCATGCCACGCCGGTGCCGAAGCCGGACGCGGACTTCGCGTTCGAGCACGCGGAGTGCATCGGCTGCGGCGCCTGCGTCGCCGCCTGCCCCAACGGGGCGGCGATGCTGTTCACGTCGGCCAAGGTCAACCACCTCAACGTGCTGCCGCAGGGTGCCCCGGAGCGGGAGACCCGGGTGCTGGACATGGTGGCGCAGATGGACGAGGAAGGCTTCGGAGGCTGCACGCTGGCCGGCGAATGCGCGACCGCCTGCCCCAAGGGCATCCCGCTGGTCTCCATCACCGCCATGAACAAGGAATGGCTACGAGCCACCCGCAAAGCGCCCCGCTGAACCACCCCATCCCTTCCCTCCCCACCACACCCGGATCCGGCCTTTAGCGATCCTCTGCCACCACATGCGCACACTGCGTCATGACCCATCCTTCGGCAGCCCTCCCGAAGAGCACCACCACCCTTCTCCTGGCCGAACCCCACACAGGCCGCCGGGCCCGCCGCGCCGCGCTCCTGGCCGCCGAGCCCGACCTGGAGGTCATGGCCACCTGCTCGGACGAAGCGGAGGTCCACACCCAGCTCGAGCGACGCATCCCCGACGTCGTCCTGACCGACCCGCGACTACCCGGAACCGGCCCCCACGGCACCGGACTGATCCGACGCCTCACCCAGGGCCCGCACCGCATCCCCGTCCTGGTGCTCGCCGACCCCGAGCCACTGCACGCGGCCCTCGAGACCCTGCAAGCAGGCGCCCACGGCCTGCTGTTCAAGGACACCGACGACGACCGACTACCCCGTGCGGTACGCCTGGTCGCCGGCGGCGAGGCGGTGCTGTCCCCCCGGATCACCTGGCCCCTGATCGACGCCTGCGTACAGGGCTCTCCCCTCCCCGCCCTGGACCGCCTCACCCCACGCGAACGCGAGGTACTGGCCCTGACCGGCGCGGGCCTGTCCATCCGGGAGATCGCCGACCGCCTGGTCATCTCCCATTTCACCGCCCGCACCCATGTCAGACGCACCATGGTCAAACTCGGCGCCCGCCGCCGAGCCGGCCTGGTCGCCATCGCCTACGGAGCCGGCGTGGTCCACCCCCGCACACACCAGCCCGCCCCCTGACCCTCAGACGCCACCCACCACCGACCCCCCACCCTGCACATCCGATTATCGGCAGATTTAGCCGTGTGCAAGGGACACCCGAAAGGCTCGCCCCGTACGACCCACGCGTACGGCAGCTCGCTACGCCGTGGCCAGGAACGCGACCACAAAGGGGATCCTGTGATCAGCAGACGCTCGCTCATACGCACCGGTGCAGGCGTTGGCGCGACCGCCGCGCTGACCGTCTCGACCGGCGGGATGCTGCTGGCCGGAGCCGGCTCCGCGTCAGCCGCGCCCTCCTGGGACAGCCTGCGAGCCGCACTCAACGGCACCCTCGTGCTGCCCGGCGAGACCACCTACGGCCAGGCGATCCAGCTCCACCAGGCCAAGTGGGACGCGATCCACCCCCAGGCGGTCGCGTACTGCAAGACCGCGTCCGACGTCGCCACCTGTATCCGCTTCGCCCAGAACAACAGCCTCGCCTTCTCGGTCCGCAGCGGCGGCCACAGCAACGCCGGCTACTCCACCTCGCCCGGCCTGGTCGTCGATGTCTCCCGCCTCAACTCCGTGCGCACCACGGGATCCACGGTCCGCCTCGGCCCCGGCGCCCAGGGCGTCGATATCACCAACACCCTCTCCGCGCTGGGCCTCCAGGTCGTCTCCGGCACCTGCCCCACGGTCGCGATGGGCGGCTTCCTCCAGGGCGGCGGCCTCGGCCCGGCATCCCGCAAGTACGGCACGGCCGCCGACCGCCTGGTCTCGGCGAGGGTGGTCCTCGCTGACGGCAAGTCGGTCACGGCCTCGGCCAACGACAACCCGGACCTGTTCTGGGCCCTGCGAGGCGGAGGCGGCGGCAACTTCGGCGTTGTCACGGAGTACGAGGTACGCCCGGTCTCGATCCCGTCCCTCACCCTGTTCAACCTGACCTTCGCCTGGTCCGACGCCGCCGACATCGTCCAGGCCTGGCAGCAGTGGATCATCAGCGGTCCGCGGGAGCTGAACACGCAGCTGCTGTTCACCCTGGCGACCGACCAGGGCGGCGAGCCGCACGTCATCCTCACCGGCACCTACGCGGGCGCCCAGGCCGCAGCCGAGACCGCCCTCAACACCTTCATGACGTCCCACGGCAAGGCCAGCGTGACCCGACAGGTCGTCGAACTGCCCTACCAGCAGGCCATGATGACCATCTTCGGCTGCGGCACGCAGACCGTCAGCGAATGCCACCGCGTCGGCTACTCGCCCGAGGCCGTCCTGCCCCGCGAGTACAACGCCACCTACCGCAACACGCTCTTCAGCAAGGCCCAGACCCGCACCTCCATCCAGGACACCCTGGCCCGAATGGAAGCCTCCCTGCGCCCCGGCCAGTTCCGCGTCCTGGCCCTGCTCTCCTACGGCGGCCGCGTCAACGACTACGGCGTCGGCGCCACCGCCTACTCCCACCGCACCACCGAGTTCGAGGTAGGCATCCAGCTCGCCCACACCACAGCGGCCCCGACCCAGGAAGACCGGGCCGCAGGCGACGCCTGGCTCAACACCACCTTCACCACGGTCGAGACAGCCGGCAACCACGAGTCCTACCAGAACTTCATGGACCCGGCCCTGCCCAACTGGCAGCAGGCCTACTACGGCCGCAATTACCCCGTCCTCCAGGCAGTCAAGGCCGCCTACGACCCTCACCGCTACTTCTACTTCGCCCAGGCCATCGCCTGACCCCTCCCGATCCCTCCCCTTCGGCGGTCCGCTCACTCCTCCTGGCCCGAGCGGGCCGCCGCCCCCCCAAAGCCTGGTAACACCTGTTACCATACCCCTATGACAAAGACACAACTGGGCGCCCGCGTAGACGACGAGGTCGCCGAACTCGCCAAGGCCCGAGCCAAGGACCGCGGCCTGAGCATCGGCGACTACATCGCCGAACTCGTCCGCGAGGACACCGACGGCCTGCGCGCCCGCGGCCTGGACGCCGCCCGCCGCTTCCTCGACGAACACCAGGCGATCTTCGACGAGGCCGAGGACGCCGACCGCACCGCTCCGGGAGCCCACGCCGCGTAATGGACCTGCACATCGACGTCCCCTGGATCCTGCAGGTCGCCGAGATCGCAGGCGCCCGCGACCCCGCCCCCGACGACTACGGCATCCCGGTCGCCGCAGTGGCAGCCCACAAGGCCGAACTCCTGGACCAGCCGGTCTACGACGGCCCCTACGCCCGCGCCGCCGCTCTCGTCCACATCCTCGGCCGCTGCCGCTGGCTGGAGCGCTCCAACATGGCCGTAGCCGCCGCGACCGGCGTCATGTACCTCGAAGCCTCGGGCATCCCCCTCAAGCCCACCCGCAACGACGCGATCGCCCTACGCGACCTCCTCCGCGACCCCACCTGCACCACGCCTCGCATCGCGACCCTGCTGCGCACCTGGCCGACAGCCACCTGACGACACCCACCCCACTGTTTGCCTAAACCCATTAGGCAAACACAAGATGACCTCAGCCGAACCACCCCGCACCGGCTCCGAGAGGTCCAGAACCATGGCGCGCGCAGGACTGACCGCACAACTCCTCACACAGGCCGGCGCCGACCTCGCCGACGAGGTCGGCTTCGAGCAGGTCACCGTCTCCGCACTCGCCAGACACTTCGACGTCAAGGTCGCGAGCCTGTACTCGCACGTGAAGAACTCCCACGACCTGAAAACCAGGATCGCCCTCCTCGCCCTGGAGGAACTCGCCGACCGAGGCACCACCGCCCTCGCCGGCCGAGCCGGAAAAGACGCCCTCACCGCCCTGGCCGACGTCTACCGGGACTACGCCCACGAACACCCCGGCCGCTACGCCGCAGCCCAGCTACGCCTCGCCCCAGAAGCAGCCGCAGCCAGCGCCGGTGCCAGACACTCCCAGATGACCCGGGCGATCCTGCGCGGCTACGACCTGACAGAACCCGACCAGACCCACGCCGTCCGCCTCCTGGGCAGCACCTTCCACGGCTACATCAGCCTGGAAATGGGCGGCGGCTTCAGCCACAGCGCCCCCGACACCCAGGAAACCTGGACCCGCATCCTGGAAGCCCTCGACACCCTCCTACGCAACTGGCCAACCACCCCCCACCCCCTGACCACTCACCACTGGGCCGCCCCCCTCACTCGCACGTCAGGACGTGCGGGGCTGTTGCTGGAGCCCCTGGAGGAGGAGGGTGATCAGGCGGCGGGGGTCGTAGCGGGGGTCGTTGTCGTGCCCGATGCAGAGGTTGCCGATGCCACGCATGAGCTCGTAGGGCTGCGTGCCAGCCCTGATGTCACCAGCCTCCACCGCGGCGTCGAGCAGCTCAGCACAGACAGGCAGTAGCCGATCCAGGAAGTAGGAGTGCAACGCGGCGAAACGGTCGCTGTCGGACTGCAGGGCATCGGCGAGTCCGTGCTTGGTGACCAGGAAGTCTACGAAGAGGTCGATCCACTGCCGCAGCGCGTCGAGCGGTGAGCCGGCACTGGCCAGCAGGTTCGGACCGGCCTCGGCGCATGCCTCGGTCTGGTGGCGGTAGACGGCGGTGACGAGATCCGCCCGAGTCGGGAAGTGGCGATAGATCGTGGCCATCCCGACCCCCGCCTGGGCCGCGATCTGTCGGATCGGTGCGTCGACACCAGAGGCGACGAACACCTCGGCGGCAGCAGCGAGCACCGTCTCCCGATTGCGCTGCGCGTCAGCCCGCTTACCTCGGGACGGCGACTCCCCAACAGAGCTCCCGTTGGCCATCACGAAGTCCCGTCCTCCCATACCGATTGACAAAACGGAGCAGCGCTCCGAATACTAACTGGAGCAGCGCTCCGCTTCAGCCTAACCGAAACGGCCCGCTCCTGCCCCCTGCCTCTACCCCTTGCCACCCTCAGAGCCCCAGCCACACGGCAGCCACCACCAAAAGGAACCTCACCGTGAGCACACCCACCACCGACACCCTGAGCACGCCCACCCCGGTCCTGTCCTTCAGCCCCGTAGTCCTCTCCGTGCCCGGACGCCCCGTCGACCTCCAGGTTCGCGTCTCCGCACCCGCAACAGGAACCAACCTCCCCGTCATCCTCCTCTCCCACGGCCACGGCCCCTCCAACAACCTCTCCTCACTCAACGGCTACGCACCACTCGCCAACCTCTGGGCAGCACACGGATTCATCGTCATCCAGCCCACCCACCTCACCTCCAGGACACTGAGCCACCTCGTCGCCGGAGCACCCGGAGCACCCGACTTCTGGCGCTCCCGCGCCGAGGACATGACCCACATCCTCGACCAGCTCGACGTGATCGAACACACCGTGCCGCAGCTCGCCGGACGGATCGACCCCACCAAGATCGCCCTCGCAGGACACTCACTCGGAGGCTTCACCGCCGCCCTCCTACTCGGCGCCGGACTCACCGACCCCGACACCAGGAACCTGGTGCATCTCGCCGACCCCCGGATCAAGGCAGGCGTACTGCTCGCCGCGCCCGGCAGAGGCGGAGAAGTCCTCAACGGCCCCATGGCCCACCAGTGGCCGATCATCGGTGCCGTCGACTTCTCCACCATGACCACCCCCGCACTGATCGTCGCCGGCGACAAGGACGACCCCCAGCACTTCACGGACATGGGACCGGACTGGCACACCGACCCCTACACACTCGCCCCCGCCCCCAAAACCCTGCTCACCCTCTTCGACGCGGAACACGGACTCGGCGGAATCGCCGGATACGACGCCGCCGAAACCACCGACGAGAACCCCGAGCGAGTCACCGCCCTCGCCCACCTCACCGCGTCCTACCTCCACACCCAGCTCCACCCTGGCGCCCCTACCTGGCAAACGGCATGCGAGGCACTGATGGCTGGCCCCGACCCGGTAGGACGAACCGAATCCAAGTGAGCCCCCCGTTGCGACACCAGTCACTTGAACCCAACTCCTAGGCTTCCGCTCTGCCGGCAGCCGTCGAAGCGGGAACCCTTTTGCGTTTCTCACTTCAACGGCGGCCAGAAGCACGCTTGCCAGTGCTCCGCCGTACGCCGGAGCGACCCTCCCGAACAGCTCAGGGGCGCCGCATCCCCCAGCATGGTCGCGAGGCCACTCCCATCCCGGATGCCAGTCCCTTCGGTTCCTCAACTATGGCTGCCCCACCCGGGGTTCTGGAGAGCTCGAGCCGAGGAGGGTCAAGGGATGACTCCCGGCAGCGTGGGCGTCGGTCAGCCACGTGGGGAACTCGTTCAGCAGCCGGTCGTACAGCAGTTGATCGTCAACGGCTTGGGGATTGCGGCCGGCGTGGAAGAAGCCCGCGCTGTCGACGACGCGGGTGGCCGGGACGGCCAGGGTGTCGAGCCTGCGCAGGAACGCGAACTCGTTGTCCTCGGGATCACCGAACCCCACGAACTGCCAGAACAACGGAAGCCGGGCGGCCTTGCACAGATAGCGCTCGGCAGCGATACGGCTCGTGGGTCCGCCGTCCGTCTGGAACACCACCAGAGCGGGGGAGTAGCTGCCGGAATCGAGGTAGTGGTCGATGACCGCGTCCATGGCCCAGTGATAGTTCGTGCGGCCCATGTGCCCCAGGTTCTGGTGCAGTTTCTCGATGCGGCCCTGGTGCCGGCCCGATGTCGGTGGAGAAGAACACCACCGGCACGGTGCCGTCGTCGTCGAAGTGCGCGGAAAGCGTCAGGACCTGCTCGGCCAGATGCTGGACGCTGCCGTCCCGGTAGTACGGCCGCATCGACCCCGACCGATCCAGAACGAGGTAGACCGCGGCACGCAGCCCCTCCAGCCCACGCCCGCGGATGCTGGCCCCGGCCTACTTGTAAAGGCTGACCAGACGGGGTGCCGCTTCCTGAACCTTGGCCAGACTGATGGCAGGGCTTTGCTCGATGCCGTTCATGTCAGTCACTCTCGCGGATCCGGCCCCAGGGGGACGGCCGTTGAGGAAACGCGCCGTGCCCGCATCCCGTACGACGGAAGCGGCGACAGCGCGTGTGCACCGGACAGGCCCGACTGCGCGGCGGCTACGTCGAGCCGTACCGCCCGCCCAGGCTGGTGCGCGTGTACTCCCTGGTCCCGTGCCTGGGCTCGTGCAGACCGAGGGCTACGCGAAACGGCAACGGGGCGGCGACGACGTGCTGTGGTGTCTTCGGTCTGGCTGATGCGGAAGGCGCTGAGGCACCGCCGGATCGTGGACGGTACTCGCCCGCCAGCCGGTGTGCCGAGGACGCATAGGGCGCGGTCGACGGCCACCCCCTCAGGTGGCCGTGGGCTGAGGCCGGTTTGTGCGGGGTCAGTCCTGGTCGTGGGCCTGGTCTTCTTCGAGGAGCCTGCGGGCGAGGTCGTCGGCCCATTCCAGAGCCCAGGCGCGCAGCGCGGTGATGGTGGCCGTGTCGAGGCCGTAGGCGGCGAATGCTTCGTCGTCGGTCCATTCGGCGCCTGCGAGGTTGGCCTGGAGGTCTTCTCGTTCGAAGCGTCCCCGGGCGTGTCGACGGCCGAATTCCTCGAGGTCGGCTGTGCTCCAGCGGCGGGAGGCGGCGAACACGTCGATCAGGTCCCGGGGCGCACCCCTGTCACCCAGGGCGCGTACCTTCGTCCCGATCACATCTTCTTCCGCGAGAACGGGCCCGTACGGGCTGTCGGCGACAGGACGCCAGAAGATCTCCTTGAGGATGTCGACTTCGACCTCCTGCCCCGTGTCCGGGTCGCAGACGGTGAAGCGAGCGGACAGCGGTGCCGTTTCGAGGGACTGCACCTGCCAGCCGAGCTTGTGGAGGCCGTTGCGCAGCGCGGCAGCGATATCGGCCATGGGAGCGGGGTTCTCGGTGGCGACATCGAGGTCCTGACTGGGCCGGCTGACCAGACGGTGTGCCCGCACTGCGTAGCCGCCGGTGAGAACGAGGGGGTAGGGGGCGCCGAGGGCGATGACGTCCGCCAGGAGCCGTGCATGGAGCTCCGGCATGTCCTGGTTCACGCGGCCGCCTTGCCGCGCGCGGCGAGCTGGGGGAAGGCGTCTTCCCACACGGTGCGCACGGTACGGCCCACCAGACGCCGCAGTGTCGGCCACAGCTCGAGGAGAACATCCTGATTCAGGCAGGAGGCGAGGTCCTCACGCAGGCCCTCGTGCAGCACAGTGCGGTACAGGCCCATGCGCTGACGGGGCTTGTCCAGGTCATAGGACGTCAACCCGGACCATGCCACGTGCAGCGGAAGATCCACCACACCCCGAGCCGGGCCTTGCAACTCCTCCAAAGACGCGGGCAGACGCTGCTGGAACTTGCGCCGGTACAACGCCAGGTCGTCCGCGTACGCTCCCGCCAGGTCGGTCCTGGGCCTGGGGGAGTGTGCACTGGCTGCCATAGCTTCATTATGGCGGCGGGCGTGGCGGACCGCGGGAGGCCCTGCGCGAGCAGCACCTGGCCTGGCTTGCTGCACCTCCAGCGCCAAGCCATCGACACCCTGGCGGCCGACGGCGGGCACCCTCACTGGGACCGGGAAGGCGTTCCGCCATTCTCCGCGGCTGGCGCGCGGTCGCCAACTCCTACGACAACCCACGCGTATTCGTCGCCGAGGCATAGGGCGTTGCCGAACGGAGGTGCCGTGTCCGCGGGCAAGGCCAGATGTGCGAGGCAGGTTTCCCTACTTTTGCGGCATTCGGGGGATTGCTGAGGAGCGGTGCAACCGGGCCTGCCCGCCCAGCGACTTCAACAGGCAGACAGACACGCCAAGCAAGGGAGATCCGCGGTGAACGCATACAGCGACACGCTCGTCCCGGCCCAGGACCTCTGGCCCATCTGCGACCCGTACGCCCCCACTGCGCTGGACCCCGACGCTGGCCGGACCGGCGTCCGCGAAGGCGGCGACTACCTGCTGCCGCCCCCCGAACCGGCTCAGCGCCTGAACATCCCCCTCGGCCCCGTCGACCGGCGCCGACTGGACCTGTGTGCCGCACTCACCATCCGCGGCATCGCGCCGCTTCCCGGCGACCAGCACGCCGTGGACGCCATCAGCTCGCTCGGCGACGCGGTGACCGCCGCCGTCCTGCACTGGGTAGCCCATCCCACCGCATTTGCCCCCGCGCCCTCATCAGCATGAGGTCCCAGAATGCGCCGGCGAGTG
>NZ_JAUSWW010000003.1 GCF_030815415.1 Streptomyces canus
GCGCGCGGTCTGCTCCGCAGACACGACGCGCCGCCGCTACGCGGCGGGTCCCCGGGCTTCGCCCGGGAGGGGCGGAACTCCGTTCCGCCTGCCGGATCACTCCGTGATCCGGGCATCTGGCCTCCGGTCAGATGCGTCTCGTACCGGCCTGCTCCGCAGTCCTAGTACGAGACCTCGGCAGTGCCCTCCGGGCCTGCCAGAAAGAGCGGCTGGCTACAAGAGGGGGCGCCTCCTGGGGAGTTGGGGAGAGGGGCACAGTCCTCGCGGCATCGGACTGTGCGTCAAAGTTGGGACTAGATGAGTTCTGGGACTAAGCGGTACCCCCCTCTCCCTCCTGCTTCAGGGTCTGGTATTTGACGTTGACTCAGCCTCCTTGTGCGGTGCGTCATTTCACGTATCGGCTGCATTCTGGGTTTACTTCGGATGCCCTCCGAACCCGCTTGAGAGTCACGAACAGTAACTGTCCTAATTCCGCCCCTGCTTGTTCCGCTCGCTCTATTCCGATGGGCCTGGGGCCGTAATAGAATTACTGCGTTCGGTGAGGCGGCAACCTCACCGGGCGGGAATTCTCTCCAAGTAAGTGAAGGGGTAGTGCAATGGCGAAGCTGAAGCCGATTTCTCCGACCCGGATTGCGGAGGCCCGTGAGGAGGCCTACGCGGTGCTGGCCCGTCTGATGGGCCAGTTGGCGCCGGGCGAGCATGTGGTGCGGCTGGGCGTGACCATGGACGGCCAGGAGAAGCCGCTGTGCGCGGCGCTCCCGCTGAGCGTGGAGGGTGAGGGCGGCCCGGAGGATCTGGTGGGCGCCGAGGAGAAGTACCTGGAGAACATGGCGTTTCTGCTGATGGTCGGGCTGGCGCAGCCGCTGTCGTACGGCACGCTGTTTCTGCGGTCGCCCGCGCAGGGCGCGGAGGGCGCGCCCGTCATCCGGGCCTGGCATCTGGCCTACTGCACGCTCAGCGAGTGCACCGCGTCCGAGGCGGCCGAGCTGATCGGCGACCGTGAACCGGCCGTGTTCGTGGACGCTTTCGGGCTGCACGGCAGCGACGAGGACGAGGGTGAGGGTGAGGCGGTCTACCCGCCCATCGCCTACACCGTTCTGTAGCTGCCCCTGGGGCGGGCTGGGATGGCGACCTGGCCCGCACCCTGCCCCGTGCACCCGCCGGGCGGGGCAGGGCGGGTGGGGTGCTGGCCAAGGGACCCCGGCACCCCCACCCGCGACGCGGAGCGTCGTAGACAGACGACGGAGGGGCGGCCCGCATCAGCGGGCCGCCCCTCCGTCGTGCATCGCGTAGCGATGCCACCGCTGCTCTCGTCCGGGCGCGGAGCGGCCCGGGGTGTCCGCCGCGTAGCGGCGGCGCGTCGCGTCTGCGGAGCAGACCGCGCGCAAAAGAATTCCGAAGAGCAGGGCAGAAATGGGCGGCGCTTTTAGAGTGACCGCATTTCGCTGCGCCCCATTATGTTGCTGCGATTTGCCTGCTGGCGGGGAACGGCAGATCCGGCGGGTCGGCAAAACCATACCGGAACTCCCCGCCAGCAGCGCTTCTCTCCAAGAAGCTCTTCTATCGTAGGTGATGTCTTCGCGGCGCAGGGTTGGTGCGTGCCTTTTGATCGCGCTGGGTGCCGGCCGCGCGCTGCGCCCCGCTCCCCGCACTCGTCTGCTGCGTCGGCTGTGTCCGGCACCCGAGCGCGGAGGCCCCGCCGACGCGCAAGCAGAGGAGGACGGCGCCCCGATCCTCCGATGTGCTCCCGTACCCGTCCCCGCCCTTCCCTTTCCCTTCTCCTTGTCTCGTCTGGGGTGCGTGGGGGTGTGCAGAGGGGGATGTCAGCAGGCGTACCAAGCCTGATTGTTGGGGTGACCAGGGGTGACGCGGAGATGTTCCAGGAGGCTGCGCAACCTCCAGCGCAACACCCTGGCGCAACCTCCAGCGCAACACCCTGGCGCAACCTCCAGCGCAACTCCCAGCGCAACAGGGGTTCCATCCGAACGGTACACACACTATTATTTGAAGTCCTGGGGGAGGCGACCCCCGGGAACCGCAAGGACCGACGAAGGGGAAAGACGTGGAACTGACGATCAGTGACGGGATCGTGCGCGGGGTGCGCGGCGCGGACGCTCCCATGACCGAGCGTGCGATTCGTGCCCGCACGATCGCGAACCTGTTGCCGCTGCTGTGCGCGCGGGCAGGGGTGAAGGTCGTGCACAACTCCGACCGGAATTACACCGGAATTCGGTTCGAGACCAAGGCCGCTGGTCCGGTCGTCCTGGAAATGCCGACGGGTGAGGAGCCTTACCGTCTGGTTCAGGAGTTCATCGACCCGGACAAGGCGGGGCGCATGGAAGTTGAGTTACGGCGATTCCCGCAGATCTACAAGCCCCATGGAGTTGCGTACATGGCGGCCGATTTCCTCCGGTCGAACGGGTTCCTGAAGTAGTCCGCACGGGGGCACCCCGGTTGAGGAGCCCCCTCCCCGGCATCACCGAAAAGGAGAAGGGACGCCATGGAGAACACGCGGATTCCAGAGCAGGCCCGGGAAATCGGAGCGCCGCTCACGGACGCCGAAAAGGAGCAGGCTCGTTACGCGCTGCGGGAGTTGGCGTGCAGCGAACGGGACCCGGACGCCATGCGGGTGTCACACGAGCAGCTGGATGTAGTCCGGTCGTTCTTCGAGTTGGGTTGGGCGATGGGTGTGCGCACCGGTCACACCGGCCCGGCCATGGCTGACGTGCCGGTCGACCGGGAGACGGTTGACCGCGCGTTCGTCGACCTGCTGTTGTCCGAGCGGCTGGCGAATCAGTGCGGGCCGGTGCTGTGGCAGAAGGTCAGGTATCACGGCAGCGTGACGCGGCGTCACGGCGTCTACTAAGTGCAGGCGATCACGGCGCAGGCCGGACCGGTCGGGGCGGCTCACAGCGTCCGCTACGACCTGTGCGAGGTGATCGGCGGCGTTCCGGTGTCCGCTGTCACGCGCGTACGGCGGCAGAGTCTGACGCCGCTTCCGGATTTCCGCGCGCCGCTGGTGTAAGTGTGCAGGTCAGGGGTGGGTTTACTCACCCCTGACAAACACTATTATTGACGTTGTTCGGGGGTGGTGGCTCCGTCCCCCGGCCCGCAGAGACCAACAGCGAAGGGGAAACCGCATGACTCAGCAGTTCGCCGAGCGCGCTACGAACGTAGCCCCCACCGGTGCCCGCAACGCCGACCTGTCCGATCTGGTCCGCATCCTGGAGGACGGGCAGCGCCGGAAGCTGGACGTCATCGCCCCCGCGTCCGCGCTACGGATGCACGAGGGAACGTGCACGTCGAAGGAGTCGAGTCCCAGATCACGACCAGCGGTGTGACGGTCGTCGACGGCATCTACCGCCCCACCGTCGTGGCCGACGAGGGAATCTCGGACAAGCTCCGCATCCGCTGGCCTACCTGCGCCGCATGCGCGCGGAAAACGTCCCGCTGCTGGACGAGAACGTCAACGCGTGGATGCGGCAGGAGCCGGAGCGCCGTTTCATGCTCCGTGCGTTCCGGGGCGAGAACGGCCCCGGCATGCCCGGCGAGGGCGTGGCCCGCGCGCTGCTGTCCGACAGCTACAAGCTGATGGACAACCTCGACATGCTGCTCGCCGCCCTCGACGGGGTGGAGCAGTCCGGGCACCCCACCCGGATCACGGGGTGCGACCTCACCGACCGGCGCATGTACGTGCGCGTCGAGTCCGAAGCGGTAGCGATCCAGGCCCGCAACCTGCTGCGCGGCTACCGCTCCCCGTTCGACGGCCGCAGCGGTGACGAACTCCCGATGATCTCGGCCGGGTTCGTCATCACCAACAGCGAGGTCGGCGCGGGGGCGTACACCATCACCCCGCGCGCGGTCATCCAGGTCTGCCGCAACGGTCTGACCGAGACGAAGGACGTCATGCGCGCCGTGCACCTCGGAGGCAGGCAGGACGAGGGCGTTGTGTCCTGGTCCGGCCAGACCCAGCGCAAGACGCTGGAGCTGATCACTTCCAAGACCACCGACGCCGTGCGCACCTTCCTGTCACGGGAGTACGTCGAGGCGAAGGTGCACGCGATGGAGGCTGCCGCCGGGAAGACGCTGGACGAGCCGACGAAGACCATCGAGCACGTCACCAAGTCGCTCAGCATCGGCAACGAGACGAAGGACCGCATCCTTTCCCACTTCATCCGGGGCGGTCAGATGACGGCCGGGGGCGTGATGCAGGCCGTCACGTCGACCGCGCAGACCCTCACCGACGCCGACGAGGCTGCCGCCCTGGAAGCGCTCGCGATTCCGGCCCTCACGGCCGCCGCCGCGCACGGCTGACAGACCCCCGTGCGGGCCGGGCAACTCCCCCAGCCGGGCCCGCACGGGCCCGACCAATCCGAGAGCGCGGAGCACGCGACCAAGCCCCGCAGGGAGCGCGGAGCGCTCCCGCCCCGCCCCCTGCCGCGGAGCAGCCCGCGCGACGCGTCGGCGGAGCCGACCGCGCGCCAGAACATCCGTTGCGCCCTGGGCGCAGCGCGGCCGCCGGCCTTTGAGGCCCACCACCCACCGCCCCGCCCCGTGAGGAGTTCTCATGTTTGCACGCCCGGAGCTCGCCCACCCCGGAGACAACGCCATCGCGGCCGCCATGAGCCGCACGCTCACCGCCCTGTCCGCCGTCTTCCAGGCACTCGGAGACGGTGAGCACACCCTGAACCTCGTGGCCCAGCGGACCGACCACACGTTCGTCACCGGCCGTACCGATCTCTCCATCGGCATGGAGCCGCTGCGCCTGGCCGTCCTGGACGAAGACGCGTTCTGCGCCCTGCGCATGCTGCTCGTCTTCGCGCTGGAGGGCAGCACCATGCGCAGCGCAGTCCTGATCGCCACCACGGCCGCCGAGCCCAACCCCCGCGCGTGCGGCTGGTCCGTGCGTGACGGATGGCTGCACCCCCTGGACACAGACGCCCTCCAGGCCGCCGTCATTCCGTGCCCCGACGTGGCCGCCGTAGAGCGCGCGGTCTACCCCGCCCCCGCTCTCCCCCAGCTCCCCGACTCCGACGAGGAGGCCCCGCATGCCTGAGCTCCCACAGCCCGACAACGCCGCCACGGCGTTGGCCATGGGCCGCGCCCTGCACGCGCTGACCGCGTTGTTCCCAGCCCTCGGCGAAGGAAGCCACGAATTGCACATCAACGCCGAGCGGACGGACGGCACCGAGATGAACGCCGACCTGTACGTGACCGTCGAGCCAGGTACCTCGCGCGTGGAGCACTCCGCCGACGAGTACGTGCAGTTCTTCGTACTCCTGACGTTCGCCCTGGAGAACAGCACCGTGCATGACGCCGTCCTGGTCGCCACGACCACCGACGCAGGCATACGCACGTGCGGGTGGGAGGTACGGGCCGGACGGCTGCACCCCATGGACACAGCCGAACTCCACCAGACCGTCACGTCCCTGCCCGCAGACGACGCCGCCCCCGTCGTGGTCTGTCACGCCCCCGTACTGCACCGCCCCCACGGAACCGCGAAGGACCACTCATGAGCGACAAGCCCGCCATCACGCCGGACGGCTACTGCACCAACACCAAGCCGGTACCCGGCACCTGGGAAGTTCGTCACGATGCACGGCCGCCGCTACGCGAACTGTCCCTGTGGCCGCCGTCCCAGCCTGACCGACCGGGGCAACCTCCGCCGACACAAGCCGCCCAAGGAGTAGCCCCGCAGACGCGTCCACGCCCCTCCCCCGGTGCGGGGCGTGGACGGCCCCGCCCCGGCCAGCGCACCACTGGCCGACTGCCGCCCCGCGCCCGCACCTCCCCCTTCGGCGAGCGCGGGGCGGCACACCCCCCAGCCCATCCAGTCGAGTCCCGAGGAGTCGCAGCCCATGACCAGCCCGAGCCTGACCATCGACACGCCCGCCGGCCCCGTGCACGCCACCGCCGGCCCCCGCCAGGACGACGCCGTCGTGTTCGAGCTTGGCGGGGCGATGCGCGGCAGCGTGCACGTCACCGGCAGCACCGACCCCCACCACTGGGACCAGTTCACCGCCGTACGCGCCTGCCTCGGACCCGTGAACGCCTACACGACCACCGCCCCCGACCAGGACCTCCCCAGGCTCGCCCGCAGCCGCACCGGCTACCGCGGCAGCCTCACCCTCTACCGCTACGCCGCCCGCCCCGCAGAGTCGCTGTCCCCGATGACGTCCGCCGCTGCCCACCCGCCATCGCAGAAGACGGCCGCGGTACTCACCGCCGTCCTGCGCGGCTGCGCGGAGCACGTCGCGCAGCGTGCCGACCTGCCCGCGATCCTCGAGGCCTCCCGCCTGGCTGTGCCGGCTTCTTCGGGAGTCGTTTGTTGGTGACGTCGGGAGTCACCCAGGGAGGTGCCGGCTTGATCAATGTCAGTGCCTCTTGATGTCACTCAGCACGCTCACGTATCGCAATGCGAGGTATTTGAGCCGTTGTGTCCTCTCGCAGTGCGTGCGCCGCGTGGACGGTCGAGCGGCATCGGGCCTCCTCCCTCGGCGGTACTGCGTAGTGTTGGGATCCGGACGGATCTTGGGGGGCTTGTGAGTCTGAGGAACGCTTACTTGGGGACCGCCGCGCAGGCCGTAGCGTTGCTGGACGCACCGGAAGTGGCGGCCTCGTGGGAGAAGCCCAGCGCGTTGGCGCAGTGGACTGTCGGTGGTCTGGCAGGCCACCTCGCGTATCAGATCTTCAGCGTGGATCCGGCGCTGGAGGAGCCTGCCTCTGAGCACGAACCCATCCCTGTGTCGGAACACTATGCGCGGGCAGTGTGGATCGACGCGCCGCTCGACGACGAGATCAGCTCCGGGATTCGAGCCAAGGGTGAAGACATCTCGTCCGAAGGCGTGCGGCGGCTGGTCGAGCGGGCCCATGCCGTGCTCGACCAGCAGCGAACCGGCCTTGAGAAGGTGCATGGCGACTGGGTGGTGTTCATGCCGCAGACAGGGTGGGCGCTGAGCCTGGACGATTTCCTCGTGACCCGGATGGTCGAGCTCGCTGTGCATATGGACGACCTGGCGGTCAGTGTGGGCCTCGGCGCTCCGGAACTTCCAGGCTCTGCCCTCGATCCCGTTGTTGCGCTGTTGACCGGGCTTGCCGTCCGGCGTCACGGCCAAGTGGCGGTGCTGCGCGCCTTGACTCGCGCGGAACGGGCACCGGCTGCGATCAACGTGTTCTGAACGTTGCGTCAGCTCGCTTCGACCCGTTCGGCCCGGGCTTTGGTGTGGGCAAGGCGGTAGGACTCGGTGCCGGTCTGGATGATGGCGCCGTTGAAGGTCAGGCGGTCGCCGATGACCGCGCAAACTCGGTCAGATGGTGACTCCCACAATCACATCGAAACGGCTCCCACAGCCACGCACATAACCACCCGCCAGCGCGACACCCCCGCTCTGCTGCACTTCCTGACCTGGTCCGTCTCCTACCACCAAGCCGAGGCCGTCCGCCTAGAGCGCGAAGCCCGTACCACCCTCACCGCGCGGAAGGCCGCCGAAGCCGCATGACAGACCGCCCTACAGTGGCTCACCCTCTGCCCGCATCCGGTCCTGCTGCTGGCCGACCGCCCCGACTCGCTGACCCAGACGATCAGGGGCTTGCAGTGGTGGGCCCCCTACTGCGTTAACGCGGCCGCCGAGAAGCGCGAGCGCGCCAACCACGCCCAGGCGCGTTCCGATGGACCAAGCCCCGTCTACGGCTCCGCTCGAACCCCGCTGGACCAAGAACTTGCACCCAGCACGCGGTACATGCCGATCGAGTCGTGCGTGGCCGTGTCGGCGAAGCCGAACTTCTCGTAGAGGAAGCGGGCTGGGCCGTCCGCGATCAGGGAGACGTAGGCGGTGGCGGGCGCCCGGCGTTCCAGTTCCTCGGTGAGCGCGGCCATGATGCGCTTGCCGAGGCCGCGGCCCTGATGTGCGGGGTGAACGCAGATGTCGACGATCTGGAACGCGGTACCGCCGTCGCCGATGATCCGGCCCATGCCTATAGGCTCGCCTGCGTGGTGGAGCACCACGCCGTGCCAGGTGTTGGGCAGGGCGAGCGCCACCGCTTCCGGGTCCTTGTCCGAGAGGCCGGCATCGGTGCGCAGGCGGCGGAAGTCCTCGACTGAGGGCACTCCCGCGCTCAACTCGTACGGGTCGCTCAAGCCGTCCACTTCCCATCATGCGCTCGGCTCACTGGTCAGTGACCGGATTCCGCGTGGTCGCCGTGGTCGCTGAGCTGTGCTTCGAACCAATCGTGCAGGGCGTCGACCAGGACGGGCTCTTCGGTGGTGTAGGTCAGCGTGGCGCCGTCGGCACGTTCCCGGTAGCGCACCTCGATGCGTTTGTAGCCGTCTTCCAGTTCCGCCAGACCCGGCATGCTGTCGCCGTGGATCTGGGCGGGGTCGCCGAAGTCTCCCTGGCTGAACGCTTTGGCCTCCTGCTGGAGGTGGGTGCGTATGAGGTTGACCTGCGTGGCGTCGTCGGGTTGGTCGGCGACAACGTCCTGGACGCCGCCCGTCTTAGTCGGGGTGAAGTGGTGGGTGGTCGCTTCGAGGTCGAAGGGCATCACGGTCCGGCCGCGTTCGGCGACCGTTTCCTGTCGGCTGGTTTGCCCGTTGCCGTCCTCTTGCTGCGTGCTGCTGATCAGGAGGGCTATGCCCAGTGCCGCGCCAACGCCTACCGCGGTGATACCGGCCGTGAGTAGCCGGCGCTTGCGGTGATTCATGCATTGCCTCCGTGGGTGCTTCGCAGGCGTGAGGGACGCCCGCGCTGTTGTGGGTGGGTTCGCGCTGTGATGCGTCGGCCGGCAGAGCGCATAGGCCGAGTGGTCGGCTGCGGCGGCGCACCTGGGCTCACTGGCGCGTGGCGGGAATCAGCCACAGGACGATGACGGCGGAGACCGCGGCCGTGCCGGTGGCGACGAGGAACGCGTCATCGAAGCCGGAGGCGCTCTGGACTCCGGTGTGGGCGGCGATGCTCGTGGCGGCGGCGCTGGAGACTGCCGCGGCGCCGACCGAGGCGCCAAACTCGTGGAAGGTGCTGACGATGCCTGAGGTCACTCCGGCCTCGTGGGCAGCGACGGTGGCGAGCGCGGTGGCGGAGGCGACGACGAACAAGGCGCCCAGTCCTGCCGCGGCAACGCTCACACCGGTGACCATCGCGGTGGTGCCGGACCAGAGCACCGGAACGAGGAACCCGGCGGCCGCGACAGCGAGCGAGACCACAGCCAGCAGCCGTGCTCCCAGTCGGCCGATCACCCGGCCTGCGGCCGCGGCGGCGGCCATGGTCAGCAGCGCCACCGGCAGGAACAGCGCTCCGGTCATCAAGGCCCCGTGGCCCTGCAGGTTCTGCAGGTAGAAGGAGCCGAGGAAGAAGGCCCCCACCATCAGCGCCGTCGTCACAGCGATCACGAAGGTACCCGCCACGACCGGCCGCCGACCCAGCAGACCCAGGTCCATCAGCGGTGCCGCCGCCCGGCGTTGCCAGAGAGCGAAAGCCGCGTAGCCGACTACCGAGCCGAGGACCAGAGCCACCGTGACGAAGTTCAGCCAGCCGTGGTCACCGACACGAATCAGGGCGTAAATGAGGGCACCGGTCGCAGCGGCGACCAGAGCGGCGCCGGGTATGTCGAGGGAGCCGGTGCCCGCTCGGGGCAGACTCGGCAGGATCCGGGCGAGCGAGACGAGGACGCCCAGGCCGACGGGAACGTTGACGAAGAAGACCCAGGCCCAGCCCGGACCTGCCGTTATCAGCCCGCCCAGCAGTACGCCGAGTGCGGCGCCCCCGCCGCCGAGCGCCGACCAGACGCCCAGCGCACGGTTCCGCTCGTCGCCGTCGAACAGCCGCACCACCACCGACAAGGCGGCGGGCGAGAGCAGCGCGGCACCCGCCCCCTGAGCAATGCGTGCCGCGAGCAGCAGCGGGGCGCCGGTAGCGAGTCCGGCGGCCAAAGAGGCAGCGGTGAACACGGCGAGCCCGGTCAGGACGACCCGCTTGGGACCGAACAGGTCCGCGGCCCGGCCACCGAGCAGCATGAGGCTTCCGAACGTGAGGGCGTATCCGCTGACCACCCACGTCAACGCCGCGCGACCCAGGTCCAGTTCGGCGCCCATCTCAGGCAGCGCGATCGCGACCACGGTGATGTCGAGGATCAGCATCAGCTGAGCCAGCCCCAGTAGTCCCAGGATCGGCCAGCGCAGCGGATGCGGTGCATCCAGTGCGCGGGTGGTGGTGGTTTCCGTGTCGCTCATGACGCTCACCCCTCATCACTAAGTCGTACAGCAGTGTTCAGGTTATACGTCCCGGGGGGTATAAGCCAAACAGCCCTGTACGACTTACTGCGGTAGTGTGGGCGCATGGGCAGCAAGAACTCCTCGGCCACCAAACGTGCCGACGCTCTGCGCAGCATCGAGGCGATCGTGCAGGCCGCGACCGAATGCCTCGGACAGAACCCGGAGGCGAGCCTGAGCGAGATCGCCCGGGCCGCGGGCGTGGGCAGAGTGACGATGTATGCGCACTTCACCTCCCGCGCGGAGGTCGTCGATGCCGCGATGAGCCGCGCCATCGACCGGGGCAACGAGGTGCTGGACACCGTCGATTTGACCGGTGATCCGCTGCTCGCCCTGTCCCGCTACATCGAGGCCGGCTGGCACCTCGTGGACCAGGCCCGGGCGTTGCTCACCGCCGCCCAACGGGAACTCTCCGCCGGACGCATCCGCGAACTGCACGCCGGCCCCGCCGCCCGCGTCGAGGCACTCGTCGCCCACGGCCGCGCCGAGGGAGCCTTCCGTACGGACCTGTCGAACGCCTGGATGGTCAGCGTCCTGCACGCGGTCATGCACAGCGCGGCGGAGGAGATCCGCGCCGGCCGCCTCACCTCCGACCGCGCCGCCGACCACATCACCGCCACCGTGATCGCCGCCTTCACACCCCCCGGCACACCGGTACCCGAGATGGGCGGCGGAGTCGGCCCGTAACCCGTGCCGAAGAAGCCACGGTCCGGAGTGGTGCTGGTGAAGCCAGTTCGGCCCGTACGGTGATCTGCCCCGTCTACGCCGCCACGACGACGGCAGCAGGTCGGCCGAGGAGGTCATCGATCGCCCCGCGTCCCTTGCCGCCGGCCTCGGGCATGAAGTGGGCGTAGTAGTCCAAGGCAATGGTCGGGCTCGAGTGGCCCAGCCAGCGAGCCAGGGTGACGACGGACTCCCCCGCTTCGAGGATGACCGAGGCGTATGTGTGCCGGAGCACGTGGAAGCCGTCCTTGCGAGACGCCTTCCACCGCTCGCCCTTCTTCCGCTCGGGGATGACGCCGGCGGCAGGGCGTTGCCGTACGTCGTGGTGATGACGAGCGGAAACTTCTTCGTCTCTCGGCCGGTCTCGGGGCCGCCCCACGGCAGCTCGACCTCCACCGCGGGGTAGTCCATGAAGTACACGGACAGTGCCGCCGCGACCGAGGGAGGCATGCCGACGACGCGAGTCTTGCCGCCCTTCGGCAGGGTGAAGTACAAGCGCCCGTTGAGAAGTTGTACCTGCCGGCGGATACGCAGGACCCTACGGGCGAAGTCGACGTCCTCCGGCGACAGTGCGAAGATCTCTCCCTGCCTCAGCCCGCAGCCCAGCGCGAGCACGACCACGATCTGGTACCGCGCGTTGAGCGCGTCCCGTACGCGTTGTGCGGTCTCCAGCGGCCGGCGCCGCCACCGCTGCACGGACGTTTCATCTCCGCGGGAGCTACGACGCGCAGGCCACAGGTCGCGGTGTTCGCGGAGGCTCCGCCGGGCTTCTCCGAGTAACAGTCACCAGCACCGATTTTGAGGCAGGACCGTTGAATCTGACGCACTCGATTCAGGGTCAAGGCCCGCTCGCGTGGCACGGCCCAGCAGCAGATGCAGCAGAAGTCGAGCGGTGGACAAGCGTGCCCCGTCCCTAATGTGTGAGGTTCTCGTCATCTTCCGAATCGGGTGGCAAGGCGGCATTCAGAGTTTCGGTGACAACAACGTGGATGAGGCGTTCGAGGTCGCTCGGGCTCAGGAAGTTAATTGTCCCGTCGGTGCGGTCCAACACGCCCACGACGTTGCGTTCCACGGCATCGGGCGGGGGCGCGGATTCACGAGTCTTCAGGTCGTTGTAGGCGGTCCAGGCCAGGGTCGCGACGGCAACGATGAGCGAGGCGATCGCAACAGGGTCGCTGTATTGTTCCGGCCTGTTAGTGGGGCGCTGGCGCAGTTCTATCTCCACCTCGTACGGCAGGCCGGGGTAGTGGTCCCTTAGCTGCCTCGCGGCGGCTCGGGCACCTCGTCGCACGGGATCGTTCATGGTCGGTCCTCTTCAGGCGGTAGCGGCTCAAGGAGACAGCGGAGCACATCGGGTGGCAGGCGGTGCCCGGTTATTGATCGCCAGGCCTCCTCCACGGCAGTGACGCCCAGAGCCTCGGTGAGACGCCGCAGGTGCACGGGGCCACCTCTGGTTACCAGGTGGGGATTTCCGTCGGACAGGCACAGGGCCACGCATGCGACCGTCCATTGCAGGGACTCCTGGATTCGCTTTTGTTCCCAGGTAATAAGTCCCAGCGTATGGTAAGCGGCACTCATGCCGGGCCGGTCGCGGAGTTTCTCGGCGATCTCGCGAGACCGTTCAATCCACTGTTCAGCGTCGTCCAGTCGTTTCTGCAGTCCGGTGACTATGCAGAGCTGGTGGTATGTCCTAGCCAGACGAGGCCCGTCCTCGAGGGCTTCGCTGATTTTCGCCGATAGCAGGTACCACGCCTCGGCGTCGGCCCACTGCTCACGCTTCTGCGAGACCAGCCCGAGCTGGTGGTAGACGGTGGCCTTGCCGGCCTGGTCGGCGAGGTCCTCAGCGGTCTGCAGTGCATCGTGGTACCACCGTTCCGCCTCGTCCAGCAGCCCCTGTTCCAGAGCGAGAGTGCCCCGCTGGACGGTGAGGCTGGCCCTTCTGCCCTTGTCACCAAACTTCTCTTCGATGTCGATGGCCTCATCCAAGAGGTCCTCGGCTTCTTTCCACAGACTGCGCCGTTGGGCGATCGTGCTCAGACGCGCCTGGACGCGAGCGATCCCCACCCAAACGCCGAGTTTCTCGTAGATCGAGTGGGCCAGCCGGTAGTGTTCTTCGGCGGCGTCGAGCCAATCTCGCTGCTGAGCGACGATGCCACGATCATGATGGATCTGGGCCGACGCCTGCTGGTCGCCGATCCTCTGCTGAATCTCGAGGGCCTTCTCGTAATGCTTGTCGGCTTCGTCCAGCTGCCCTTGCAGTAGGGCGACACCCCCCAACTCGCTGTGGCAGTCTGCGTGACGGGAGTCGGGCGGGGTGGGTAACTGCTCCAGAGCCTTTAGAATGTCGCCGAAACCGCTACGGGCCTCATCGAGGCGACGGGCCCTGATCTGGTCGTGGGCTACGGCCCCTGTCATGAACAGCCACAGAGCTCCCGCCGGAGTGTCCAGGTCGGGCGGACCGCCCTGGGGACCTGAGACAAGGCGGCGAACGCGGTCGGCCCATGCTCGCGTCTCCTCAGCCAGCCCGTTGCGCTGCCAGTACTCGTTCAGGGGCTGGGCCACCAGCTGAGCCTCCTGCCACTGACCGTGGTCAAGAGCATGGCCGAAGGCTGTGCTCATCGTCCGCACGTGGTGGCGGAGCAGACGCAGAGCGCGGGACGCGTCCGCGCTCTCCAGCTGCTGGCTCAGCCAGGCTCCGAACGTTACGCAGGCCGACAGGAACGCGGGGCCGGCAGAGCTGCCCCATCCGGGCGCGTTGGCGGGTGCCTGCGGGGATGTCTGGGCGGCGAGATGAGCGGGCAGAGCGGGGTGGATTCGGTACAGGTCATCGCCCGTCCTCGTCAGCAGTCCCACCTGGGTCGCCCGCCCGAGCAGTTCATCCCATGCCTGCGCGGTGCGCCCGCGGAACAGCTCCGGGCAGTGCGGCGCCTGTGAGAACGCCGCCAACAGGTCGCTGTCGGCGATCCCGCGGAACAGCGTGAGGACGGTGAGGGTTCGCTGATCGTCAGCCGAGAGGTGGGTGAAGGAGTACGCGATGCTGGCGGCCAGCGAGGTTGTCCTGCCGTCGTCCTCGGGTTCGGGCAGGGCAGCATTTCCTTGCAGAGCGGCGAGCAGTTCCGCCGGCTCGGTGGTATTCAGGTGGGGAAGAATCAGGCGCATGCTGAGCGGGTGGCCGTCGAGCCACTGCAGGAGCTCTCCGAAGGCCGGTGACTGCCGGCGTTGCCGGGCGTGGGCAAAAGGAGCGAGGAGCAGGTCGGCGTACTGGTGCGTCTCCTCTGTCTCCAGGCTGGACACGGCGATTCGGCACACGTCTCCGAGCCACGTTTCGTGAGTGCGGCTGGTGAGGATGACAGCGCTGCGGCCGCCCGCGGCCACACGGTGGAGGAACTCACGTAACTCGTCGCGTTCAGGTTGCGTGAGAGGCGGCGTGGCTTGGGCGGGATCGGGCATCGAGTGAACCGTCTCGACATTGTCCCAGATCAGCAGCATCCGCCGGGTGCGGAGCGCCTCCTCGACGTGCATGCGCCGTCCAGCGTCGTCCAGCTGCGTGAAGTAGTCGCCGCCGGGCAGCCGTTGCCCAACGGCGTTGATCACCCCGTCGAGGCCGAAGGTGGCAACACCGGGTTCGAAGGAGTGCCAGATCACCGAGGACGGGTCGTCGACGGCGCCGGTGTCGCGGCACCACCGTCCGAATGCTTTGACCAGTTCGCTTTTCCCGGTGCCGGCAGGCCCGTGCAGGACCGCGACGCGTTGCCGACGAATGACGGATTCGAGGGTATGGAAGAGGGTGTCACGTCCGACGAACTCTCCGTCGGCGGTCAGGCTGTCATCCGTGGGTTCCGCCGCCTGTGCGCCATGTTGCGAGGATCCGCCACCCCGGGGCCGAGCCCGGAGCTGCGGAAAGCAGACCTCGCCGCGCGCGTACAGGACGGGAACCATCCAGTCCGCCAGCGGCAGACTCCCCTTCGGGGAGGGCCGGCCGTTGTCGCTCGCCAGTCGCGCACGCCCCGCCGCTACGGCCTCCGCGACCCGCCCGCCGGTGAACAGGTGCTCGTAGAACGCCGTCATGAACTCTGCTGCTGCCCTCACATAGACCTGATAGGCCATGGCGACAACGGCGGTGGTTCCTTCCTGAAGCAACCGGGTGGCGACCGCGGCTTCCACATGGGAGCCGATCGCCGCGGAATGACAGGCATTCAGCACGACCACCGGCACCTTCGCATGCGTAAGCACGCGGGCAATGTGAGCTGCGGGCACCTGGTGTCTGCTCCCGGCGGCGTGCTCGAACGCGAGCGTGCCTTGAGGTTCCGGCCCGGCCGCGGGGCTGGTCCCGCCCGCGCCCGCTGCGTGCGGGACTGGGCCGAAGCTACCGTGTCCGTCGAAGTGCACGATCTGAAAGGGCTGCCCCTCTGCCTGGGCCTCCGCCAGGACCTCCTCGAGACGCTGCAGGGTGGGCGGACGCAACACGGCCAGGTCGACCTGGCCGTCGATGTTCTCCAGGCAGCGCAGCAGCGGCCGGGCAATCATCCGGTACGCCACGTCCTTGGTCCCCCTGGGCCGGGAGATCACCATCAGGACCCGTAAGCGGGAACCGGGCACCATGGACACGTGCCGCATCCGCGCCGTGGTCAGGGTGCGAGAGATCGCCACCTGGTCCAGCGCGATCGGAGCGGGCCGTGCTGGGTCCGCCATGAGTTCCCAAGGCAGAGCAAGCGGTTCGGCTGCCGGCGAGACAATAGCGATCTCAAGGAGGCCACCGCGGGACCGCGCCCGCAGATAGGCGTCACGGGGCGGACCAGAGCCGAACACGGACTCGAAGATAGCGGTCCCCCACGTCGGCAGCCGGTCCTGCACTCGGCTCCCGCGGTCGCTGTACACGCCGAAGGGCGTGGTCAGGTAATGCTCGAGGTACCAGCGCAGTTCTTCCAGGTCGTCCGCGTCCAAGGGCCAGATCAACGGTGTCGGCGGAGCGACTCTCGTTGGATGTTGCTCGCCCGACGGCCATTCCTGCACCGTCACGAGTCCGTCGGCCGCCACTTCGATCAGCAAACGCTCTGTCACAACCCCGCCCCGAAGGAAGATCGGGGCGCCCTCGCCGAGCCCCCACTGCCGCCTGAACTTAGGCACCCGCACACCCACCCGTCCGACGAAAGCCTCAGAACGGTCTGAAATGTCGGATCGCAGTACACCTCTAATAAGAGGGGTTTCACTTCATCAACGAGCATGTCCGAATATGTCGACAATCCCGGTGGTCGCGGGTTCCGTTCTTCTTTGGAGTATTTACGCGGCGTAGTGGGCTGCAGGCCTCGTCGCTCGTGGCAGCCGAACGGCCGCAAGGCGTAGGAAGGTTCCCATTTCACTGAGCGGGTGACGTCGCGGGCGGGTACAGCGTGTTTCCGCGCCGATGACGGCGTGGCCAGCGTTTCACAGCCTGTGGCCCAGGCTCAGCGGTTGCGCGTCTCCCGCACGTCGGCGGCGACTTCGTCGGTGTCGCGGTGCCCCACCTTGCCGCTGGAGACCGCAGTCTCTCTGAACTGTACGTACTGTCTTGCATCTTGCGCTTCTCGGTGTAGGTCATACATCTTCGATCTGCTGACCTTCATCACGGAGCGGGGCGACTGGCCCTGGCTGGGACGGGCCCGCACCTGCACCGGCCCGTGGAAGACCAAGATGGTGTACCAGGGGTTCACCCCGCAGGTCCGCGCGCTCAGGAAGGAGACGGACGGGCCGCTGATGTTCGCCAACGTGCTCGGGATACGGGCCGAGGAGAGCGCGGAGCGCCGTAACCGGGAGGTGTGGCGCCGTAGATCCGACGACTCGGCCCGGGTCGTCGACGAGTGGCTGCCCGCCCACCAGGTGAGCACCAAGGAGGCTGGGCACGCACGGTCAGTGCGGGGCTGCCCTATCACTGGTGCTACGACTCGTACCCCGGCGCCCAGGACCGGGCTGGTTCGAGTCGCTGTTCGTGCTCGGCCTGCACCCTGGCCAACCACCGTGCTCTGCTGCTGGCCGCCGGGCGCCGGCTGCGGCTGGCCGAGCTGTGCGCGCTGGTCGAGCGGGTCCGTCAGGTGCCGTTCAATCCGAACATCACCATGGCCGAGCTCATCGCGCTGTCCCGTCGGCGCGACGCCCCGGACCCTGGCCTCGAGGTGGAGGAGACCGAGGACTTCGAGCGGATGGAACGCGACGTCCACGCCGCTTTGCGCAAGCCGCCCACGTGGGACTCCAAAGCCCGTACCGGGCCGGGCGAGCTCCTGCACCGTGCCGCCGGATGCGATGGCTGCAGCTGACCACCACACCGCCGCGCACCGCTATCCGGGAGCGATACTCGATGACGACGACCCAGCGCATCCTCGACCTCGCTGCGGCGGCACCGGCCAGCCACGTCGAGGATCTGGTGCTGCTCCTGGGCGAGGCGAACGAGCTGTACCAGCAGGGCCTGCAGGATCTGCACCAGGAGACGGCAGAACGCCTCGGTCAACTGGCCACCGCAGACCTGCTGGCCGCTGCACAGACCGCCGGCATGCCCTGCGATGCCGCGCAGGACCGTGCCGAGGTGATCCTGCTCCTGGCCCTGGCCAAGTGGGAAAGGACACCGGCCGCCATGGCCTTCATAGAAATGGCCGAGGCCGCCGCCCGCCGCGGAGTCTGCCTGATCCCCGAAGAGTAGGCCTCGAGCCGTCAGCACGGCCGCCGTCGAGAAAACGCTGTGCCGCGGGCTGGACCTCCCATGGCCCTCAACCGGTCCCATGCAAAGGTCGGGGCGCTGGTCAAAGCATCACTGTGCTCAAGTCCTACAGCACGGCGCCTCAGACGCGAGTGCAGGCATGGAGTGCATCTACGGATCTGTGGGCGTGCTGGCCTGAGAAGCACACCACATCACACGCCGACGCACCCAGGTTTGAGGACGTGACCGCTGCCCGTGGCCTTGGGTGTCGGAGGCAGAATCTACGTCGTGTCCAACTCGTACGCACAACCGATTCTGAGAACAGCGGACCTCTCCGAGAGTTTGCGCATTGTCGAACGGTTGCTCGGAATCGCCGATCTCCAGGGCCTCGAAGTCGATTTCGAGGTACGGGTCTCCTCGGAGCAGGTCCTTTCGGCACTGCTGGAACTGATTCCGGACGCCGAATGGTGGGCCGAAGGGGACCCGGACGGCTCGTCGGAGGAAGGGGACGATCCTGCGGCGCATCTCCCCATCCGGCTGCGGGGCTGGGCCATGCCTCCCGAAGCGGTGGAGCCGTTCTTCAAAGCGATGGGAGACAGCCCTGCGTCAGCCCGATGGGATTTCAACGCCTGGCCCGAGGCTCCTGAAGTGGGTCTGGGTGTCGGCGGTACAAGGGGTGCGTTCGTGACACTGTGCGTGAATGTCCGCGATGTCAATCTGTGGGAGCCCTCGGCGGATCACACAGTCTTCGTCCACGTCAAGCAGGTCGAGGCAGAACGCGCGCCGTGGCTCGCAGCTCAGGTCGGTCTGACAGTGATCGGCGACCTGGTGATGGCCCCGTACTGAACAAAGAACCTGGTGCTGCTCCTGGGCGAGGCGAATGAGCTGTACCAGCAGGGCCTGCAGGATCTGCACCAGGAGGTGGCAGAACGCCTCGGTCAACTGGCCACCGCGGACCTGCTGGCCGCTGCACAGACGGCCGGCATGCCCTGCGATGCCGCGCAAGACCGCGCCGAGGTGATCCTGCTGCTGGCCCTGGCCTAATGGGGCAGGACGCCGGCCGCCATGGCCTTCATCGACATGGCCGAGGCCGCCGCGCGCCGCGGAGTCTGTTTGGTCCCCGAGGAGGCCGGGAGCTGTCAGCGCGGCCCGTCGAAAAAGCGATGTGCCGCGGGCTGGACCTCCCACCGGAACTTCTGCCATTATTTTCTTTACATGCCGGGTTGGCCGGCGCACTGCTGAACAGAAGGGGACAGTTCTGCCATGACCTCGCACCGTGAACCTCGTCTGGCCGACGCTGCCGAGATCGCGGCTGAACACGGTCTGACGCCAGCGCGGATCAGCCAGTTCTACACCGAGCGCACCGAAAACACCGCCGGCACGGCGTTTCCCGAGCCTGTCGACAAGCGCGGCCGGGCGCGTCTGTGGGACCACGCGGAGGTCACCGAGTGGTTTTCGCATCGCTCCTCGGCGCGGCTCACCCAGCACAGGCCGCCTTCCCTCGATCCGGAGACGTTGCTGAACGCCTCGGACGCCTCGAGGTACCTCGGCTACAAGAACGCCAACCAGGTCAACACCTTCGTGCGGGACCACCCCGGCTACTTCCCCGAACCGGACGTCGTCGAAGAGATGGGCACGGCCGAGAACCCCTACCGCCGCCAGCTGTGGAAGGTGGCGACCCTGCAGGAGTGGATGGCCAGCCGGCCCGGCCGTGGACGGCGAGCCGGAGCCAAGCCCGCGCCGCCGCTGCCCGAGGTCTCCGCCGACGGTGATCTTGAGGAGCTGCTGGGGGCGAGCCAGGCGGCCGCGCTGCTGGGATACAAGAGTGTCGGTTCCTTCTCCAGCGCCTTGTCCCAGGGCAACCTTCCGCTGCTGAAGTCCGTCGACGGTGTCGCCGACTCAGGGCGCCAGAAGGGGCGCCGGCGGTGGACACGCCGGCGCATCCTGGACCAGGCCGCCCAGCGGTCCAGGAAGTAGCACCTGGCGGTGAGCAGACCTGCGCGCACCGCCCCTATGAACGCGGCTCCCGGTATGGGGAGTTGGTCCCTTGCGGACCGGGAGTCGCACGATGGCCGGCACGGCGTGGATCGCCACCACGCCCCGCAGCAGCACCTGCTGCTGCGGATCGGCCATCGCTCATGTTCCGACGGCGCGCGCGGATGGCTCTACCGCGTCATCCGCCAGTGCCGTGGTCTGCCCAGACCACGGCACAGACCATGAGGTTGTTCTGGGATCGTGACCGTGGTCGGGGTCTCGTGGTCGGGGCCATGGTCTGGGCAGACCGGTTGTGTGTCTTTCATGACCCGTTCTTCTTCAGGTGTTCCGGCCGCCGAACTGGCCCCCAGCCCTTGTGAACCGTTGCGCTTGCAGGTCCTGACCGCGCTCGCCCTGCACCGGATGGCCACGACCGGCCAGCTGCTCCAGATGCTGCGGCCAACCGGCTCTCGCCAACTGGTTTCCCGGGCGCTGAACAAGTTGCGCTCCGCGGGCTTGGTCGACCTCACGCCGCTGCCGGACGTGGACCGGCCGCGGACGCATGCCTGGTACCTCACCCCGGACGGGGTGCTTCTGGCCCGCGATCATCCCCTCCTGCGGGGGCGCCCGCCGTACCCCATCACCTCGGCAACGGCAGCGTCGCTGAAGACGCCGCACACGCTGACCGTCGTACGGTCCCACCTGCCGTTCGCGGCCGACGCACGCCGGCTCGGGCATGAGCACGGCCCGTGGGACTGGACTCCTGAGGTGGCGCATTCCATCGGTGAGGGCGAGCGGCTCGTGGCTGACGCCGTCCTGCACTACACCGTCGTCGACGGCGAACACCGGCGAAAGCTGCGCGCGTTCGTGGAGGTCGATCGCACGACCATGAGCAGCGAGCGCCTGGCCGTGAAGTTGATCGAGTACGCCAGACTGTTCCACTACGAAGCCCAGCCCGTCGGACGCCGCCGACCCCTCTCCACCGGCCCGGCGTGGCTGCGCTGGTATCCGGTCTTCCCCCGCATTCTCTTTGTCCTCACCGGTGCCTCCCGGGCCCGGCTGGAGGACCGCATCAGCGACTTGCAGGCGATGGTCGCCCACCACCCGCTCGTCGCAGCCCTCGCCCGCGAGGTGCAGCTGGGAGCCGCCGTCCTCGAGGACATCGAGGAGCACACTCCCTCCGGGCCGGTGTGGGTGCCGCTGACCGGGGGCGAGCCCCGCCCGTGGACCGATCTGTGACCACGTCGACCGTGCGCGTGTACCAAGGGGATCGGAAGTCGGAACCCGGGCAGCAAGAGAATGAACTCGGCGCATTCCCTACGACTTGAGAACCCGTTGTTCACCGCATGAGGACGGTGACGTCGCGGTCGGCGAAGGTCTCAAGGAGAACCTGGAATTCGGCGGCGGTGCCACTGCCAGTCTCCGGATGACCGGTCAGGTCTGTAATCACCGTGTTCGAGTGCAGCCATTCCAGGGTGAACGGTGGCTTGGCGCCAAAGCCCCCGCGCAGGCAGTCGTCCACGGCAGCGAGGTTCCATCCGAAGTACCCGCCGGGGCCGTTGATAGCTTCTCCCAGCGCGCAGTAGAAGCTGTTGATATCGGCGACCTGCCGACCATCCAGGGGGAACACCTGCCCTGGTGCAGCATCTTCGGGGTGTCCGCGACGCTGGTCCATGCGGGACCACAGCGCGACGGACAACCACGCCTTGCGGCCTACCGCGTCGAGGTCCTCCCACATGCCCTTGCGGTCGAGGTTCCCTGTTCGGAGCAGGTCCCAGATTTCCGCGGCCCCAGGGAGTAGTTCATCGCACCATAGGCGTACTTCGACATCGAACAGGCCGTCGCCGTGCACGGACGGCCTCGAAGCCGTCGCGGTCACCCCGTTGACGAAGTAGGAACCCATTTCGATGCCTTCAACATCGAGGAACGCCAGATGGGCCCCGCCTGCCGTCGCTCTTCGGCTCCCCAGATGCTCGAGGCTGGTCAGGAACTTTCCCTGCGGCGAGCACCCCAGCAGTTCAACCTGGCGAAGACTGTCTTCTCGAGGGTCGAACAACCCGTTGGCGTCCTGCACGAACCCCCAGAACTCGTCATCGTCCTCGTCACTGGTCAAGGCGTATTTACGTCCCTTGCCAGCCCCACCCGCTGGGTCCATGACACCTCCTGCGCGGGGAGCCTACCGACGGCTCCACCCAGGGGCAGCTGGATTCAGGGCAGCCAGCCTACGAAGACGATCAAGTCAACGCTCCACCGCCACAGTAGGTCGGCGGGATGGAAGGCAGGTTCTGAGCCTGGCGAAACTCCATCAGGGGTGGGAGAGCGGAGGAAGCAGACCGTCGCCCGGCCAGAACTCCGGTTCGGCGACGAGGCTGGTGAGGAACATGTCGACCTCGGCCAGGACGGCGGCGCGCTCCTGCAGTCCGTGGGTGATGCACTGGTCGGCGGCGGCGTCGAAGGCCCGCACCTGGCTGTTGGGGCAGACGCAGACAAGGGCGCGCCCGATCTCGGTCTATCCGAGCCATCTGGCTGCCTGTCTCAGTCAACCTTGGCCATCTGCTGTTCTGTCTCGCTTTTTCTGAGCCGCTGCCGCGCTTGACTGCCTACGGTTGTGCGACTGATGACAAGCGACGGGGGCAACGATGCGCATCGCGGTGACGGGGGCGGCGGGCAGCCTGGGCCGGCGGGTGGTGCAGTTGCTCGCGGACCGGGCCGACGTGGACGTCGTAGCGATGACCAGGCGGAAGCTGCCTGCCGAGGCGGTACCGCCGCAGGTGGAGGTCGCCGTTGCCGACTACGCCGATCCGCCCGCTCTGCGTGCGGCGCTGAAGGGCGTGGATACTCTGGTCTTCGTCTCCAGCGACGGGCCCGATGCACGAGTGCTGCTGCACCACCGCAACGTTGTCGCCGCCGTGGCGGCCGAGCGCGTCGGCCATGTCGCGGCGCTGAGCAGCGTTGACGCCGACATGGCGTCCCCGTTCTGCTACGCCGTCGTCAACCGGCTCACCGAAGATCTACTTCTGGCCTCCGGCGTCCCGTGCTCGTTCGCCAGGGCTTCGCTGTACATCGAGTTCTTCCAAGCCTGGCTCACCGAGGCGCGAGCGACCGGGCAGCTGAGGCTCCCGGCAGCGGATGGCCGGATCTCCCTGGTGGCGCGCGAGGACGTGGCCCGCGCCCTCGCCGCACTCGCGGTGGGTGAGCCGACCGGCCGTCACCACGACATCACGGGAGCCGAATCGGTGGACCTGGCAGGCATCGCCTCGATCGCGGCGGAGGTGTGGGAGACGCCTGTCGCCTACGTGGACATCCCGGCTGACACGTACTGTGCCGAGACGGCGGCGACTGGTCTGGATCCCTGGTGGCTCTACGCCTTTTCGTCCATGTTCGCCTCGGTACGCGAGCAGCGCTGGGATCGAGTCAGAAACGACTACACTCAGCTAACCAGCCGCTCCCCCATCGCTCTCCGCGACGTCCTATCAGCATACGGGTGAGAGAGCCGGACACCGCGGAGCGGGCAACGACGACGCTCAGCGGGGGCAACTCCCGTGACATCCGGCATGCGCATCACGTGGATGCTGGGGGCACACGGGTGGGCCGACTGCACCCTTGAGGATCGGCACGCCAAGGCCGAGTTCACCGCGTCCTACATCACCAGTGCGCCCGAGGAGTTCCTGACCGCAGTGGCCCGGCTCGTCGCAGGGGAGACGGAAACCCGTGTCCAGTTCGAGGCCGAACCGACCGCCTACCGGTGGATCTTCTATCGCGAATCCGACGATAGCTGGATCCGCGTGCTGGAACTGCGTGACGGCAGCGATCACGACAACAGGGGAACCGAGATCTGGTCGAGTCAGCTCGACATCAACCAACTCGCCCGCGCCGTGATCCGCTGCTTCGACGAGGTCGCAAAGACCCATGGCGAGAGCGGCTACCGAGGCAAGTGGGGCGAGCACTTCCCCCGAACCGAACTCGAAGCCCTCAGACGCCTTTGGAACGACCATCGGCATCCGCACGGTGCCTAGCCGGATCCGCGCCAGACCTGCGAAGGAGACCGATGAGCCAGATCAGGGAAATGAGCGAGCGCGAGTACTTCGCCTGCGTCGGCCGGCGTCCCGGCATGTTCGTCGGCACCGCCTCGTCGTTCCACCAGCTGACCGCCTTCCTCACCGGCTACGACCAGCACGCGATACGCCATGGCGGACAGGGGCTCACGGGCTGGCACGAGTGGCTCGTCGCCCGCCGCGGCCGCAGTTGCAACCACGCGTGGCCCGGACAGGTCCTGCATATCGCGCTCCCAGAGGGCTGGAACAACATCGCCGACCTGCCCTCCAAGGACGAGAAGCACGCGATCAAGGTCCTGTTCCAGCTCCTCGACGAATTCGCCGCCGGACGCGAGGCAAGTCCTGGTCCTCAGAACTCAGATTGAGCAAGACGCCGACCGCACCTGCGTCTCGCTCAATCCGAACCACCGCTGGTCACAGCTCCGACGTGGTCCACCTTCAGCGAGACGGGTCAGTACGCCTCCGGCGCGATGAGCCTGCGGCAGCCCGGCTGACGCTGTTTCCCGTGCCCGTGGGGAAGTTCTCCCGGCGGGCGGCGCAGCACTGCCCTGGCTCGCCAACCGGCGGCGGGCATGGGCAGGGAAGCCTCGGCAGTCACGCGCGGGTTCGAAGGGGGTGTGCCTCGCGCTGGGCAACCAGTTCGTTCGCCAGGTCACCGGGACCGGTCGCGCTCAGGGCCCAGAGGCTGCTGACGCGGCGAGCCAGCAGCCAGAGCGGGCCATTCATAGGGCTGTGGAAGGGCTGTACAGGAATGCCGTAAGCATCGAAGGGATCGGCGTCGAGATAGCGCAGACCGCCGCTGCCGCACAGACAGTGGGTGCTGCCGGTGGCTTCCGCGAGATCCGCCAGGCGCTCGGAGCGGCCTGGGCGGGTCGGGATCTCACTGCCGGCTAACACGTTCCCTGGCCAGCCGAGGACGGCGAGCAGGGCAGTCGTCGACGTCCTGGCGATGTCGGCCACGCGGTGCGAGGTGTCGAGCGTGTCCAGGACCTGGTCGAGGACATCGGACACGGCTTGCCAATGGGGGCTTCGGCCGTAGTACTGCCGCACGAGCAACTGGACCGTCCTGCGCGAGCGGCGGGGGTCAACGAGCCGAGCCTGGCTGATCAACGTCGGACGCACCTGGGGAAGGTGCGTGGGGAGCGTGAGCCACTGCTGGCGTGCGGGCTCATCCCGATCGGCGAGACGGGCCCGGTGCTGGTAGTCGCGGCGCGTGAACTGGACGTCGTCCAGGATGATCCACCGGTCGGCTGCGAACAGCTTGGCCAGCGTGGACAACCTCGGGAAGAGGTTCGGCTGGTGGATCGCGCACACCCCGCCCCGTGGTGGGTCAGGTGCCGATGAGGCGGCTGTCGAAGCCGGCCCGAAGAAGGCGCTCGTAAGCGTCATGCACCTCCCCCGGTACATCCTGCTCGACGGCGAAGCCGAGCTTCGGGTACTCGATCACCCTCTGCAGGTCGCCCACGAGCATGTCGACGACGAACTTGTCGTCGCCGATCGACTTGATGTAGTCGTCCAAATCCAGTGGCTCGGAGGCGCACACGACCTCGGCCTCGGGCCACAGCTTGCGGCAGGTCGCATACGAGCGGCGCTCCATGTACGGCTTGGAGACCAGCAGCAGCGAGTCCACCTGGACGCCGGCCTCGGCCAGCAACTCCCAGGAGAACGTGATGTTCTGGCCGGTGTTCGCGGCCTTCGGCTCCACGAGGATCGCCTCGTCCGGCACACCTAGGCCGAGGGCATGCTCCCGGTAGTGCACGGCCTCGCCGCGCGGAAAACGGGCCCGGGTGGTGGGCTGTTGCCGCCGCTGAACACCACGACTGGAAAGAAGCCGACGCGGTAGAGGTCGGCGGCCGCACTCGCCACGCCGAGGTCGTGGCTGCCCAGGCCGATCGCCGCCGAGCAGGGGCGCAGTTCGTGTCCCATCTGGTGGTAGTTCCAGATCAGCGTCGCGTCGTGGAACTGCTCGTCGGTGATCTGGCGCTGCTGGTGCTGCGGCACTGGCACTCCCTGGCTCATCCTTGCCGACCGTTTCGGATGCCCTCGATGTTGCGCAGCTGGTGGGCTCAGCCCGAACTGCCGGGTGCCTCCTGTGCGCCTGGTCGAGGACGGACGCCCATCATTGCGGGCCGGTGCATCCGACAGGTGGAGAGTTTCGGCGAGCAGGTCTGTTCCCTGGGCGAGGAAGGGGTGTTTCCCTGGCTGGGCCCGCGGCGGCGGGGAGGGACTCAGGGGCGTCCGAGGGCGCGGAAGGTCCAGCCGGCTTCGTGCCAGGCGGCGGGGTCGAGGGTGCCGCGGCCGTCGATGACCTTCGGGGTGGCGGTGCGGGCGGCGAGGCGGTGTGGGTCGATGCGCGGAAACTGCGGCCACTCGGTCAGGTGCAGGAGCAGGTCGGCGTCTTGGACGGCGGCGGTGGGGTCGTCGACGTAGTCGAGTTCGGGGTGGAGCTTGCGGGCGTTGTCGAGGGCCTGGGGGTCGGTGACGGTGACGTGGGCGCCGAGCTCGTGGAGTTGGTGGGCGAGGGCGGGTGAGTCGCGGATGTCGTCGGTCTCGGGCTTGAAGGCGGCGCCCCAGACGGTGATCCGCTGGCCGGCGAGGGTGCCGCCGGCCTGTTCGCGGGCACAGTCGACCATGCGTTCACGGCGCCGGTTGTTGATCGCGTCGACCTCGCCAAGGATCGTCAGGGCCTGCTCGACGCCGAGTTCTGCGGCGCGTGCCATGAACCCGCGGATGTCCTTGGGCAGGCAGCCGCCGCCGAAGCCGAGGCCGGGCCGCATACCGCGGCGGCCGATGCGTACGTCGTGGCCGAGGATGTCGGCGAGCTGTTCGACGTCGGCGCCGGATGCCTCGCAGACCTCGGCCATCGCATTGATGAAGGAGATCTTCGTGGCGAGGAAGGCGTTCGCGGACGCCTTGGCGAGTTCGGCCGTGGCCCAGTCAGTGACGATCGTCGGCGTCCCCGCCGTGATGATGTTCTCAAAGCACCGCCGCAGTACCGCCTCGGCCCAGGAGTGCTCAGTGTCGAAGCCGAGGACGAGGCGGTCGGGACGCAGGGTGTCCTCAATGGCGAAGGACTCGCGCAGGAACTCCGGGTTCCAGGCGACCTCGACCGCATCGCCGGCCGGCGCGAACTCATGGAGCAGGTCGCGGACCCGGGGGGCGGTGCCGACCGGGACGGTCGACTTCACCGCGATGACGGCAGCGCGCGTGAGCCGGGGTGCGAGCTGGCGGACAGCGGAGAACAGGTGGCTGAGGTCGTAGGCGTGCTCGCCGGGCAGCTGAGGGGTGCCGACCCCGATGAAGTGCAGGTCGGCGAAGGCGGCGGCCTCGGCGTAGGAGGCGGTGAAGGTGAGCCGGCCGCTGCGGGTGTGCTGGGCGAGGAGGTCATCGAGGTCGCGTTCGAAGAACGGGGCCTTGTCCGAGTTCAGAACGGCGACCTTGTCCATGTCGCAGTCCATGCCGAGGACCTCGTGGCCGAGTTCGGCCATGCAGGCCGCGTGGGTGGCGCCGAGGTAGCCGCAGCCGACGACGGTGAGTTTCATGAACGGGTGTCCCTTCGGGGTGGGGCCGCCGCCCGGCGGCCCCACCAGGACAAGGTCAGGCGGGCCGGGCGGCCAGATGGCGGTGGATCCCGTCCCGGATGAACGGCGGGATCGTGAGGGTGGCGAGGTGTTCGGGGGCGAAGAACTGGAGCTTGACGCCCTCCGCGAGGGGCAGCGTGGTCTCGTCGCCGTCCCAGGAGGCGGCGAAGAACGTGATCAGCTGCCCGGAGCCGTGCTCGTCACGGATCTCGAAGAGCTCGGTCAGGCCGTCGACGCTCAGGCCGGCTTCCTCGTCGAGCTCGCGGACGATCGTCTCGCACGGTTTTTCCCCGGGGTCGCAGCCGCCGCCCAGCACGCTCCAGTGATCTGGCCAGGCGATGCCGGGCAGGTCGTCACGCAGGTGGAGGAGGAGTTCGCCGCGGCGGTTGGCGATGATCGCGACTGCTCCGCGGGCGGTGGCCGGGCTGTCGGCGGTGGTGTTCTGGTGCATCGGGACACCGTAGTAAGGCCGTTGGGGCTCATGCGGCAGCCCTCACCGTCTGGTCATGAAACCAGGCGGCCGCCATGAGGGCCTGCATCCTCGTGCGGTCGAACCGCCCGCCCGGCTTGAGCCCGCCCTCCAGCAGCGGCCTCAAAGACCCGGGGGCCTCGGTCAGGGCGGTGTGGATCTGGGCGTTGGCCCAGCCTGCCAGGGGCCCGTTCAGCCACGACGGGACCGGGCTGGCGAAGCCGAGCTTGTCCCGGCCCGCGCAGGGTTCGGGAGCAAGACGTGTCCCTTCTGTATTCCCGACGGGAGTGAGCAGCAGAGTTCGCCAGCCCGTTTATATCAATCTCCAGTTGCAATTAAGGGACAGTGGAGTGCACACTCTCCTCATGAGCGACACTCCACGCGTCCGCGCCCGGCAGGCCGAGCTCACCCCGGCCCAGCGCCTGGAGCTCGATGAGCTGCAAGCAGCCATCGCTCAGGCGAAGGAAGCGTTCGCGCACGCCGCGGGGCGTATCGCCGTGGAGCTGGGCAGAGGAGGTAACTCCGCCGTCGCCCGGCACCTGGATGTCACCCCTCAGCACATTTCCACCCTTGCCCTCGCCTACAAGGCCCAGCAGGCAGACACAGCCAGCGAGGAGGAGGTGGCGGCATGACGAGTGCACCCAAGCCATCGGGCGTCCCGCCGATGCCCGAGCGAAACACCAAAGCGCTGCGCGCCGCGATCGCTCAACACACTCCGCAGCTGCTCGCCGACTACGACCGGCACTGGGACGCCGCAATCGGACAGCCCCGCTACACCGCTCCGGTACCGGCCTTTCTCGCCCGCTGGTGGACCGAGTTCGCCCTTGCCCGCGACCCTGACCTCGACCGCCACGTTCGTGAGCTGGAAGAGCGCGCCGCTGACGCCGCCACCAACGACCAGGCCCTGCAGTTGCTGACCCAGGCCGCCCATCTGCGCCGTGAAGCCGCAAAGGTGGAGCCCGGTCAGTGAACTTCGCCTTCATGGGCCCGCCGTGGCAGATGGACTGGGTCCGCTCGGCGCGCGCCGATCACGATGCGCTGCCCCCGCCTGTGCGCGCCCTGGTAGAAGACGTCCGTGCCGAACTCGTCACGGTCAAAGACCCCTACTTCCGCGGCATCGACAACCTGCCCGATCTACCCGAGGGCTGTTGGGTGGAACCCGGACGCTCAACCGTGCCCGACGGCCCGCACATCGCCTACTTCGACCACGGCCGCGGATGGCTGCGCTACGTCTTCATCCGCCGCACGACCGACCCGCAGATCATCGTCGAAGAAGTCTTCTGGCAGTAACCACTCCTGGTGGGGGCGGATGCCGGGGCCCTCAAGCTGTGGGACGTAGGCGACGGTCGCAGCGGGGCAGCCTACGCAGAGACGGACAAAGCACTGGCGTCCTTTGATGTCTGCAGTCGCCCATCGGGGGGGTGTGATGTTGGTACGGGTTCAAAGGATGGGTGCGCACTGCCAGTCGCGTGAACAACCCGGCCGAGAACCCGAAAGCGCCAAGACGCCAGGTCAGCAGCACGGCTGCAGGCGGATCACGTGAATCGACCCCGCCAGAGCCGCGACGCTTGCCCTCAGGGACGCCATCGCGCCGATCAGGAAGCCCCGCGTCCCTGTGCGCGTGTCCGTTCGAAGCGGGGCCCGGGGCGAGCGGAATCTGTCAGGCCGCTCTGACATCGGCAGCAGAATCTGCCGGGACAGCGGTGGTTGCGGTCTGTGGGCTTGGTAGGCAGCCAGCGGAGCTCCGCCCAGACTTCGTACGCTTCGTAGCCGAACATCAGCTGACATCCCCGGAGATGCTCGGGGAAAGCAGGCCTTCGCCCGGCCAGAACGGCCGCTCGGTGATGAGGCTGGTGAGGAACCTGTCGACCTCGGCCAGGACAGCGGCGCGCTCCTGCGGCCCATAGGTGATGACCTGGCCGGCGGCGTCGAAGACCCGCACCTGGCTGGTGGGGCCGACGCAGACAAGGGCGCGCCCGATCTCGGGTAGCCCGAGGCTGAGGGCGTCACACTCTCCCGTACGGACGAGCTGGACGAGGTCGGTGGTGACCGTCTCCCAGTCGCCGACCGCAGGCCAGCCTGTACCGCCGTTCAGCTCATGGGTGAGCGTGGACAGCGGAATGATCTCGCCCGGCTGGCGTCCCCGGGTGAGGCGGTCATGTATCCGGGCGCCGTCGGGCTGGCGCACCTGGGGGTGGAGCAGGGAGTCGGCGGCGACCACGGTGGTGTTGATCTCCTGGGTGCCAGAGTCGGGGTAGTACGCCTCGTGCGCGAAGAGCAGATAGGTGTCCGTGGCGCAGGCTGAGTCGTCGGCCTGGCTATGCATGGGCTGGGGTCCCTTCACCAGTAGTGACGTGCCGGGCGCGGATGCTGGGGTTGGCCGGGCTGCTCGCTCGAAGCCGGGCGGGAGCGGGCCCAACGGGCCTTCACCGCCAGGGGGCTGGTCCGCTGGTCCGGACGTTGATGCGGCGCGGGTGCGCTCGAGGGTCTGGGTGACGTGGTCGGCGAGCTGGACCATCAGCCGCTCCCGGTCGATGAGGTGCGCCGAGGCCGCCAGGGTGTCCTGGCCCTGGAGCAAACCGGCGGCATCCCACAGCAGGTGGTGGCCGAGTGCGGCCGAGCGGCGCAGTTCGGGGCGGTCGCTGTGGGCGGCCGCGTGAACGAGGACGGTGTGCAGGGTGGCGAGGCGCTGCAGGTAGCGGCATGAAGGGTCGCCCTCGACGAGGTGGACGTGTGCGCGGGCCCACGCGTCCAGCCGGCCGGGCAGGTGCTGGGCGAGCAGCGGGGCGAGCAGCATCGCCGGCACCGTGGCATTCGTGGGGGCACCGCGGCTGAGGGCGAACAGGCCGACCAGCGCGCCGATGAGGGCGACGACGGCAGCGGAGAACCGAAGGGATCCGGGGACGGTGTCCAGGACGAGGTGCCTGGCGGGGCGTCGGGTCAGCCAGCGCCGGGCGATGCGCTGCCTGCGGCTGGCCCGCGGGGCGAGCACCCCGATCTGATGGGGGATCTCGGGCTGGCTGCCGTCGCCGGGGACGGTCCAGGCCAGCCACCCCCAGGGGGTGCGTTCGTGGACGAGGACGAGTTCGCACGCGGGCGAGCAAGTGTGGTCGCGGATGTGGCCGGTGAACAGGGCGCGGGACCGTTCCCTGTCCCACCGCCCCGGGTCGCGGGCGAAGGGCCGCTGGTGATGCGCGGCCGCGGTCGGCGGCGGAGTGTGGACGGTGTCCGTCACAGGATGCTGCCTTCCATCGGGTCGGCCGCAACGGAGCCGCACGTCGTGCAGCGGCCGTCGCTGTCGGGGTGGGCGCGCCGAGGCGTGGGCCCCGGGCAGGTGCGGCACGGCGGCCAGCCGAGGCAGGTGGGGCAGAGGTCCTCGCCGGGGGCGGTGGCGGGCACGCCGCAGCCGGTGCATTCGACGAGGGCGCGATAGGTGAGGGCCTCGCCCACCGTGCGCGCGGCCGCGGAGCTGGCCGCAGGCGGCTGCGGGTCGTCCCAGACGGGCTCGTCGTGGTGGTCGGCCGCGAGGGCAGGCGGGGGGTAGGCCTGGGCGGCTCGCAGGCGGGCGGCGATGATCGCGCCGACCGTGGTGCGAACCGGGTGGGGCAGGGGCCGGGCGGCGATGACGTGGAGGAGCTGCTCGCGGCTCCAGCCGGATTCCAGCATCACCGTGACGACGCGGCCTTGGTCGGTCAGCGCCTGCCCGGTCAGCAGCAGTTCGGGCCGTGCCGCTGCGAGTTCGAGCAGCAGGTGGATCCCGGGGTGCATCTCATCCGCGGCAGGGACGGCCGGCGGGGAGGTCGGCGTGCGGGGCTGGTCCGTCCGTTCACGTGCCGGCGGCGCTTGGTCGCACGGACGGAAGGGGCTGGTGTTCTGCTGGTTGGTCTTCTTAACGATGGTGTTCTTAGTGCCGGGGTCAGCCAACGTAGGCTCAGCCAGTCCTGGAAAACCCGACTCTGGTGGTGAGCTGGGGTTTTCCAGGTCGGGCAGGTCGGTGATGACGTAGAGCGCCGGGCCGAGCGTGCCGTCGGGGTTGCGCTCGCGGGTGCGGTAGAGGAATCCGTACCGTTCCAGCTGGTGGAGCCCTGTGGTGATGGCGTCGACGCCTTCGCGGCCGCGGCGCACCAGTTCGGCGCCGGTGACCTGCCAGCCGTCGCGGTGCGTGCTGACGTACCCGAAGATCCCCTTCGCCTTGAACGACAACCGGGAGTCCCGGAACAAGCCGTTGGCGATCTGCGTGAACTGATCGCCCGCCATCACCCCGCGACGGATGCCCGCCGCAGAGCCAGCGTCGTGTTCGCCTTGGACTGCGAGGGTGGCGGTGGCGTCCAGGAGCGGGACGTCGAGTGGGGCGGCAGGGCGGTCGGTGATCGAGTAGGTGACCTCGCCGAGCGTTCCGTCCGCTCGCCGCAGGCGTTCGCGGATGAGGTAGCCGTGCTGTTGGAGTTCCTTCAGGCCGGCGCGGATCGCCTCGCGTCCGTCGGGGCCGACGGCGACGAGGTGGGCGAGGGTGACCTGCCAGCCGTCCCGGTGGGTGCTGACGTACCCGAAGATCCCCTTCGCCTTGAACGACAACCGGGAGTCCCGGAACAAGCCGTTGGCGATCTGCGTGAACTGATCGCCCGCCATCACGCCCCGGCGGACCCCCGCCCCGAAGCGGCTCACCGGACTGTCTCCATGGCGGGCCGTACGCGGTGTCCAGGGCAGCGCGTACGGCCCGCCGCGTGGGGGCGGGCTGCGGGCCTGGATGCGCGATCGTGGGTGACTTCCATACCGTCAGCTCACCCGGCACCCCAGACCAGAAGGCCGACCACCAGCCCCGACCAACGGTCACGATCCGACAACTTGCGCTCTGCACAAGCCTGGTACGGCCCATGGTCGGGCCGTACCACGCATCCCGGCACTGCTGCGCAATCGGTGCGCAAGACCGACTGCGCAGCCCTTCCGGCGTCCTGCGCAATCGACTTGTGCAGGCGACTGCGCAGCCCTTGTCGGCGTCCTGCGCACCGGTGCGCGGATCCTGCGCAATCGACTTGTGCGGGTGACTGCGCAGCCCGGCCGACATGGGGACGCGCCACTGCTTGCCCGACCGCTTCAGATGGCTGCGCAGCGCGCATCTGACGTCCCGGCAACCGCTGGGAGTTCCCCCTGGAGACAGGGCGTCGCGGAGTGTCGAAATGTCGTGGTGCGGTTCGTGGTCTGGCCGTACCACAGGCCGTACCAGGGGTTTGTGTCCCTTTCGTAATCGTGGTCGGGCCTTCGTGGTCTGCCGTGTGGTCTGGGGCGGCGGGTTGTCTCGGGTCAGAAGCAACGACTGGTTCTGACCTGGGAGTTCGGAATGTCTCGTGCCAAGCAGATGGCGGAGGAGCAGGCTGTTCCTGCGACCGCTGCGGGGGCCCGGCTGCAGCAGATGCGGCGCCGGGTCCGCCTGACCCGGCTGAGCGTGTGGGCGGTGATGGCGGCCGGGCCCGTCGCGCTGGCCGTCGCCGTGGCCAGCCCGGCGACCGTGGTCCGTGCGGCCCCCGCGACGAAGCCGGCCACCGTGAAGACGGCCGTGCCGGGCAACCCGTCCGGCTACGCCTCGGTGTTCCTCACCGCGTGGCTGCGCAGCCGCGCAGGCGACGAGCGCAGTGCGCAGGCCCGGCTTGCGCAGTCGATGGCCCCGGGCGTTGATCTTCCCGAGGTGTCGGCTGCGCAGCCCGGGCCCGAGGCGGTCGTGGCGGTGCGCAGTGCGCAGCAGGCCGGCCAGGCGTGGTCCGTGACGCTGGCTGCGCAGTACGGCGACGGAGCGGTGTGCTACTTCGCGGTGCCGGTCCTCGCCGATCGCGCAGGGGCCTCGTTCACGGTGTCCGCTGCCCCTGCGGTGGTGGCGTCCCCGTCGCGCATTGAGGGGCCGCCGTCGCCGTACACAGTGACGGTGCCGGCCAACGGTGATCTACCGTCCGACGTCGGGGAGTTCCTGGCCGCCTATCTGACCGGCGCCGGGGAGGTCGACCGCTACCTCGCTCCCGGGGTGCGCCTGGCACCGGTCTCCCCCGCCCCCTACAAGACCGTCACGGTCGATCAACTGCTGGCCGCCGATGAGGCGGCGGCCGCCGCATCCGTCCCCACGGACGGGACACGGGTTGGGGTGATGGTCCAGGCAGAGGCCCGGGACGCGGACGGGCGGTGGCCACTGGCGTACGAGCTCACGCTCACTGCCCGCTCCGGCCGGTGGGAAGTGTCCGCGCTTCAGTCGGGCACCGCTCAGGGCGGGGGCACCCGATGACAACCACCGTGCCCGGCCAGATGCTCGCGGGGAAGCTGGACGATCTCGGCGACGCGTGGATCACCATGTTCCAGGACTGGGCGACCAAAGGTCTGCAGGCCGGTCTGCTCGTCCTGGTCGTCGTCATCATGATCCAGAAATTCAGTCTGAAGGCCGGGATCGGCGCCCTGCTGCTGATGATCGTCGCGCTGGGGCTGTACAACTCACGCGACTCGCTCGCGGACATGTTCGAGGACGAGGTCAACAACCCCTCCCAGGGCGCACCCCCCGTCCCCGGCACGGCCCGCTCCGAGCTCCCGGTCTCCCGCGTGCACGCGCCCGGCGCCGGAGGCTGGCTGTGACCGCCGCCAGCGGCGGTCGGGTGGGCCGCTTCTACACTGCCGCGCGGCGCCACCCGTGGGTGCTGGGCAAGGTCGCCGACTGGAAGATCCCGCTGGGTCCGTACACGCCCGCGCAGATCGCGGTCGCCGTCGTCGGCGGCTTCCTGCTCATCAAGACCATCGGCTGGTGGTCGTGGATGGGGCCCCTCCCGCTGGTGGCCTGGCTGCTGACGATCTGGGTGGTCCGCCGCCCGAGGATCCGGGGGCGTGCCCCGATGCAGGCGGCGCTGGGCTGGGTGCTGTTGGGGTGGCAGCCACAGGGCGGCCGCATCGGTGGGCGGGCCGCCCGCGATCGTGCTGCCCGCCCCTTGGTCGGGGGTTTCACGATCGAGGACGTGCCCCGCCCTGTTCTGTCCACCCCGCCGCTTCGTCTGGCAGCGGGGGTAGGGCCGGTGTCGGGGGTCCAGCAACTGCTCAGCCGTGCCGGGCAGGGCGGGGGTGTGCGGTGAGGGTGCCGTTCCGTCACATCGCTGGGCACCTGGTCTGGTCGACGCACGGCAGCGTGTGGGCGATCTACCGCCTGCACCCGGGCCCGGATGCCCAAGGCCAGGTCGAGGAGAGCGTCCAGGGCACCTATGTGCCTGCCGCGGTCCGCGACGAACAACTCGCCAAGATCACACACATGGTGCGTTCCCTGTCCGGGGCACCACGGTTGTTCGGGCTAGCCGCCCAGGTCGATCCCGGCGAGATCGCCCTGAAGATGATCGACGGCATCGAGCCCGCCGACACCGCGCCGGGCACGGATCACCCGTGGGTGGAGAACGTCGAGGCCACCCTGGATCTGCTGGACGACCAGGAGATGCACCGCCGCACCCTGTGGCTGGCCGTGCCGCTGGAGACCGAGACCTCCGGGCTCCAGATGGCGGCGTCGCTCGGCTCGGCCTGGGCAGAGCTGGCTCCCCTGCTCGGCATGCGCCCCGACCCCATCGCTCGCCGTGAGGTGAGTGCCTATCGCGAGCAGGCCGCCCGGGTCGAGGCCGCGCTCGCCGGCGGGATCGCGTTCCGTCCGGCCCGCCCGGCGGAGGTCGTATGGATGATCCAGCACACCCTGCACCGCGGCGTTGCCGAACCCCTGCTGGCCGAGGCAGAGAACAGCGACCTGTACGGCGGGCAGCTGCGGGACGGGGTGCTGCGCTCCCCCAGCTACGCCGACCTCGGACAGGTACGTCTACATGAGGGCGGCATCGACCCCGACCTGGACGACGTCGGTGACCTCAAGAGCGCGGGCCCGATCACCCGCTCTGGCCGCACGGCCTGGTGGCGGATCAACGGTGGTTCGCCGCTGGGGCGGCGGTGGCTGCAGGTCGAATCCGACGCCGGGACCGGCTACCAGGCCCACCTGGCGCTGGCCGAGTGCCCGCCCGCGGTCAGCCAGGACGCCGCGGATCTGTTGGCCCAGCTGGAATCCCTGGACTTTCCCGTCGACTACACCATCGACCTCACCCTGGTGCCTGCGGAGAAGGCGCGGGCGCAGGTGCAGCGCAAGAAGAACGAACTCATCGACCAGGCCGACCAGTACGACGCCCGCCCCACCGGCATGCCCGCATCCCTCAGCGAAGCCGCCCGCGACCTGGGCGAGTTGGATGCGCGGCTGTCGCGTACCTCGGTGGAGGTCGAGGTGCAGTCGGTGACCGTGCTGACGGTGTGGGGGCCGACCGCCGCCATCTGCGACTCCCGCGCCCGCGCCCTGGCCGCCCTCCTCAGCGGGGCCGATTACCGAGCCGTGCGCCCGGCCGGCCTGCAGGAAGCCCTGTTCACGCTGGGGCTGCCCGGGACGGTGCGGCCGGGTGTGGTGCGGGAGTTCACTCAGCATCAGGTCAGTGAGGACTGGGCGCTGTCCGGGGCCTTCACGCTCGCGGAGGTCGGCGACCCGAACGGGATGTTCCTCGGGATCGACTTGGACTGCGGCACCACCCGCCCCGTCATGATCAACGTGGCGGATGCGCCAAAGCAGGATGCCTCCGCCTCGATGGGCATCGTCGGCGACCTGGGGGCGGGCAAGAGTGTCCTGCAGAAGCTGATCGCGGAGGCGGTGTGGGCGCGCGGAGGCTGCGCGATCTGCATCGACCGCACCCCGGTCAGGGAGTGGGCGACCTTCGCCCGCACCGCCGCCCGGGGCCGGGTGCAGATCATCGACGCCGCGCAGGCCGAGGTGTCCATCGACCCGCTACGTATGTTTCCCGGCCCGGAGGGCCGCCACTACGCCCTGTCCTACCTCACCCTGCAGCTCGGCATCGGCCCGATGAGCACCAACGGCGAAGTCCTGCACCACGCCGTCGAACACGCCGCCGCGAGCGAGAACCCGTCCATGCATCGGGTGCTTCAGGTCCTGGAGGAGATGGCCACGGGTGAAGCGGGCAGGCGGCAGGACGCGGCCGCCACCCTGGCCGGTCTCATCCGCGTGGTTGCCACCAACTCGCTTGCGGCGATGGTGTTCGACCCGGCGCTGCCGCCGGTACGGCTGGACGCTTCCACGGCGCACGACATGATCGTCATCACGACGGCCGGGCTGAAGCTGCCGCCGAAGGCTGCGTTCGTCAATCCGGAGGTGCTGCACCAGCAGCCTTTGGAAGCGCTGATCGGCCGGGCGGTCCTCTACCTGATCGCAGCCCTCGCCCGGCAGACCGCGTTCGAAGACCCCGCACGCTTCACGTCTGTGGTCCTGGACGAGCTGTACTGGCTCACCTCCTCCGCGGAGGGCACCGCGCTGGTCCACGAGATCCTCCACGACGGCCGCAAGCACGGTGCCGGACTGCTGGCCGGCTCACACGACGCAGCCGAACTGGGCCCGGACCGCGGGCTGATGGCCTACCGGGCCCTGGCCCGCACCGCGGACCGTGAACGCGCCCGCCGCGGCCTGGACTTCATCGGCCTCGACCCCGACGACCCAGAACTACTCCGTCTGGTGACCACCGGCCTGTCCCCGATCGGCCAAAAGGGCCGCGAGGGCGAGTTCCTGCTGACCTGCCCCCGCCAGAACACCGGCCGGATCAAGGCTGTCATCCCCCGCATCGCGCGCATCGCCACGTCCATCACGACCACCCCGGGACGCCGCATAACCACGCCTGCTCCTGCTGCGGTCGAAAAGCCCTGCGGCGAGAGCGTCGGTGCATACCCGAAGGGATACGCCTGATGCCCACCACTGCGTCGTCGTCCTTCCCCTCCGCCCGCTCCAGACGGCTGGCCGCCGTGGCGAGCGTGCTGACCGTGATCACCGTCGCGGCCGCCGTCGTCGCCCTGGTGGTGGGGGCGAGCCTGCGGGAGTCGTGGTGGCCGCGCACCGGAGCCGCGTTCGCCGCCGAGACCTCTTCACCTCGCCAGGATCCCTGCGAGGTGATCGTGGGACCGGCCAAGGAGTACTGCGAGCGCGGGGTGTCCGCCTCGATCTCGTCTCCTGCCGCTGCTCGGCAGGATCTTGGTGATGCGGTGTGGCGGCTGGTGCCCGCCGGAGCAGGCCTGGCGGCCCTGGTGATCTGGCGGCGCCGCAGCGCCACGGCGCGAGGGCGGGCCTGAATGTTGCGCCCCGACCGCGCCACGCTCCGCTCGGCCGGCCTTCTGGCGGTCCTCACCGGTGTGTTCGTCATGGTCAACAGCCAGGTCGTGTACGCGGCGAGCAGCGCCAGCGAGACCGGTGACCTGCTGTCCCCGCTGAACGTCACCAGCAGCGAGGGCGTGCCGATCAACGGCTACGAGCTCAATGCCCAGGGCGGTTCTATCTTCAGTTTCCAGGCGCAGTCGCTCTCGTTCGCCTTGTCTGGGCTGTTCACCGTGATCCGGTTGCTGGTCGGGTTGGCCGGGTGGGCGATCGAGCTCGCGTTCCGGTTCCCGCTGCTGAAGATCCTCATCAAGCCGGCGCAGCGGGTCGCTGACGCGTACGAGACGGTCGTGGTCGACACCCTGGGGCTGAAGGGGCTGTTGCTGGCCTGGGCGTTCGTGTTCGCCGCCTTCATGATCGTGCGGGGGCGGGTCGGCCGCGGTCTGGGCGAGATCTTCCTGACGCTGACGATCGCGGCGTTCGCCGCGTCGACGTTTGTGCGCCCCGATTACCTGCTCGCCCAGGACGGTCCGCTCGGGCAGACCCAGCAGGTAGCCGCTGAGGTCGCGCAGGAGAGCGTGAGTTCGTACGACTGGGGCGGCAAGCTCGCGAGTCTGGGTCCGTGCGACCGGATGGCCGGGGTGCAGGAGGCCAAGTGCCTTGAGCAGGAGGCTCAAGCGCCGGTTGCCGCCACTGACGTGGCCCGTCCGCTGCAGGACTCGATCAGCAACGCGCTGATCGTCAAGCCCTACATGCTGCTGCAGTACGGCCGCATCCTGGACCCGGCCAAGACGTCCGACCGCAAGGCCTATGCCGTCCATCTGAAATGGATCACCGGCGGCTACAAGGCAGGAGCCCAGGACCAGCAGGGCGAAAAGGAGGGGGACAAGGACACCTGTGACCTGATCAAGGGGCCGGCCAAGGAGTACTGCGAACGATCCATCAACCCCGGTGCTGCCGTCGATGACCCGACAGAGGATCTGCCCGCTGTGGGGTGGGTGCCGGGGCAGTCGCTGGGGGACATCGACAGTGCCGCCTTCAGTGAGGAAGGCCAGCAGTTCGCCGCGTTCCTCGAGGACCTCGAAGACGCCGGGCCCGTCGGCAAGGCCTGTGCCGCTTATGCGCAGAAGCCCACCTGGTGGCGGGTCGGCGGCGCCGCACTGCTGCTCGTCGCGGCGTTCTTCATCTGCGGCATGCTGCTGTCCAGCGCGATCGTGCTGCTGGGCACCCAGGGCATCGGCGCGGCTGCCGCGGCCGCCGGAGGGCTGGCCTTCATCGCCGGGATGCTTCCCGGCCCGGCGCGGCAGTCGGTGTGGAAGTGGCTGTCGATCTGGGGCATCGCGATCCTGGCCATGGTCGGGATCTGCGCGTTCGTGCCGTTCTTCGGGATCGCTGTGGATGCCACCATCACCAACGGCCCCGACCTGATGGTCGAACGCATCCTCCTGATCGACGTGCTGGCGATCGCCGGCGCGGCCGGGCACCGCCGCCTGCTGACCGGCATCACCTCCTTCGGGCGGCGCATGGCCATGCGGATGCGGTACGCCAAGGTCGGCGGCACCCACCTGCCCGGCGACAGCTCCGAACTCGGCGCCGCCCTGGCCATGAACTCCCCCGCCGCGCTCGGCGGATACGGCGGCGGTCTGCGCGCCTTCTCCGGCGGCGGGGGCCGGTTCGCCATCCTCGGCACCCGGCAGCGGCTGATGGGTGCGCTCACCTCGGTGTTCGACGGGGCGGGCATGCCGGTGGACACCGGAAGGGTGTTCGCCGACGCGAGGGCCGAAGCCGGGCGGGGTCTGGCCCCGGTCACTGCGGCGGCGGCCGCGGGCGGGCTGGGCGCACGGCTCGGCCTGACCGGCGCCCGCCTGGGCGCCAAGGGTGCGCACTGGCTGCTGATCGGCCGCCGCCCGGATGCGGAGAAGTTGGACCGCTGGCGCAAGCCCACCGCCGACGGAGACCCACACGCCGGTGGCTCGCCGGGCAGCGCAGGCGGCGGCTCGGGCGGCACCGGGCCGCGCCGGCCCGGCGGGCCGCCGGACCGCTACCGCAACGAGGACGGCCAGGTCGTCGACCACGCGACCGGCCGGGTGCTGCACGACCAGCACTCGGATCGCACCCTGCTGTCGACGCGGGCTCACAACCGGCTGGTCCGCTACCGCGGTTACCGCATCCTCAACCGCGGCGGCCGGCTCGTCTACGGGGCAACACACGGTCTGCCCGACAACGTCCGCCGAGCCCGGACAGGAGGCTCGCGCTACTCCCAGGATGCCCGTCAGCAGGCACGGGTGTGGGGCAACACGGTTCGCGAGGACGGCCGCGCCTGGGCGGACACGGGCCGTCACGTCGCCCAGGTGTTGCGCGATCACACTGATGACAGGGGCGGAACCGGTCCCTTCACCGGCCGCCGCCTCTCCACCACCGCGCCGGCCACCACCTCCGCTCGCCCCGCATCCACCAGCCCAGCCTCCAACAGCCGGGCCTCCAGCGGCGCGGCGCATGCGCCCCCGGGGGCGGCGCCGACGGCCGGTGGGCCTCAGTCGGCGTCGGCCCCGGTTCCCCGCAGGCTGCCCGGCGCCACCGGCGGTGGTCGGCGGGCAGCGCCCAACTGGCCTCCCCTTGGCGGCTCTTCGTCCGGACCGCCCGCTCCCTCCGAGCCACCTCCGCCCAGACGGGCACGGCCAGGTGGACCGTCCCTACAGCCGGACCGCACCAGCGGCCGGTCGCGCCAGGAGGCGCGGGACATGATCCAGCGGCTCATGCGGCGCAACGAAGAGCGGGCACGCCGCCCCCAGCCCGGTCCGGACGAGGGCGGTGAGCAGGAGTGAGGCCGGCCCGACGGCGCGTCAGGCGCTGGGTGTGTGGGGTGGCGCTGCTGATGTTCACCGCCGTGTGCTGCGCCGCCCCGGTGGGAAACGCGATCAGCGCGTACGTCGCCCTGCAGAGTGCGCAGGACGACAGCGGAATCGCCGAGGGCGGCAGTTCAGCGGATATCCCGGCCCGGATGCTGATGGCGTACAAGAAGGCCGTGCAGCTGGTCGGCACGCATGTCCCGAAGTGCCGGGGTATGCGCTGGCCGGTCCTGGCCGGGATCGCCAAGGTCGAGTCCAACCACGCGACCGGCCATGGCATCGCCGCCAGCGGCGACATCCGCCCCCGGATTTACGGGTTGCTCCTCAACGGTTCCGGGGCGGGCGGCAACACCACGGCTTTCCCCGACACCGACGGCGGCCGGTGGGACGGTACCGCCAGCGGGGAGCGTGCTGTTGGCCCGTTCCAGTTCCTGCCCTCCACCTGGCACGGCGTCGGCAAGGACGCCAACGGCGACCAGGTCGCCGATCCGCACAATGCCGACGATGCCGCGCTCGGCGCCGCGATCTACCTGTGCGGGAACGGACGCGACCTGACCAAGCGGGCCCAGCTCAAGGCCGCGATCTTCCAGTACAACCACTCCAGCGCGTACGTAGCGAACGTGCTCGGGTGGATCGACCAGTACACGGCAGCAGCCACCGGCCCGGACCTGGGGGGCGTCTCGGGGACGGTCCGTACCGTCATCAACGCGGCGCTCGCCCAGCGGGGCGTGCCGTATTCGTGGGGCGGCGGCAACGCCCAGGGCCCGTCGTACGGGATCTGCTGCTCGCCCAGCGGGAAGAGCGGCACACGTATCAAGGGCTTCGACTGCTCAGGGTTGACGACCTACGCCTACGCCAAGGTGGGCATTCGGCTGCCGCGTACCGCGGCTGCACAAGCCGGCGTCGGCCGGCGCATCCCGGCGAGCCTCGGCGCTGGCGCGCTCAAGCCCGGCGATCTCGTCTTCTACGCGTACGCCCCCGGCCGCGATTCGACGATCTATCACGTCGGGATCTATCTGGGCGGCGGTCAGATGGTCAACGCCGCCCGCCCCGGCACGATGGTCCGCCTCGACGCGGTCGACGCCATGTCCGGCTATGCGGGAGGAGCACGGCTGCTGTGACCACTCCCCCGCGCTCACCGCGCCTGCTGGTGCTGAGCACCGTCGTCCTCGTTGTTTGTGGCGTCGCTCTGCTGGCCGTGCCACACGGTCAGGAGCAGCCGGCCCCGGGCTCGTCGCCGGTCTCCGTGACCAGGGTTCCGTCATCGGCGGCCGCCGCGCCTTCGGTCATCGCGGCGCCGTCCATGCCGCGCGCTGCCTCGCCATCGCCGGTCGTTCCGCCGGCTCCGCCGCCCCATGGCGAGGGGGCGGCTGGCGACCGGGCCATCCAGCAGACGCTGGAGGCGGCCTGGCCCGCGGACCTTCCCACCGCCGACGAACGAGAGCTGCTCGCCACCGGTCGAGCGCTGCTGCGCGCGGACGCCACCGGCGTTGGCCGCGAGAAATGGCCAGAGATCTTCCCTCACTCCCCTGCCGTGGCCCCGGCATTCGCCACCGCCCGTTTCCGTATCCAGGCCGCGATCGCCCGCCAAGACGGCCGCCCGGACAAGGCGGTGGTGCATCTGGTGTGGGCCAGCGCGGACCGCGGCGGCACCTTCACCGACCTGCGCATCACCGACTGGTACTTCACCCGCACCACAACGAAGGGAGCACCGGCATGGACGCCGCAGCCCCGTACCTGACCCACCGGGCCGATACGGCGGCCTCCGGGCAAGCACTCGGCCTGCTCACCGGCCTGATCGACACCGCCGGCTGGCTCTATGCCCACTGGTATGTGCTCGCCGGGGCCATCGCCGTGTGCTGGGGCGCGGGCGAGTGGGCGGTCCGTGCGATTGCGGCGCACGCCTCGGCCGAACGGATGGCTCTGGAGCTTGTCCCCAACCGGCACTTCGACCCGGGCCTTGAGGTGATCTTCAGGCGCGGTGTCCAGCTCGCCCGCGCGTCCACGGCGATGCCCTGGTGGGCGCCGCGCCGGGCGAAGAGCGTGCAGATCCGGCTGCGTGCGGACGGCAGTACGCCGTTGCGCTACCGCATCGAAGGACCGGCCGGCGGGGAACGGCTGCTGTCCATCACCCCGTTCGGACCGGACATCACCGTCAACCAGGCCCGGCCGATCGTGGATGAGCCCCGCAAGCACACCGTGCGCGCCGAGTTCCTCCTGCGCGGCAAACTCACGGCCCCGCTGCGCGACGTGCCGCTCGACCCCGATCCTCTGCAGCCGCTCGTCGACGCCGTGTCCGACCTGCGGGCCGAGCTCGGCGACCTCGCCGAGATACGCCTCGACATCCAGCGCGCCCCCAAATGGGCCCTGCGGGCGGGCCGCCTGCAGCTGATGAGTGCCGCGCGCCGCTCCGAACGCCGGGAGGCACAGCGATCCGCGCGCTGGCTGCGGCAGGACGCCAGCGGTATCGAGGACTCCTGGAGCGGGCAGCTGCAACACCTCCTCAGCGACCACTCCGGCTCCGGTGCCGGGCGGCGGCTGGTGATGCCGCCGGTGCCCCGCCGCATCGAGCCGGCCGAGGCGCTGGGCAAGCTCGCCGAGGACGACCACCTGGTGCGCGTGCAGCTGCTCGTGCTGTGCGCCTCCAACACCGAAGGCCGCGCCCAGGCCAGGCTCGCCCAACTCCAGGCCGCGTTCGACGTGTTCGGCGGCCGCTCGCGGTGGGCGATGCGCGGCTGGCGGCTGGGGCCGTGGCGGATCGGCGCCGACCACTGGCCCACCCGGCGTGCGTTCGAGCGCCGCTGGACGCGGGGGCACTGCCAGCCGCCGCGCGCGAACTGGGTGCGGCTGGAGGAGCTCACCGGGCTGCTCAAGCCGCCGACCGTGAACTGCCGGCTGCCGGTGCTCGCCGGGGACCTGCCGACCTTCACCTTCGGCGATCCCGCGTTGCTGCTGCAGGGCACCTACCGTGGTCCGGACGGCAAGCCACGGCTGGTCGCCACGTACGCCGAGGAGACCTTGTTCGAGGTCGGGACGGGCAAGGCGGGCGGCGGCAAGACCGAGCGCGCGCTGGCGCAGGCGATCGGCTGGGCGCACGCGGGCGGAGGGCTGGTCTTCGTCGACCCGCACCGCGACTCCTGGCCGCGGGCCACCCCGTTCCTGGCACACGACCACCTGATGCACCGGATCGCACTCATCGACCTCAACGCTCTGGGCGCCAACCCGCGGGTGAGTTCGTGGAATCCGCTCGGCATGCACCACGGCCAGACAGCCCACGAGGTCGTCGAAGCGATCACCGACGCTTATGGGGCCGCACTGGCCTGGGACGACGCGAGCGCCCCGCGCGCGCTCACCATCCTCACCGCCGCGCTCACCGTCCTGGTCACGGTCAACGAGAGAGCCTGCCAGGCCGGCCGGCCCGCGGACCAGGCCACGATCTTCCACGTCCGGGCTCTGCTCACCGACGCCCGCTTCCGCACGGCCGCACTCGCCACGGTCGCCGACCAGCTGGACGAGGAGAGCCGCTCATGGTGGAAAGTGGTGTTCCCGACGCTGCCGCCGGACGCGTTCGCCGTGGTCCTCAACCCGATCGCCCGCCTGGCCGCCAACCCCGTCACCCGCGCCTTCCTCGGCCAGCCCATCGGCGCCTACAACATCCGCACGGCAATGGACACCCGGATGATCGTGTGGGTGTGCCCGGGCGGCAACGGGCCCACCGACCGCCTGCTGACCGCGCTCCTCGCCCGCGACCTGCTGCGCGCCGCACGCTCCCGGCGAGACACACCCGAGAAGCAGCGGGTGCCGTTCCGCCCCTACTTCGACGAACTGATCACCCTGACCGGCGCGGCCCCGGAAACCATCGCCGCAATGTTCGAGGACCTGCGCAAGTACCGCTGCCACGTCCACGGCATGACCCAGCTGCTGTCCCGGCTGCCCACCCCGGTCCGGCTGTCCCTGCTGCAGAACGCTTCCACCCTGGCCACCACCGCCGGATCGAAGTCCGCGATCGCCCCGGTCACCGCCGAGTGGGGCGACAACCCCAGCCCGGACCGGGTCGCCACCATGGAGCGCTTCGAGCACTACATCTCCCTGACCGTGCACGGCCACCGTGTCGGACCCGTCCAGCTGCGCGGCCCCCACCTCGACGACGTCTTCGCCGCCCAGGCCCGCCCCGGTCAGGTTCCCGAACTGGAGCGGGCCGCCCACGACAACGCCGGGGCGCTCCCGCTGGACCGGCTCACCGCACGCGCCGCGCAGCAGCTGGGCCGGGTCGCGGCCTTCCTCGCCGCGCACGCTCCTGCCGGCGCCGCTGCCCACCTGTCGAAAGTGGAAAACGAATGGACCTGACCACCGCCCAGCCCAAGGACCGGACGCAGGCGGGATTCATTCCCAGTCCCGCCGAAACTCTCAAGCATCAGCTGCTGGCCACGCTCGCACTGCACCGCATGGCCGCCACCCACCAGCTGCACGTCCTGCTGCGGCCCGACCGCTCCCGCCAGTCGGTCTCGGAGCAGCTGAACGACCTGTTCGGCGAGCACCTGGTCGGCTTCGTCGTGCTGCCCAAGTCCCACCGCACCCGGGTCTGGTACCTCACGCCCAAGGGCGTCCGCCTCACCCGGGACTGGCCCGCGCTGCGGGGCCGTCCGCCGTACCCGATCACCTCGGCCACCGCGGCGTCCTTGAGAACACCGCACACCCTCACGGTCCTGCGCACCCACCTGGCGTTCGTCGCGGACGCCCGCCGCCGCGGCGACGAGCACGGCCACCTGGACTGGACCCCGGAGGCGTTCCACGCGATCGGCGACGGCGAGAGGATCGTGGCCGACGCCGTCATGCACTACACGCTCATCGAGGGCCAACAGCGGCGCAAGCTGCGGGCGTTCGTCGAAGTCGACCGCGCCACCATGAGCAGCGAGCGCCTGGCGGCGAAGCTGATCGAGTACGCGAGATTGTGGACGTACGAACCGCAGCCGATCGGCCGACGCCAGCGGGCGGGCGGGCCCGGCTGGCTGCGCTGGTACCCGGTGTTCCCCCGCATCCTGTTCGTCCTGACCGGCGCCGGACGCCAGGCGATGAACAACCGGATCAGCGACCTCAAAGCCATGGCCGCCCACCACCCCCTCGTAGCGGACCTGGCCCGCGAAGTACCGCTGGGCGCCGCTGTCCTGGACGACCTCGAAGAACACGGCCCCACCGCCCACGTGTGGGTACCGCTGGCCGGCGGCGACTGCCGCCCCTGGACACAGCTGTGACGCGGCACGTGGGGCCCCCGGGGCGAATGTCGCAGCCTTGCAACTACCCCGAAAACCCCTTGAAGTTTGCGCACGCGAACCATAAATTGAGTGCCGCGAAGATAGGTGCGTGACAGCGAAAGCCTTACATGTAGCCGAACTTGGGAGTTCCCGATGACGCAAGCACCGGAGTCGATTCGCAACGACGAAGCATATGGAGCAGGTGAGTGGCCGCCCCTGACACGGGCCGTCTCCTACGTCGGGAGCGCCTGCGTCATCCAGGGCACCGGCGACTTCGACCCGCAGGACCTCACGGCTGTCCGCCGCCGCTTCCCCGGCCGGTACGTGTCCCTGGACGGCGACGTGATCACCGTATGGCCGCCCTGCGGGCCGGCCCGGTGACCGGCCGTTCGGGGCTGCCGCTGCTCCTTGGGCCTGGCCGGCCCTCGCAACCGGAGGTACAGGCGCCTGCCGATCGTTCATCCGACCCGAAAGGACACAGATCCATGAGGAGACGTGGCACCACAGGGTTCAGAAGGCACCTGCCCACCGTGGGGATCACGGTGGGGCTGGCGCTGGCAGTGGCCGGCTGCTCGGACTCCGGCAGCAGCACGCTGCCGGACCGTGCTGCGGCGGCCGCCCCGCAAGGGGGCAGTGCCCTACCGCGCAGCCCGCAGGAACGAACGGCGGCACCACAGGCGGAGCTGCTCGGCCGCAATGGGCTGGTCCTGACGATCACGGTGGCCGAGCGGGACCGGGCGGCCGGCTATCTCACGGTCCGCGGCGACCTCACGAACAACGGACCCGAGACGACCGCGGTCCCGGCCGCATTACGCGGCAACGAGGTGGACGTCCTCAGGACCGGGTCGTCGCTGGCCGGTGCGACGGTCGTCGACTTCTCAGCCCGCAAGCGCTACTACGTCCTGCGCGACACCGACGACCGCCCACTCACCACGACCGGACTGTCCACCCTCAAGCCCGGAGAGAGCACACGGGTCTTCATGCAGTTCCCCGCGCCACCGCCGAGCACCACCACCGTCGGCTTCCACCTGCCCCTGTTCGACACCGCCAACATCGCGATCTCCGGGTGAGGTGACGGTCTTCATGCGATCGATCCGCTTCTTCCTCACCGGCCTGCTCGCCGCCGGGGCGGCCGGGACCGTCGCCCTGAGCGCAGCGGTCGGCATCCCAACGGCGGACACGAGTCCCGCTCCCGGCGCGGTGAGGTCTGCCGATCCCTCAATAGCCGACAGCGGCACGGGCAGTTCCGGCCTCGCGCTCCGCCCAGGAGCCACGCTCGCGCCGCCCAAGATCCTCGACATCGGCTCGGATCCGGTCGACATCACTCAGCTGATCTCGGACCAGGACAGCGCCGAACGCCGACAGGCCCCGGACAAGGAGAAGCAGTGACGTTCACGCAACTGCTACTTCCCGGTACTGCGGGTCCCGGGGATCGTGTGCGGCCGAAACAAGCGAATACACACCCCCATAGGTCGCCTTCTGGCCCCGCATGTGACCAGAGACGCCCCGAGTGGTTTCGGTCAACTCGCCGCTCGCAGAGCGTAGTTGGCTGGCATATGCGTTACCTTGCGCTCACTCACAAGCATCACAGCAGCTGGAAGCGGCCGTGCGCCCAAAGCGCCGATGAGCGGCGGGCGGAAACAGCGGTCCTGTCGCACGCGTCGTACGGGGAGACAACATGACACGAGCACACCGACACGTATCCCGGCCTGTCGCCGTTCGCATCCGAAAGCACGCCGCTCTGCTGGCCGTGACCGGCCTGGCCCTGCTCACCGCGTGCAGTGACACCGACGGGGACTCCGACAGCACCGCATCGGCTTCTCCATCAGTGGCCAGGAGCGAGCCAGCCTCTGCTACGCCTTCCGTGAGTGCAGACCCTCAGGCGGCAGAAGAGACGGCCGTCCTCAAGGCCTATTCCGCTTTCTGGGCGGAGCAAGTCAAGGCGTACTCCAAGGGAAATACGCAGGGGACCGACTTCGCCCAGTACGCCGCCGCCGAAGCCAAGTCGAGCACCGAGGCCGACCTCAAGGATCTGCGGTCCAAGGGCATCGTGACGACGGGTGCCCCCACGCACGAGGCCGAAGTCGACCGTCTGTCATCGGCGAAGCAGGTGCCCTCGGCTCAGCTGACGGACTGCCTGGACAGCGCCGACTGGAAGTTCATCTACAGCAAGACCCGCAAGCCAGTGCAGATGCCGGAGAACCGGCTCGTTCGCTACGTCACGAAGGTAGACGCTGAGAAGTGGGGGAAGCAGTGGAAGATCGTCAACGTCACGCCCCAGCAAGACGCCTGCTGACGCGCACCACTCTCGCACTGGCCCCCGTGACCGCCCTGTCGCTGCTGTGGCCCTCACAGGCATTAGCCGGGCCGCCCGAGGGCGGCGATTGCAGTGGGGCCGGCAAGTGGGTGGTGTGCGAGGCCGACAACGACACTTCAGCCCCGGGATCAGGCTCTCAACCAGCCGGCTCCGACAGCGGCAAGCACAGTGCGAAGCCCGCGTGCACGGTCAGGAAGCTCGACCCGCAGCCGCCCAAGGGCAGCATGTACTGGAAGGGCGAGTCTCCCGGGGACGGCAAGGCGGTGTACGAGCGGGCCTGCGCCACCGGAGATGGTGGCACCCCGGTCTACACGTACTTCGTTGCCGACGATGCTGCAGACGTCCCGGCGGTCGACCCCGTTGTCGTGGCTCAGCAGGCCGTCAGCAAGATGCAGCTCACCGGTCCGGACATCGCAAATCCCCGCCCCGCCGGCAAGTACGTCGTGGGCATTCCCATGTGGATGTGGGTGAACAAGAGCCCCACAACGTTCGGACCGAACACCACCAGTGCCACCGCAGGCGGGGTGACCGTCACGGCAACCGCGAAGGTAACCAAGATCGTCTGGGGCATGGGCGACGGGACGACCGTCTCCTGCAATGGGGCTGGCACCACGTATGCGGCGTCGTATGGAAAACAGGAGTCGCCGACCTGCGGCCACACCTACACGCGCAGCTCCGTCGCCAAAGCCGACGGCAAGTACACCGTCACCGCCACATCCACATGGACGGTGGACTGGCAGGTCAACGGAGGCGGCGAAGCTGGCCAGTTCACCGAGATCAGACAGTCCCAGGCACAAGTAGCGATCGGCGAACTGCAGGTCGTCAGATGAAGCCCGCCGGAAGGAGAAAGCGTTGAGCACGACACAAGAACGCCCCGCGCCCTCGGCCGGCGTACCCCCACAGGGACAGGTCGCCAACCCGGTGCGGCCGCCGCGGGTATCAGCGCGCCGACGCCGCCCGGGCGTGATTGCTTTGTCGCTGGCGCTGATTGCCGCCGGTGGCGCCGGGGTCGCGGTCCTGCTTCTGCAGGTCGCCCAGCGCACCGAGGTGGTGACCGTGGTCCGCGACGTCCAGGTCGGCCAGGTGCTCACCGCGCAGGATCTGGGCCAGGCGTCCGTCGCGCTGGACCCGGCCGTCAAGGCGGTCGAGGCCGACGAGCTGGAGTCGGTGGTGGGCAAGCGGGCCGCCGTTGAGCTCAAGCCGGGCTCGCTGCTGGCTCCGTCGCAGGTGACGAAGGATTCTCTGGTCAAGGCGGGCGAGCAGTTGGTGCCGATCGGCTTGAAGCCGGAGCAGGTCCCGGCCACCGCCCTGGTGCCGGGCCAGAAGGTCCGCCTGGTGCACGTCCCCGCCCAGGGCGCGGCAGCGTCGGGGCCGGAGAGCGACACGGCGCCCAAGACGCTCGCGGGCCGGGTGGTCAAGGCCTCCGCGGCCGCTCCCGGCAGCGGTGTGGTGGTGGTCGATGTCGCCACCGCCGCCGCGGACGGTCCGACCGTCGCGGCGTGGGTGGCGGCCGGCACCCTGCGCCTGGTCCTCGATGCTCCGGACGGCAGCTGATGAGTGTGATCGCCCTGGCCGGCTGCAGCGGCGCACCCGGCGTGACCACCAGCGCGCTGGCCCTGCTACTGAACTGGCCGCTGGAGCGGGGCCGGAAGATGATCCTCGCCGAGTGCGACCCCGACGGCGGCGCGGTGCTGCACGGGCTGCTGCAGGGCACGCTCGGCGACCGCTACGGGCTACGCAATCTGTCCGTGGCCGTCCGCAAGGGCGAGTTCGGGGAGGCGTTCTGGCGCCAGCTGATCGACCTGAGCAGCGAGGACGGCCATAGGGAGTCGCCGCGGGACCGGATGCTGCTGCCCGGCATCACCGATCCGGCGCAGGCGGCAAGCCTGGCCCCGGTGTGGAAAGCCCTCGCCGTCATGTTCCGCGGCATCGACGCCGAACACGGGCACGACGTACTGATCGACCTCGGGCGCAGTGGGGCGTTCGGCCCCTCCGGTGTGCTCGCCGAACAGGCCGACACGACGCTGGTGGTGGTACGCAACACGCTGCGCTGCCTGCAGGCCGCACAGGCGCGAGTGAGCGCACTGGAGGAGCGCGTCGGCGGCGTCGGCCTGATCCTGATCGACGACGGCCCCTACCCCGCCGGTGAGGTGCAGCGGGTGCTGCAGGCGCCAGTGGTGGCGACCCTGCCGTATGCGCTGCAGGACGCGAAGGTGCTGTCCGACGGCGCCGAACAGCCACGCCGGTTCGCCAAATCCGGGCTGATGAAGGCCGCCCGCACCGGCGCCACCCTGCTGGTCCAGCGAGCCGCCTGGCAACAGGCCCACCTCGCCCCCGGCACAGGCGCGGGTACGGGTGCGACCGGCGGGGAGGTGACCCATGCGCGGTAGGCCGCTGCACGACAACCCCACCGTGACCCCTCCCCCCGGCCGCGCGCCAGGGTGGCCACGCCAGACGAACGGCGTCCCCCTCGGGTCCGCGGCGAGCGGGGAGCATCTGGGGGCTGCGGTTGATCAGGTCGCGGTCGACTACCGGGTGGCCCGGCACATCGCCGGCCAGGTGGCCCGCCAGCGCGAGGAGCTGCTGAAGAAGAACCCGGAGGCGGACCGGGCCACCGAGGAACAGCAGTGCCTGAACTGGATCAATGAGGCCGTCGCGCTGTGGGCGGATGCCCAGGGCCTCGAGCGCGGGCTCAGCACGACTGCGGAGGAGGACGACGCGCTGCGGCGTGCCGTCTACGACCTGCTCTACCGGGCCGGGCGGCTGCAGCCGTACCTGGATGACGAGCGGGTCGAGGACATCATCATCCAGGGCCCGCATGAGGTGTGGCTGGACTACGGCGACGGCGAGCGCCGCAGAGTCGGCCCGATCGCGGACTCCGAAGAAGAACTCCTGGAGCTGCTGCGCGAGTTGGCGCGGGAGTCCGGACACAGCGAACGCACCATCTCCACCGCGAATCCCACTCTCGCGTTGTCGCTGCAGGACGGCTCCCGGCTGCAGGCCATCACGGGGCTCGGGCCGATGACCTATGCGGTCATCCGCCGCCACCGCGTCTCCCACGCGAATCTCGACGACCTCGTACGGCTCGGGACCATCGACCCGATCCTGCGCGAGTTCCTCGGCGCGTGTGTCCGCGCGGAGAAGAACATCATGATCGCGGGGAAGCAGAAGGCCGGGAAGACCACCTTGTTGCGGGCGATGCTCAAAGAGTTCGACCCCGAGACCCGCTTTGCCACCATCCAGACCGAGGACGAACTCTTCGCCCACAACAACGGCTACCACCGCCAAGTCGTCTCCCTGATCGGGCGCGAGTCCAACGGGGAGAAGGACGCCACCGGCCGCGGCGCCGGCGAGGTCACGCTGCTGGACCTGATGCACCCCGCCTTGCGGATGTCGCTGGAGCGGATAGTGGTCGGCGAGGTCCGCGGTCCCGAGATCGTCGCGATGATGCAGGCCCTGACCAATGGAGCAGGTGGCAACCTGTGCACGATCCACGCGCGTCGCCCCGACGTCATCGTCGACCGGATCGCCGAACTGTATGCGCTCGCGCAGGGGAACCTGTCCGAGCAGCTGGCTTACCGGCAGATGGCGAACGGGCTGGACTTCGTGGTGTTCGTCGACATGACCGACGAGACCCGGATCGGCGGCCGCCGCCACCGCTACGTATCCCACGTCCTGGAGCTGACCGGGATCGGCGAGTCCGGCCGCCCGGCGATGAACGAAGTCTTTTCCCCCGGCGCGGAGTTCGGCGATGTGCGGGCGGTGCCGCGGATGGACCCCGGCTGCGTCGACGATCTGCGCCGGGTCGGCTTCGACTCCACGCTCCTGCAGCACCCCTACGGGGCCTGGGCGGCGCCGCTTCCGCTGAAGGTCGGGGCCGGCCGATGACCCTGTTGCTGGCATTGCTGTCGGGGATGGCCGTGGTCGGCGGGCTGATCGGCACCGTCGCCGGGATCGTCGGCACCACCGCACCCCGCCGGGCCCCGCTGCGCCGGCGCTGGCAAGCCCTGCGCGCGGGCCAGGACCAGGGTGAGGAGGTGCGGCTGCGCCGGCGGACACTTGCCGTCTGCGCGCTCGTGGTCTTCGGCACGGTATGGCTGTTCTCCGGGAACTTTGTGGCCGGCGGCCTGTTGGGCGCGGCGGTGGTGGGGGTGCCGTGGCTGATCACGCCGTCCAAGATCGCGGCCGAACGCATCGGCCAGCTGGAAGCCCTGAGCGAGTGGACCCAACGCCTGGCCGGGCTGCTCAGGTTGGGGATGGGCCTGGAACAGGCGATGATCACCAGCCGGAAGGGGGCACCGGACGCCCTCGCCCCCCAGATCGCGAGCCTGTCGGAGCGGCTGCGCCGCGGCTGGCGCCCCGAAGAAGCTCTGCGGGCCTTCGCCGGCGAACTCGACGACGTCACCGCGGACAAGGTGACCGCAGCGCTGATCCTCTCGGTCAATGACCGGGGACCGGGCCTGGCCCAGGCACTGGAGGACCTGGCGGGCACGGTCCGCGAGGAGGTCGGCCGCAAACGCTCCATCGAGGCGGACCGCGCCAAACCCCGCACCACCGTGCGGTGGATGACCTTCATCACCCTGGGCGTGATCATCGCGGGGTTCTTCGTGCCCTCGTACACCAGGCCCTACTCCACCCTGCTGGGCCAGCTGGTGCTCGGCTTCCTGACCGCCGGGTTCGTCGCCGTTTTGGCGATGATGCGGCAGCTGGGCACCTTCCGCCGCATCCCCCGCTTCCTGATCACCGACCCGCGCAGCACTGTCCGTCTGCCCGCCCCGCACCTCGAGGCGGCGGTCGAGCGTGAGCCGGAAGGGACCCGGTCGTGAACCTGTTTCCCGTCGTTGTCACGGGCGGCCTGGTGGGCGGGGGTGTCGCCTTGTTTGTGCGGGAACTGCTGGCGCCGCAGCCCGCCCTGGCCGCCGCCCTGGCCCGCAGCGCGCCCGGGACGTTGAGCATGCCCCAGGAGGAGGTGCTCGACCGGGACGAGGTGTGGGGGCGCTGGCTGCTGGCCCGTCTTCAGCGGCTGCCGGGCGTGAAGGTGCCGGCCAAGAATCTTGCCCTGCTCGGGCAGGGGCCGGGCGCCTTCATGCTGAAGAAGACGGCGCTCGCCGCCCTCGGGCTGCTGTGCCCGGTGCTGGTCACCATCCCGTGGATCATCGCGGGCGTCTCGCTGCCGTTCTACGTCCCGGCCGTGGTCGGACTCGCCATTGCGGGGCTGCTGTTCATCACTCCCGACCTCGCGGTGCGCGACCAGGCCAAACGGGCGCGGGAAGAATTCGCGCACGCCCTGTCCGCCTACCTCGACCTGGTCGCACTGAAGCGGGCCGCGGACGCCGGCCCCACCGAGGCCCTGGAGAAAGCGGCCGCGGTGGGCCATGGCTGGCCGTTTCTGTATCTGCAGGGCGCACTGCGCCGGGCCCGCCTGGAGAAAATCCCGCCCTACCAGGCGCTGACCGAACTCGCCGACACCTACGACCTGCCGGGCCTGAGCGACGTCGCCGACATCATGCGCGGCTCGGCCACCGACGGCGCCGCCGTCTACAAAGCCCTGCGCGCACGGACGGCCGCGCTCAATACCGAGCTGCTCACCGCGCAGGCCGCCGAGGCGAACGCCGCCAGCGAGAAGATGACCGCCCCCGGCGCCTTGCTCGCCGTGCTGGTCATGCTCCTGATGGCATTCCCCGCAGTGATCCGCATGCTCACCGTGTGACCAACCCGATTCAACACTTTCGACTTGGTGGAGGAGCACTCCCGATGAAGCACTTGGCAGCCCACAGTTACCGTGCCGTCCGCTTACTGACCGAGCGCCTGGAAGAGAGCCTGGCCGAGGCGGGCCGGCGTCCCGACCGGGGCGACATCAGCATCACCACCGTCATCATCTGGGTGGCCGCCGTCACCGGCGCCCTGCTCATCGCCGGAACCATCGCCGTCGTGATCAACAAGTACAACACCAGCCTGAACGGCATCTGATGCCCCGCCACGACCGGCTCAGGGACTGGTGGCGCGGGCGACGATGGCACGAGGACCGCGGCGATGCCTCCCTCCAGATGGCGATCGTCTACCCGTTCATCCTGCTCGCCACCATCGCCGTCATCCAGGCATCCCTGTGGTACTACGCCCGCTCCATCGCGCTGACCGCCGCCCGGGAAGGCCTGACCGCGGCCCGCGCGTATGAGGCTTCGCCCGCCGACGGCACCACCAAAGCCCGCGAGGTCCTGGGCAGGGCGGCGGGTGACAGCCTGCTCGGCTACACCGTCACCACCACCGGCAGCACCGCAGAACGCGTGCGCATCGAGGTATCGGGGACGGCCCAGTCGATGATCCCGGGCGTGGCAGGACTGCGGGTCAGCCAGTCGGCATCCGGCGCCGTAGAACGCTGGACGGTGCCGGGCCGTGGGTTCGCGAATTCTGAAGGTCCTACGGGCGGGAACCCCGGTCGCGGTGGCCCGTGATGAGGGCGCCAGGGACCTCGTGCCGTGTGAGACCTCACGCCAGTTCAGACACCGGGGCGGTGAACGCGCCCCGACGCAGGGCCTGTTGGACGCACGCGGGCCGGGCGGGCAGCGGCAGGGCGGACGACGGCAGCGTGGCGATCGAGGCCGCCATCATCGTCCCGCTACTGGTGATGTTCCTGTGCCTGGCGATCGCGGGCGGCCGGATCGTCACCTCCGGGGCGAAGATCGACGCAGCGGCGGAGGACGCCGCACGGGAGGCGTCCATCCACCGCACCGTGGCCGCCGCCCAACAGGCCGCGCATACCGCGGCCGCCGAAACCCTCACCGATCAGGGCATCACGTGCGTCTCCACCAGAGTGGCCGTGGACGCCGGAGGTCTGGCCGTGCCGGTCGGTCAGGTCGGAACCGTCACCGTGACGGTGACCTGCACGGTCACCCTCTCCGACCTGCTGCTGCCGGTCCCGGGAAGCCGCACCCTCACCTCCACCGCCACCTCGGTAGTGGATCAATACCGGCAGCGGGAGGGCTGATGAGGATGCGCTTCCAGCAGCGGGCCCGGCACGCTGCGTTCGATGACCGGGGTGGGGTGACGGTGTTCGTCGCGGTGTGCGTCATCGCGCTGATCGGCATCATCGGTGTCGCGGTCGACGGGGGCAGCAGGATGCGCGCCCTGGAGCGCGCCGACTTCGTTGCCGGTGAGGCCGCCCGGGCCGGCGGACAGGCCATCGACCCCGCCCAGGCCATCCCCGGTGAGGCGGTCGTGGTGGATCCGCAGGACGCGGTGGCCGCAGCCCGCGCCTACCTCGCCTCCGCCGACGCCACCGGCACCGTCGCCGTGTCGGGGGACGGCAAAACCCTCACGGTCGACGTCAGCGACGCCTACGACACGACGTTCCTGTCGGTTGCCGGGATCGGCTCGCTGCCAGTATCCGGCCACGGCGAGGCCACCCTCCTGTACGGGCTCAACGCACCCGAAGGAAACACCTGATGGGCCCCACCCCCACCCCCGCCACCACAGGCCGCCGCGTGGCCCGTACGGTCACGGCCGCGGCGAGCCTGCTCGTCCTGGCGAGCACGCTGGTGGGGCTGCCGCTGCTGCTGGCCTGGGCCACCCCGGTGCTGTGGGAGGCCGGCCACGACGACCTCGCACACCTCCTCGACCGCCAGGACACCGGCTCAGCAGCCCTGCTGCTCATCACCTGCGTGGGCTGGATCGGCTGGGCGCAGTTCACGTACTGCACAGTGCGCGAGCTGGTCGCGCAGCTGCGCGGCCGGACCTGGCACGCCCCACGCGGGCTCGGCTCCTCCCAGCGCGCCGCGGCACTGCTGATCGGCAGCATCCTCGTGCTCCTGCCCACCAGTTCAGCGCTGGCCTCCGACGCCCAGGCCGCCCCCGCCGCAACCGCAGCCCGCCTGCCCGCCCAAGCCCACGCTGCGCACGACACCGGGACCGCCACGGCGAGTACATCGACGTCGGGCACATCGTCCCCGACCTACACGGTGCGCCAGCTGCGGCCCGCGGAGAGCCTGTGGAGCATCGCCGAGCAGGAACTGGGCGACGGCGAAAAGTGGCGCCAGATCGCCGCCCTGAATGAGGGCGCGGCCATGGCCGACGGTCAGGTGTTCCGCTCCAACGGGTTCCTGCAGCCCGGCTGGCAGCTGACGATGCCCAGCTCCTACAGCCCAGCGGGAGGCGCCCATACGCAGCTCGGCCAGGTTGCTCCGGCAGCAGCCGACGAGCCTGCGCAAGTGGAAGTCGTGGAGCCGGGTGACTCCCTGTCCAGCATCGCCGCGCAGGAACTCGAGGACGGCAACCGGTGGCCGGAACTCTTCACGGCGAGCAAGGATCAGCCGCAGCCGGACGGCCTGCCGGCCATCACCGACCCCGACGTGATCTACCCAGGCCAGCACGTCACCGTACCCGCCACCCCCAACGAGTCAGACGAGGCAGACGCCCCGCCACCAGCGAGGGATCACACCGGCGACGAGGAACAGGACTCCCCACAGCCCGCTCCCCCGGAGACTGGGGCCCCCGACGAGGAACGGCAGCCCGGACACGACGACCAGGAGGCGCAGCCACCGGCGCCCAGCCCATCCACCACCACTGCACCCAAGCCTTCTGCCTCCAGCACACCCTCCAGCCCACCGACCCAGCGACCCGGACAGGAACAACAGCAGGAACAGGACCAGGACCAGGACCAGGACCAGGACCAGGACCAGGAGCAGGGTGCTCCGCCCGCAGCCGGCTCTACGGATCCTGGGCCCAGCAGCAGCGGTGCGCCCTCGACCGCCACTCCCCCGGCGTCACCCGAAGTATCCGCCTCCGACGCGTCCTCCCCAACCGCGGCACCCACGGCCGAGTCGACTCCGGCCAGCAGCTCGCTGAACCTGCGCATCGTGCTCGGCGCCGGCGCACTGCTGGCAGCCGCCGTCACCGGGGCACTCGCCCTGCGCAGAACGCTGCAACGCCGCCGCCGCAAACCCGGCGAGACAATCGCCATCGCGTCGGAACCCTCCACGGCCGAGGCCCAGTTGGCGGCCGCCGCCGAAGCCGGCGGCCCCGAGGCGAGCGGCGCCCGCCGCCTGGACCACGCCCTGCGCACCCTGGCCCACCAACTACCCGACACCGACCACGCGCCGGGGCTGCCGCAGCTGCGGGCCGCGCGAATCGGCACGCACACCGTCGACGTCCTGCCCGAGGACCTCGCACAAGAGCCGGTAGCGCCGTTTTCGTCCGGGACAGCGGGGTGGTGGGCCCTGCCCGACGACGCCGACCTCCTGGACGAGGAGAGCGCCCGTGACGTGCCCGCCCCCTACCCGGGGCTGGTCACCCTCGGCAGCACAGACACGGGTGACCTGCTGCTCCTCAACCTCGCCGCCCTGCCCGCCCTGCTGCTCGACGGCAGCGCGGTACACATCACCGAGGTCTGCACCTCCCTCGCCCTCGAGCTGGGGATGAGCCCGTGGGCCAGCGACGTCGAAATCGTCACCATCGGGTTCGGCGAGGACCTGCCGCAGCTGCTGCCCACCACACGGATCGCCCACATGCGCCAAGCCGCGCACGCACTGCGCGACCTGAGCGAACGCCTGCTGGAAGCGCGCCAGCTGCCCGACACCCAGGACCAGCCCTATCTGCTGCTGTGCGCATCGGTACTGGACACAGACACGTCGTGGCGGTTCGCCGAACTCATCGACAAGGCCGGCCCGGTCCCCGTCACCCTGATCGCCCCGGCAACCTCGGCCGCCGCACACTTCCCCGACGCCGAGATCCTCAACGCCTCGCTCAACATCCCGCAGCACCTCGCCCACGCCGGCACCGACATCACTGTGCAGCGCCTGGAACACGCGGCTTACCTGCAGATCACCACGGCGCTCGCGGTGTCCGGGGAGTCGGCCCAGCCGGCCGAGGGCCCCTGGCGGGATGTCCCGGACGAACCCGACCAGCTGCCCCAGCCCGCGCCAGCCGAGTCCCCTGCACCGGCGACCGCCTCTGGCGAGGTCCCGGTTCCGCAGACCGCGGCGGATGCCGGCTCGACAGGTGGGGTCTTTGCGGCCCTGGTCGCGGCCAGTGCCGACCCGGCTGGGCTGCGTCTGCTGCCCGGGGCGTCACCTTCACCTGGCGGCGAGTCTGCGCCGGACACCGAGGGAACTCCGCTGGCAGCTACCGAGCCGGCTTCCGGCGCAGAGGCAGGAGGGAACGAGGATCCCAAGGACAGTGCCGGGAACGGTGAGGAGCCGGTGGGAGCGGAGGGCACGGCGCATGACCTGCGCGCGCCGGAGATCCGTGTCCTGGGGCCGGTCGAGGTGAACGGCGTCGCTGCCTCCGGGCATGGTCCGCGCAGCAGCCAGCTCGCCGCCTTGTTGTATTTCCGGCCGGGTCGCTCCGCCGACGTGCTGTGCACCGACATGGACCCCCTCAATCCGTGGAGTGTGAACACCCTCAACTCCCGGCTACGCGGCCTGCGTGGCGCCCTGGGCAGCGACACCTCCGGCAATCCCTACGTTCCGCGGCGTCACACCGGCGAGGACCCCTACCGCCTCTCCCCCGAAGTGCGCTGTGACTGGACGAGATTCCTCCAGCTCGCCGAACGCGCGCTGCCCCAGGGACCAGCCGGTGTGCCGGACCTGGAACGAGCCCTCAGCCTGGTACGGGGCACACCGTTCGGCGGTAACCCCCTGCCCTGGGCCGAGCCTTTCCAGCAGGAGATGATCACGAGGATCATCGACGTCGCGCACTCAGTGGCCACCCACCGCACCCCTCCTGGCCCGCTGCACGACCTCAGCGCGGCCCGGCGAGCCGTCGCGATCGGCATCGGCGCCGACGACAGCGCCGAGCTGCTCTACCGGGACCTGATGCGCATCGAGCACACGGCCGGGAACCGCTCCGGCCTGCACACCGCCATCACCCGCATCCAGCAGATCAACCAGACACTGGACTGCGATCTTGAGACGGCCACGGAGCAGTTGATCAACGATCTTCTGCACGGCAATGGAAGGAATCAACGCAAAGCCCCCTAGGGAGCGTATGTGGTTGCGATCACCAGGTGGTCCGGGTGAGTTCTCTGAGCCAGATCATCGAGGCGCGCAGGTGGAGGCCGGCGAGGTGGGCTGCGACGGCGCCGTCCCCAAGTCCCTGTCCTGCACGGGGCCCCCGTCGCCCGTGCCTTCCTAGATCGTGCCGCTCCACGCCCGGCGGTTCTCCCGTCGGCGCACATGGCCGCGCCAGCCCGCGAGCAGCGTCATGCCCGTCCATGCGGCGACTCCCGCGACGAGGCCGCCGAGCCTGCCTTCGGGGTCGACGTCCACGGCGTCCTCCAGGGGGACGGCGCCTTCCGGGTCGCGGAGGATCTCGATGCGGTCGCCCACCCGGTAACCGGGGTTGCTCCCCCGGTACTCGAGGGTCTCGTCGAGTTCACCGCCCGGCCCGACCAGTGTGAACCGGTGGTTCTTGCTCGCCGTTCCCGCCGCGCTGTCCGCGGTGATCGTGACGGTCTCGCGGACGCCACGTCGGTCGAGCGCCGCCTCGGGGGCGTACTGGACGGACCCGACGAGAATGAAGAGCGCGGGGACCACGGACAGGACGGCGAGCCACCACGCCCTGTGGAGCAGCCGCAGCACGATCACGAAGACCAGGCAGCCGAGCACGCCCGCCGCGATCGGGATGAAGTCCATGCCCAGCGTGACGTAGGCGAGTGCGGTGTTGCCGGCGGCGATCCCCCAGGCGACCAGCAGCACCCAGAGCGTGGCGAGTACCGACGCCCCGGCGCTCCTTCCCGTGCGCTGCCCACCTGGAGCGGGCACTCCAGCCCCGGCCGCGTCCCCGACACCGCCCGCCACGGGCGCGTTCATCCTCTGATCACTCATCCGCGCAGCATACGAGGCGGCCCGAACGCCGTACCCACGTGGCCCGCTGCACCACCTCAGCGCGGCCAGACGAGCCGTCATGATCGGCATCGGCGCCGACGACAGCGCCGAGTTGCTCCACCGGGACCTGATGCGAATCGAGCACGCCGCCGGGAACCGCTCCGGCCTGCACACCACCATCACCCGGATCCAGCAGATCAACCAGACACTGGACTGCTCACTGGAAACGGAGACCGAGGACCTCATCCGCGAACTCCTCAACACCCCCGGGACAGCGACGGCACTGTAGGATCCGCGACTCAATGCACACTGACTGACGCGACCTACTGCGTACCGTAGGCCGCCCACCGCCCGAGGGTGAACTCGCCGCCCTCTTGCCGGACTTCCACGGCACCCGCCCCGCCGAAGTGTGCAGGGACGACCAACTCACGTTCGATAGCAGCTCGTTCGAGGATCCGACGGCGGCTGGCCGCTGCTTGTTCCGCATCCAGACAGAAGCAACTGCTGCAGGAGGGAGTGAGGATCTGCACCGGGCTGTGCAGAAGATCGCCGACGAAGACCGCCCGGTCACTCCCGGATGCGAGCCGCAGTACGGACGAGCCGGGCGTGTGGCCTGGCGCAGACTCCAGAGTGAGGTACTCATCGATGCGGTGGGTGCCGTCCCACAGGACGGTCTGCCCGGCCCGGTGGACGGGCGCGATGCTGTCCTCGTAGATCAGCCGGTCATCCTCCCGGCGGCCGCTCCCGTAGGCGTTGTCCGGTCCGAAGTGGAAGTCGTCCGCGGCGGGGATGAGGTACTGGGCGTTGGGGAACGTGGGCTCCCACCCTTCATCCACACCGACGGTGTTCCAACCGACGTGATCACCGTGGACGTGGGTGTTGACGACGACGTCGACGTCCTGCGGCCGGATTCCGACCCGCGCCAGCCCACTCAGGAAATCGCCCTGCCAGTGGTGGAATTGCGCCGAGCCTGGCCGCTCGCGCCCGTTCCCTACCCCGGTGTCGACCAGGATGGTCCGACCGCAGCTGCGCAGCACCCAGGTCTGCAGAGCCACCACCGCCCTGTCGCTGTCCGGTTCCCAGTGATCCGGCGCCAGCCAGTCCTCGTTGCCCTTCCACACCTCGGCGCCGGACTCCGGAACCAGGCTGCGTGCGGGCGCGAACGCCCCTTGCCACTCGACGACTCGGATGACCTCGACATCGCCGAGCACGATGCTCTGCATGCTCTCGCTCTTCATGCCATCGACTCTAGGAAGGACAGATGAGCCTCTCAATGCCTGCACGGCTCGTTCAGATACGCATCCGTCTCACCACTGACGCTATGGGTATCCTCGCCCGATGGATGTGGTGAGCGACGCAGTCTCGGCAGTGCGCATCGGGCGTCCCTCTTCAAACCGTGTGCGGGTGAGCGGGAGCTGGTGCACGCGGCTCGCCCCGTACGACGGTGCCGGCTTCCATGTGGTGCTGGAGGGCAGCTGCTGGCTGCTGCCCGACAGTGGCTCTCCCCTCTCGCTCGGCGCGGGTGACGTGGTGCTGCTGCCGCACGGCACGGGACACGTGATCGCCGACAGTCCAGCCGATGCGATGACCGTGGAGCAGGCGGTGCCGTTCGAGCGGTGGCTCGAGGAGAGGGGGCCGCGCCGGCCCCGAGCCAGCTCGGGCGAGGTGCAGATGCTGTGCGGCAAGTACCGGCTCGACCGCAGTCGCATGCACCCGCTCATGGAGGAACTGCCGACAGTGGTCCACCTGCCGAACCGAGTGGGTGCCCATCTCGAACTGCGCGCCGCCGTCGACCTGCTGGGCCACGAGCTGGGCGCATCAGGGCCCGGCGCGTGCATTGCGGTGCCCAGCCTGCTCGACCTCCTCCTCGTCTACATGATCCGCTCCTGGGCGGCCCAGGGCACCAGCGGTGCCTGGCCGGCCGTACTGGGCGACCCAGTGGCGGCCGCCGCCCTACGGGCGCTGCACTCGGACCTGGCCGCCCCGTGGACCAACGACCGTCTGGCCGCCGAGGCAGGCGTGTCCCGCGCCACCCTGGCCCGCCGCTTCACCACCCTCGTCGGCCGCTCACCGATGGCATACCTCACCTGGTGGCGCCTGACGTTCGCCGCCACCCTGCTCCGCGACACCCCCGACCCCCTGGCCACCATCGCCCGCCGCGTCGGCTACGGCACCCCCTACGCCCTCTCACATGCCTTCAGTCGGCAATTCGGTACCACCCCGGGGCAATACCGGACACAGACAGCAGGGCGATCTGCGTCCACGTGAAAGCCCTTGATGAACCCTCACCCTTGCTGCTCGCAGAAACCCACGCCAGACTGCACGCCGGTCCGGCGACCGGCCCGTAGGCCGACAGGCACGATGGCGCATGACGGACCGACATGGCCAGTGCCCATCTCCCGCTCATTCCGGCGTCCCCACAGAAACCAACGCGCACGAGATCATGGAACCTACAACCCAGCCTGTAGCAGTGCTTCGTGAGGTGCCGCTCAACCGGTCGTGCCGTACGCCACCCGATGGGTAATGTGCGGCCATGGGGACAAAACTGGGCGAGGGTGATGGTTGCGAACTGCCCGCTACCGCCGTCTGCTGGCTCACCGACGAACCACAACCGGGCCTGATCCTGGTGGAGTTCGCCGCCCTCACCAACTCGTCGGCAAAACCGCCTACTTCGACGGAAACCTGCAGCCAACCTCGCCCTACCCCTGCCCCACCAGCATCCAGTGCACGATCGAAGAGATCGCCGACGACGTCGCCACGGTGAGCACCTGGTGGCTGGAGGGCGGCCCCAACGACACACGCTTCGTCTTCGACGTCCCCCTGGAAACCCTCACGCCAATTACCGACACCTGACCTGCCGGCACCGCTCCGAGCTCCATCCCACAGCGGTCCACCAGAACCAGCAGAGGCATGTCCCCGGTACGGGCGCGAGGCCGCGAGCGCGGAGGCCTCCTCGGCGCACGGGTCGTAGGCAGCGGTAGTGCCGTACCCGGCCGAGTCCCAGTTGGCGCCCGCCTGGTGCTCTGAGTGGACGTTAAGTCCGTTTCTGGTACTGGCCTCGTCCGGGTTGGGTGAGGAAGCCTTGCCGGAGGAGGCGTGCGAGGCGGCTTCGGGTGATGTTGACGGCCGCTTCCTCGGTGGGCATATCGCGGAGTTCGTGCAGTTCTCGGGCCGGGAATGCCTGGCGGGGGTGCTGGTTGAAGGTTTTCGCGATGGCCTGGCATGGGCGGAGGCCGGCGGGACGACCACGCCGATGACCAGGCCCAGAACGTCCACAGCCAGACCGCGCTTGATGCGCGACACCTTCTTGTTGCCGTCCAGTCCGGTCGTGGTCTTTGGGGACACCGGGCGGCCGCACGCACGGACTGGGTGTCGATGATCACGAGGGACAGATCCTCTAATCGGCGGGCATTCTCCCGCACCTGGCAGCGCAGGAGTTCCAGGATCCGCTGGTCCGGGCCGTCCTGGCGCCAGAGCGTGAAGTAGTAAAAACCGCCGACCAGGACGGCAGGTCATGCGGCAGATGGCGCCACTGACAGCCCGTCCGGTTCTGGTAGAAGATCGCGTTCACGACCTCCCGGAGATCACAGGACCCCCGGTCGCCGGTCGCTGGTCGCCGAGCGCGCCGCCCGGTCCTGCTTCCAGCCCGCGGTCATCGGCTCCAGCAAGGCCCACTGCTCGTCCGACAAGTCGCTCGGATACGGCTCTCTGTCCATGACCCGAATCCCAGGATGTCCATGCCGACCATCGGGCCCCCGTAGCGAGCAGTCACACGATCGAGCGGTCACGAACCGATGAATATCGGACTTGCCGTCCACTGAGTCTCGGCACTGCGTGCGGGCCCGAGCCGGGGGCTGCGTCAGAGCCGCCCCGCCGCCCGGCTGCGGAACCCGGCACCGACCCGGCAGGGAACGCAGAACGGTCCGCCGGTTCCGTCGGCAGACCGTTCGGCAAGATCGAGGCCGGCTTCGCGCGCAGCCGATGGGGTGTGGGTTACTTCGCGAAGGCCGAACAGGAGTCCAGGCCGACCCACAGGTGAGCGCTGATGTCGTTGTTGACGCTCCCGTGGTGGGAACTGTCTTCCATCCAGTAGTCGTCGCTGAGGTTCGAAGCGAAGCCCTCGGAGCGAGTCAGACAGATGTGAGGGTTGAAGCCGTCGAAGGAGCGAGGGAACTGCATGAACTTCACCACTGAATATTCACCCTTGTTCAGGATGGAGCCGGCCCTGTTGTCGTCGCTTCCCTGGAAGCTGCTGGCACTGTCGCCCCAGTCCCTGTCGTCCCCAACGGCGCGGCCGAGAAGCCCTTCGCAGTAGGCATCATTGTAGGCGTACATATAGCCGGCCTCAGCATTGCGGTAGTTGTCGTGGCACGAGGGGGCAGCCGAAGCGCCGGGGGCGGGAGCGATAACCGCGACGCCGGCCAGCGTCGCGATGGCTGCGAGTGAGGGCAGTTTGCGCATGATAAATCTCCTTTGATTTTGGATTTTTAATCCACAGATTCGAGTCTGTGGAAGTTCTGTTCAGGAAAGGGTCTTCCTGGCCTGCACCAAGGCGTTCAGGCGCATCTTTCGATATTCAGCATTTTCCTTGCCGTACCGCTCCAGCACCTTTTCCAGGTAGGTGATTTCGAGCGAGCGTGCGATCTCGCCCAGGGATGACTCCTTGGCGCAGGTCGCATCGATGACGGCCAGTTCCGTGTCGAATTTGTTAGCCTCTGTGAACGGCATCCCCTCGGTAAGAACATCGCGCTTCGCGCGGAGCTTGTCCGGGTTATCAAAGGGCCGGCCAGCTTTCTCCATGCAGCGCGACCATTTCTCGAGGGACTCCGTGAAGCGCTTGTCCTTCATGACGTCGGGCACGTAGAGCGGCATCAGGCCGGTGATGGTCCTACGGACGGTGAACCAGGTCTCGGGGTCACCGTAGAGTTGCTTTCGTGCTTCGTTGGAGCACCCCCCGCGAGGGGTCTCAATGGTGCCCGTGCCACCGGGAAGTTCGACTGTCATCGCGTCACGCCAGTCGCCGTCCAGCGCCTTCGAGTAGGCGGCCCGTTCCTCCTTGGCCAGTTTTTTCTGGTAGGTGACGGTCGGGTGCGTCAAACGAACTTCCTCCGCCTTCTCACCGAAGAGGCGGCCGTACCCGTACTTCTTGGCCCACCGGACGTCGTCCGTCACATAGCGGCCCGCTCTGCGCTCATCGACGCCGGGCACCGGGAACTCCCAGTAGGGGAAACCCTGTTCTGCCATGCACGCCTTGACAAGCCTCTGCTCGGCGCGCTCCACCTCGATCTCGTCCTCAACGGTGAGATCCCGGAGTTTTGCATCGGCAACAGTTGCTGCCTTCCCCTGCCCCGGATCGGCGGAATACGACCGGTCAGGCGATGTGACGTCGCAGCCAGTTATAAAGCAGGCGGCCACCACGGCGGCGACAGCAATGGGGATCTTTTGCCTCATCCGAGGTCCGCCCTTCCCGTTTTCGGCGCGAGTGCCGTACTCAAGAGACTTCCGCTGTGGTCGGTGGTTCCGTCGTACCTGACTGATCAAATGGCCCTGCCGATGTCTGCCGTCCAGGGCATGAACGGGAATGCAAAAGTGAGGTGGCGCCCGCCCGTCATGGTCGGTGTCAGCCCCGTACGACGGGCACAGTAGTCCGGCCCGGTCGCTGAGTGTGCCGGTCATTCGCCCCACAAGGAGCGGCCACCGCACACCGGAATTCGACGTGAGGCGGCGGGCACAGGTGATGCCAGGGCCCCGGCGTTTGCCCGGCTCGTCCGATTTGATCATGTGATGCCGTAGAGAGTGAGGGCTCGGGGGCGGTCGGTATGGGCTCGGCGTCCGGCGGCGGTGTTGATGTATCCGGCGAGCTTGAGTGCGCTGCGGATCAGGTCACGGACGGCAGCGAGCACGGCTGGCGCGTTGCGGGTTCTGAGCTTCGATTTGTCCTCTTCGAAGACAGCATCTCGGACCCGGTGGACGGTGTTTTCCACCGTCCGGTGCCCGCGAGCTCATGACGCGATCGCGGCTGCGTTCGCCTCTTCGGCGGCCAGGTCGGTGATGGCGTGGACGGTCTCGCTGGACCACTTCTTCGCGCCGTAGAGACGGCGACGGCGCTTGATCCGCAGGACCTGGGCCGCGTACGGAAAGAGCAGGCCCGCGACGGTGACGACCTGGACGATCCGTTGCTCGTGGCGGCCGTGCCCTCGCACGTCGTCGCGGTGGACCACGGGGATGTCCTTCCAGGGCCAGGGCGTGGACGTGCAGATAGGTGGTGTGGTCGCGTTGGACGTGGAGGGCATCGGCGGTGACGGCGGTCCCCGCGAGATCCGTGTCGTCGATCTGATCGAGCAGGGTGCGAACTCGGGGATCTCGTTGGTCTTCGCGCCGATCTCGCGCGAGGCGAGCGTGACGCCGTCGCCGTGGCGGACCGCGGACAGCACGAAGACCCGGCTGCCGTCCGGTCGCTTCGCGCCGCGCAGGCACTTGCCGTCCACCGCGATCGCCCGGCGCCTGGACCGCACTGGCTCGGCACAGGTAGCCGCCCGATGCGCTCGGCGCTGTTCCCGCTCGATTCCACCGTCGGGCATCACCTGATCAAGGAATCGGCCCGCCGTGAAAGGCCCGCAAGTCGACGGGATCTCCTCTTTCACCTCAGCGAATGCGAGGTCGTGACGATTGAGCACTCCCGCCCCGCCCCGGTGCCGCCGCGACACCGACGCCACCGGTCGACCGGGCGGCGGTGAGCCGCGCCTCGGTACGTCGGCGGGCCCGGGGGATGACCGATGGTGAGGCTGCGGCCGCGCTCGAGGAGGCCCGCTTCGAGGAACGGCGTAGCGAGCAGTCACACGATCGAGCGATCACGAACCGGCAAAGATCGGACTTAACGTCCACTGACCGGGACGATTCACCGGGTTGTGTGCACGCCGCTGCTGTGAAGCATCGGCCCCAGCGCGTGCCCCGGTGGGCAAACGCTGCCTCCAAGTGGGATGAATCGTGGCGGTACGGGAGTTGGGGTGTGGCGACAGGGCTGTCGTGTGATCGCCCTGTCACCGCCACCAGACCGCCAACAGACCGCCACCGAAAGGTCACCCCATGCCCCTGCTGCGCCTCGGCGTCTCCCTCCAGCCGCGCTGGCCGCTCGACGACGGAGGCAGTGTGCTCCGTGCTGCGCGCCGTGCCGAGGACTTAGGCTTCGACCACGTCGCCGTCGGCAACCGACTCCTGGACAGCGGGTTCGGCCTCGACACCGACCCGCTCGTCCTGCTGTCGGCCGTCGCCGGCGCCACGACGCGCCTACGGTTGCTGACGTCCGTGCTCGTCGCGCCGTACTATCCGGCGCTGGTGCTCGCCAACCAAGCGGCCACCCTGGACGTCGTGTCCGGCGGCCGCCTGATCCTGGGCGTCGGCACCGGCTGGAATCCCGACGAGTTCAATGCTGTCGGCGTACCCGCGCGCGAACGCGGCGCACGCACCGACGACCACCTCGCAGCCGCCAAGGCCCTGTGGACCCGGCGCCCCGCAGACTTCGACGGGCCGTTCACCACACTGCGCGCCGCGCATCTGGGAACTCCTCCGCTCACCCCCGGCGGCCCGCCCGTGTGGGTCGGTGGACACAGCAACGCCGCCCTACGCCGCGCGCTGCGGTTCGGTGACGGCTGGTACGGCACCGGCGCCGACCCTGCGGAGGTCACCGACGTGCGACGCCGGCTGCACGAACTCTCAACTGACACAGGACAGGCCGACCGCCTCAGCCTCGCCTCGGCTGCCTCCCTCACCCCGCCCGGCGTCCCCGCGGCCGTACCACCACCGGGACGGCCACTCGGCGGCGCCACACCCACGCCAGCGAGCGTCACCGACGACCTCGGGCAACTCACCGAGGCTGGACTGACTGCCTGCACCCTGTGGCTGCCCGTCGCGGCCGAGCATGTCGAAGACGCGATGGAATGGATCGCAGCCGAGGTCGCACCACAACTCACCTGAGGCGTGGCGCGGCCAGCGCGGAGGCCTCCTCAGCGCATGCGCCGTAGGAAGCGGTAGTGCCGTACCCGGCCGACTCCCAGAGCCGGACCACACCGGTACAACGAGAACCCGAGCCGGCCCCCGCCCCCGCGGACCCGTACGATCACCACCCCGGAACCCGATGACGCAGCTGGAGAAGACATGAACAAGGTCGGCCTGTACGTCAAGTTCCGCACCCAGCCCGGGCAGCGCGACGCCCTCGTCAAGGTCCTCCTGCAGGCCGCACAACAGGCGCAGAACGCTTCCGGATGCGAGCTGTACGTCGTCAACACCACGCCCGGTGAGGAAGACGTCGTATGGGTCACCGAAATCTGGCGCAGCGCAGCCGACCACGAGGGCGCACTGTCCGCGCCCGGAGCCAAGGAACTGATCGGGCAAGCCATACCGCTCCTGGCGGGAGTGCCCGAGCGGATCGACCTGCACCCCGCCGGTGGAGCCGGGCTGCGCGGATGAAAACCCCCGGCAGCAATCACCACGGCAACGGGCAACCCTCCCCCACACCCTGATCAACCCCACTCAGAACAGCCCGGTGACCCGGTACCCGCCCCGGAACTCCATCCGCGCCCTACTCCACCGTGGGCGAGCTCAACGGAACAAGCCTGGCCTTCGAGGCCAGCCACTCTGGGTTCGAAAACACCTACAAAGCGTGCCCTTGTTCAGAGAAGTTCCGGTTACCGGTCCCGACCACTAGGCCAAGAGGCCGCGACCACGGTCCTCCGCGGTGCGCATCGCCTGGACGGGCTGGGCGCAGAGGGCGTCAGGGCATAGCCTGCCGGGGAGCAGCTCGTGATACGTCGGCCTCAGAGGGTGTTGTATGCCTGAGCTTGTGTCGTGCCGAGAACTGGATGTGGTCGTGGACCACCGGCTGTTCGGCCTGATCGATGAGGAGGGCCAGGCGGGGGAACGGCCTGCCTCCCCGCGCTCCGTCGGCAGTTTCGTCAGCGCCAACGCCACCATGCTCTATATCGGGTCGGCCGAGGACATTTTGAACGCTCGGCTGCGGCTGGAGGCCTGGGACGGTCCGGCGCCGGTGGCGGCGGACGACTGGCCGTCGACCAAGGAGTTGTTGCTGGACCTCCCCTCGGGCCGGTTTCTCGTGGATGAGATCGCGGCCGGGGGCAAGTCGGACGTGTTTCGGCTCCCGCAGGCCGGAAAGTGGCGCGCCCGCGTGGGGTGGCGGGAGAACACCCCTGTCCCGGACAACGGGTTCGCGCGGCCGGGCGGCTGGGCGCTGGTTCAGTTCTGGCCGGACATAGGCTGAGCGCGGCAAGTGGGGGCCCCGCTGACGAGCGGGGCCCCACAGCGTTCCTGGTCAGTGGTCGGCGGTCAGCGGATGGGAATGTAGAACGCGTCCTGGTCGAGCAGCCGGTCTACGTCGTACCAGCGGCCGAGTCGTCGTCCGGCTTCCTGGTTGACCTCGCTGTTGACCCACCGTGCCGAGTAGTGGCGTTCGTACTGGGTGCCACCGTAGGGCTCGTCGGGGAACAGGTGCCGGCCCGCGCCTTCGTACGTCGAGGCCATCGGGTACTCGTCGCAGTCGTACGGGCCCTGGTCGGCTGGCAGGCTTGCCTTGAGGTCCTGCATCGCCTTGGTCGCGCAGAAGTTGCGGACTATGCGCCGGTTTTCGTCGTACCGGAAACTCTGCTTGTCCCCCTTGGCCTGGGCGAGACGGTGGATCGGGTCGCCTGGTGAGCCGCCGGCCAGGTGCTTGTCTGCCTGGGTCGGCATGGTGGCCGCCGGGTTGGCGCGGGCCTCCTCGAGGTGCGTGGCGACGCCGCCGACTGCCGCATCCGACTTCGTGTAGGACATGCCCGGCACCGCCCGGTCGAACACAGACCCGAGTTTGTGTGACTGCAGATACCAGGCCGAGTCGAACCGCATGCCGCCTTCGGGGCTCTCGGTGTCGATGAACTGGAAGTACCAGGGCAGGTCGAAGTCGTACTCGATGTGGAAGACGCCTGTGCCGATCTGCTCGCCCATGGCTGCATCCGGGCTGGATGCCTGCGAGAGCAGGTCCAGGTGCGCGGAACCGTCCCGGCGCCATTCACCGATCGGCTTCTCGACCTCGTCGTTCAGTCCGGCGAAACAGGCGTTCTCGTCGGTCTGCGGATAGTCGTCGTCCAGGTAGTTGCCCTCGCACTCGATCTCCGCGGTGAGGTCCGCACCGGACTCTGCGAAGGGTCCTGTGGCCTGGATGACGCCTACTTGCAGGCGGAAGTCCGCCCACCGCGAGGTGCTGGCGTGTTCCGCGCCGCCGACCTTGCCGAAGCCCATCAACCGGTTGCGGGACACGAAGACACCGGTGGTGGTGCATCGGGGCGGGAAGATGCCGCACCGGACGGCCGGCATCACCAGCAGATGGATCTGGCAGTAGGAGTACCGGTTCTTGATCCACCCCTGGTCGCGCGAGGCCAGGTCGTACTGGTCCTCGCACTGGTCGGAGGTCGGGTAGTCGTAGATGTCGTCCGGGATCCGGCCCGCGGGGAACCGTGAGGAATCCACCACGTACGACTCTGGCTCCGCTTGAGCGTCGACGCCCTGTGCGGCCTTGGACTTCGTGATCTTCGACGGCCCGTCCTTGGTGGCCGGAGCAACACCCAGGGCATCGAGCGATCCACCACTGCGGTTGAGCTCCTTGATCACCCTCTCCGGGTGGGCCACCAGATCAGGATCCGAGATCACATACGGGATGACCTTGTACGTCACGTCGTCCCCACCGGCCGCGTTCGTTGCGCCGGAGGCGGCCTGCGCAGGAAGCACTCCCACCAACAGCAAAGCTGCGGACAACGCCCCTAAGACCGTCGTCCGTAACGCGCGTGCTCTCAACTGACTCTCCCCCTTTGAGGTCACGGCCCGCGCGGGCGACGTCGTGTGCCTCGGGCAACCCTCAGCGCGTGCCCTCGCCCCCGTAAGCCACTGTCAAACCACGTAACAGCAAAGGGAACTGATAGATCATCAGCAAGTCGCGTATCAGCCAGCACACAGAAATCATCAGTCCTGCACATATCGGCCAGGGCGCTTCCGGATTGTCCTCGTGACACCGGCAGCCCTCGCGAAGCAGCACGTTGAGGCAAAGCAGGAGGTGATGCGCGGCCTCCGGAGTACGGTCAGTTCCAGGCCCACACCGGCGTATGGTGCCGGTCGGCGAACCCCTGCGCGAAGCCCTTCACCACGGCGGCCCGGGTGGGGGCGAGGGCCGCGTGCTCGCGCAGCGGCGAGACTGCCCCCCTGGGCAGGCCCCAAACGGCTTCCCAGTCCACGCCCGGCATGTCCCGCACGGCCCGCACGTCGCCGAGGCGGGACAGCGCGACGGCCACGGAGCAGTTGATCAACCATCTTCTGCACGGCAGTGGAAGGGACCAACGCAAAGCCCTCTAGACCGGGAAGGTTCGCCGGTTTGAGCCCCTGCGGGAAGAGAAGATCGCGTCATGACTGAGATCGTGTTGATGTCGGACCCGAAGGTTGCTGCCCTACCTGTTGTCGAGTGCGGTGAACGCCTTGTGGACGTCCGCCTCGGCGGCTCGTTGCTCGTCGATACACGCAAGCAGGACCCGGCAGATACCTTCGCGTACCTGCGGGAAGGCGTGGTGGAACGGCTACTCAAGGCTCAGACGATGCTTCCGCATGGTTTGCGGCTGCTGTTCGTTGAGGGGTACCGGCCCCCTCCCCTCCAGCGGGAGTACTTCGAGGAGTACGCCGATCAGCTCCGGGCTGCCCACCTCGACTGGTCCGCCAAGCAGATCCACTCGGCGGCGAGTCGGTATGTGTCACCACCCGAGATCGCTCCGCACAGTGCCGGCGCGGCTGTCGACCTCACCCTGGCCAGCGCCGACGGGCACGAGCTGGACCTGGGCACGCGCATGAACGCAGACCCGGAGGAGAGCGCCGGCGCCTGCTACACCCATGCCGCCAACATCAGCGAGGAGGCCCGCGCCAACCGGAAGCTGCTGGGCACGGTGCTCACAGCTGCGGGGCTGGTGAACTACCCCACGGAATGGTGGCACTGGTCTTTCGGGGACCGCTACTGGGCTTTGATCACGGGAGAGGCCGCAGCCCTCTACGGCCCGAAAGAAATCGGCTCGTGCAGCTGACCGGCCCGGCCCTTCCGGACTGACCGGTCACACGACGGCGGAGCGCCCGCCCCATCGGATGCCTCTCTCGCTGCGGACGCGGGCGCGCTCGCGCCGCTGGGCGGCCAGGACATCGGGGTGGCGGGCGTTCTGGTTGCGCCAGCACAGATAAGGCCGCGGTTTCACTGCTGGTTCTGCGCGTGGTGGCGGGTGAGGGCCTGCCAGCGCCTTTCGAAGTCCTCGACCTGGTCGGCGAGGTAGGCGGTGGTGACGGACCTGTTGTGCTGCGCAGTGATCCCCTGGGCTGCGCACTCCTGGGCAATGGCCTGAAGAGAGGGCATCTCGCTGTGCACCCGCTGCTCGACCCAGAGGTGGTAGACCCGGAACGGCAGGCGGACCGGGGGCAGCACCGTGGACGTTTCTGGGGCGACTGTCAGTGCCGTCGGCGAAACTGCCCGACGTGAAGGTGCTTCTGGCGTTACAGGTACTGGTTGTTCTTCTGGCTGTTCTCTTCTTGTGGAGCTACGTGCCGTTCCGGGACTGGGCGCGTGCACGATTGCGGGCCGTGAAGGGGTCGATCGCCCGCAGAGTCAGGCGGCGTCGACGCAAGTTGGCACTGCGGCACGCGGAGCCGCTTCTGAAGGAAGCGGAGGAGGTATTTCCGCGCGTCGCAGGTGGCAGAGTTCCGCCCGGGAATGGCCTCACACCCGAGTGGATCGTGAGGTGGTGGCATGCGGCGCAGATCCAAATCCCTGCATCTGTGCTCGTGTTTGGCCTCGTGGCGGCCATCGTCTGGAACGCGGAGAGACTCTTCATGGGGGATCCCCAGCCGATCAACTCGCAACAAGAGATGTCCAACCCTTGGCGATCTTTGGCGGAGGGGGTGGTCGGCATCCCTCGTGCCGTAGAAGCGTGGAATGGGTCGGCAGATGCCCTCGAAGGGTTGCGGGGCGTTCTGGTGCTACTGGTGGCCGGAATCCTGATTCCACTGGCCTTCAGGATCATGGCGGTGGTCTCCCAGCGGCCCGAGCAGCGGGAGCGAAAGGCGCAGCAGCGCAAGCTCCGAGCGAGGCATGCGAACGACTACTGGCGCTGTTGGCCGGTGGTGGTCCTGGTGTTGACAGCTGTCGAGTGCGCCCGAGAGTACAAGCAACTGGAGACCGCGGCCCCAGGGGACGATGTACCCAGAGTTTCGCTGCGCGCCGTTGAGCGCATCCTTTGGCAGGCGCCTCGTACGAGGCGGGGCAGAGCGCGTGTCCATCAGGAGCGCGCCACCAAGGTCCACATTGCTCGGGTGGTCGGAGCCTTGCGAGCCGCCGAGGCACAGCAAGACTCAAATCCCAAGAAGGCGTTGCAGGATCTCACCGTCTTGTTGCTCACCATTGCGGAGCGGTACGCGGAAGGGAGAGTCAGCAAGCTGCTTGATGAGGATCAGATCGGGGATGTTGAACCGGCGGCTCACAGGGAGCACCTTCGGGTGATAGCGGTTGGCGGGGTTGTCGTGGTGACCATGACAGGCGCTGCTCTGGCAGGTTTACCTGAAGCCGCACTCAGTGCCCTGCTCCCGATAGTGGTCATTGTCGCGATCGTCCTCCTCTACCGGGAGAAGGGACCCACCCCCTCGCAACTGAGGGATCTGGTGATCCCGCGATAACTGGCTCAGTGCCGAGCGGAAGGTACCCAGCTCATAGTCCCGTGACGGGCTGCCCGGTGAGCGCCTGGGCGATCTGCCACAGCTGGCCGCCGCGGGACGCCTTGACGAGTACGACGTCGTCGGGGCGGAGGATGGAGTCGAGGTAGGCGGTGGCGGTGATGTTGTCGCCGACCAGCGCGATGTCCGGCACCCCTGCCGCTCCTGCCGCGAGGGCGAGTTGCTTGGCCATGTCCCCGCCGACGGCCACGACGAGGTCCACGCCGTTCTCGGCTGCCATGCGGCCGACTTCGCGATGGGCTTCGACGGCTTCGTCGCCCAGTTCGAGCATTTCTCCGAGTACGGCGATTCGCCGGCCGCCTGTGGTCGCGGTCGTGTCGCCGACTGCCTCGGTCATCAAGACCCTCCGTTGGAATTGAGGGGCGCGAAGGTGATCGCGCGGCCGGTGTAGGAAGCGGATACGCGGCTGAGGGGGACTCGATCGTGGGTCTGTCCCCAGGCCGACGGGTCCCGGAAGTGGATCGTCGGGTCGAGGCCATCGTCGTAGCCGCGAAGGATGACGAGGTGGCCGCCGACGCGGCCGTCATCGGGGAACTGCTCGGTCACGGACACGATGAGCGGGGCGTGGTCGAGGCGTGCCGTCAGGTCTTCGACGGGGACGGGCTCGGCGGTCGAGGGAACTCCGAGGTCGGTCGCCAGGCTCGCGATCCCGGCGTGGAGTGCTCCACGTGGGGTCAGGACCTCGTGCTTGACGGCGAGTTTCAGGAGTTCCGTGACGGTGGGTGCTTCGCGGCCGTAGGCGAGAAGGGTCATTCTCAGCGAGGCCAGGCCGCACGCCCGGTTGGACCATTGGATCCTGTCCCCGAGTGCCCACCCGCCGTGCAGGTCCCATTCGGCGGGGTCGATGAGCTGACGGCACAGGGGGACATCGTGGACGCGCACAGTGGCGAGCTCCTACGGAGAGACGACAGCTTCCCGAGCCCGTGTGGTGCCGGTGAACGCGGGAGTGGGCAGGGAGACATCGTAGGGCGGGTCGGCCAGGGCCTCGTGCAGCATCGCCAACACGACGTCCGTGTGTGTGAGTCCGACCATCGCGGCACCCACCGCGAAGTTGCTGTCGCGGGACATGCCCGGCGTGCTGTTGACCTCCAGCACGTATGGGTCGCCGTCGTCGGTGAGGATGAAGTCGATGCGTGCTGAACCGCGCAGCCCGAGGCCGTCCCACAGCGTCTGGGCATGTCCAGTGACCTGGTCCAGCACTTCGGGCTCCAGCTCGGCGGCGCGCACCGTGACGGCGCCCCTGGCGTCCACGTCGAGCTTGGTGTCGGCGTCATAGAAGTCGGCTCCGGCGGCCTCGGTGGCCAGGGGCGGGAAGATGACGACCGAGCCGCCCGGCAGTTCCAGGAGCCCCACCGTCATGGGCGTGCCCGTCACGTACTCCTCGATGAGCACCTGCGCACCCTCTTCGCTGGCCGCATACGCGAGAGCGGCGGGCAAGTCCGCCGGATCGCGTACGAGGCTCATGCCCACGCTGGACCCGCCGAAGGGCGGCTTGACCATCACAGCACGCCCGTTCCAGGCCACCGGGCCGTCGCCGGACCAGACGTGCCAGCCGGGCGTGGGGACGCCGAGGGTCAGCATCACCCGCTTGCAGAGGATCTTGTCGGCAGCCACCGCGGACGCCGCGACTCCGCTGCCGCAGTAGGGCATGCGCAGGTAGTCGAGCAGTCCCTGTAGCCGGCCGTCCTCGCCGTAGGGGCCGTGCAGGTTGGAGAGGGCTACGTCGTACCCGACCAGGTCGATGATGAAGCCGGACTCGCACGGGTCCAGCACGTTCCACTGGGTCCCGATCTCTTCCAGTGCCGTACTCAGGGTGGTGACGGATCGCTGCTCGACGGGGCACTTCGAGTGGTAGAGCCTGTCCTCGGCGGACAGGGGCCCGTAGATGAGGGCGACCCGCAGGCCCTGGCGGCTCCGTCCCCACTCGCGAAGCTCCGTGGCGGTCTGTTGCAGTTCGACGTCCGAGTTGGGGTTGAGGAAGCGAGTCATGCGAGTACCCCTTCGAAGGTGTGGGTGATCGGGCCGCCGACCCAGTGAGTTCGGGTCGGCCGGGTGTCATGTGGCCGGACGGTGAGTGGTTGGCCGGCGCGATTGTGGATGGTGACGGTGCGTCCGGCCACGAGCCCACGCAGGGTGGCGACGACCACGGCTGCCACGGCTCCGCTTCCGCACGAGAGGGTTTCGGCCTCGACTCCGCGTTCGTAGGTGCGGATCTTCAGTGCCTGATGGCCTGCGGATTGGATGAAGTTGACGTTTGTCCCGAGCGGGGCAATGTCGGCGTGGTGGCGTATGAGGCGTCCGACCATCACGGCGTCGATGTTGTCCACGTCGTCGACGACGGCTACGACGTGTTCCGTGCCGGTGTGTGCACTGTCGAACCAGGTCGGTCTGCCGTTGATGACGGCCTGTAGGCGGCGGGGCTGGACCGCGCCGACCTCGGCCGTGACCCACACAGAGTCGCCGGAGACGACGGCCTCGTGTTCCACGCCGGCCATGTGGAGGCACATCTGCTGGAGGCCGTGATCGCGATGAGCGGCCCAGGCGGCGCACCGTAGAGCGTTGCCGCACATGGTCGCGGTCGAGCCGTCCGCGTTGAAGCAGGTGACGTCGAGGACGGCGGGGCGGTGGCTGACCAGTCTGCTGATGATCAGGCCGTCCGCGCCTACGCCGGTACGCCGGGCGCACAGGCGTTCTGCTTCCTTGTGCCATTTTTTGTCGTCGTCCGGTCCGAGGTCGCAGAGCAGGACGAAGTCGTTTCCCGCCCCGTGGATCTTGCGGAAGCGCATGGCGAAGCTCCTGGCGTGATGAGGTGAGAGGGAGAGTGCGGCGCCCGAGAAGGGCGGGGGTCAGCGGCGGTCGATGGGCCGGTACGTGGTCCGGGCTTCTCGCATGACCCACGGCTCCCGTCCGGCGAAGATCAGTACGCGGTGGGCTGCAGTACCGGCGGACCTCATGTCCCGGACACGCTGATACTCGCCGTCGAGGTAGACGAAGTCACCGATGCGGACATCGCCCGGCGGCCGGGTGTGCCCCATCGTTCCGATCGGCGCAGAGGGCAAGGGAGGCGGCCCCCTTGGTCTTGCGCTCGTACATCAGCCTCTCCAGATGCCGAGCAGGAGGGAGCCGCCGAGTGCCATGAGGCTTGCCATGTAGGCGAGTTGTTGGTTACGGGGGCTCATGGGGTTCCGATCAGGTGGTGCTCCACACGGGCGCGGACCGATGGGATGCCTATGTCGGGGATGGGCACCCAGGCTGCTGCGCCGCTCTCGATCATCGACGGGAACACGGCGCCCGAGTCGGCCCGGAAGAGGTAGCGGATGCCGACCCGGAGGCGGGGCCCGTAGCGGTGCTGGCCCGGCCTGGTCACGTCGACCAGGAAGGGGCCCTCGGCGCCGGGCTGCGTCCACACGTCGCGGATGCCGACTTCCTCGGTCAGTAGGCGCAGGGCCGCCTCGCTGAGGGAGTCGTCCCGCTCCTCCGGTTCCGCCTCGGCGAGGGCATAGCCTCCGTCGTGCCGTAGGCACAGGACGCGATCGTGCTCGTCGACGACGACCGCGCCGGTGGTCACGAGGGGGCAGCGCTGGTCGTGGGCGCAGGCTCGGCGCTGTGAGTGGTCGCGGGCCGCATCGTAGACCGGCATCAGCGCCATCCTGTCGGCGGGGTGCTCGTAGATGTAGTGGGAGAGCTCCCGCAGGATGTGGTCGTCCCGGACGCTCACGGGGCATCCAGCCTGTTGCGCTGGGAGTAGATCCACAGCAGGCGCCGCGTCAGCAGGGCCGCATTGCGGAGGTAGAGGTAGGTCCCGAAGGTGGGCGTCTGAGGGGTCGGTCGGCCGGTGAGGTCGACCAACGTGGTGCCCTCGCACAGGAGCTTGCGCACCTCGCCCTCGTTGCTGGCGCCCAGGTCCTCATGGAGCAGGCGGTTCAGGTGTCCAGCGATCGCCGGCACCTGCTGGTCCATCGCCGCGCGGGTCGTCGTGTCCATCCGCAAGCCGAGGACAGTGTTCGTCTGCGAGTAGATCGCCTCTACGTCGATGGGGGCGACGTCGCCCTCGATGTCCTCGGCCGTCTTGCCCGTACTTGCCACTGTCATCACTCGCCCCTCCGGAGCACGTTGTCAGCCGTGGCTATAACGCTAGGAAGAAAAGTGGATGAGGCTCCAGGAGTGTGCCGGAACTTGCCGGGCATTCACCCTAGGGATTCGATGGCCCCAGTGATGATTTCCCGCGCTGCGGCGCCGTAGACGGCAAGTTCTGCCAGTCCGCCGAACATTTTGGCATACATGGCAAGTTCGTGTTTCTGGACGACGGTCAGATGAGCCGAGACCAGTTCGACATTCACCAACTCGTCGTCGTACAAGAAGAATCCCTCGACCGGCCACAGACCCGATCGGTCGGCGTCCTGGGGGATGATGCCGATGCTCACCGACGGCAGCGCCATGACGCTGAGCAGATAGCCGAGTTGGCCTGCCATCACGTCCGTGGCGCCGATGCGATACCGCAGCACGCTCTCCTCCAGCAGGATCGCGAACCTGTGGTTCCCGTAAACGACCTGCTGTTTCTCCACGCGCACCTTGACAGCCGCCGGAACATCGTCGATGAGCCCTCGGCGGTCGCGAATGGACGTCAGAAGCGCGGTGATGTACGAGGCCGTCTGCACAGGGCCGGGGATGAGCCAGGGCGAGTAGATCCGGAAGCGCTCGGTGCGCTCCCACAGAGGAATCACGGATTCCTGCGCCCACTTGAGGCCGTGGCGCTCCATCTTGCGCCACTCGACATACATGCCCTCAATTCCGCGGGCAGTCGAGATGAGGTCCTCGGCTTGGCCTTCCGCGCCGCACGCAAAACACCAAGCCAGAAGGTCGCGCTCCGAGGGCGCGCGTGTGCCGCTCTCGAAGCGCGAAGCCTTCGACTCGTGCCAGCCCAGGCTCTGGGCCAACGCCCGCTTGGTGAGTCCGGCGGTCTTTCGGATCTCGGCCAGACGCTGGCCGAGCGCCTTGCGGGCTTCCTGGACACTCGAAGAAGGCGATGTCATGTCGGTGCGGCCGTACTGTTCACGCCGTCAGGCCGGCTCGAACGCGGCGTGGGGCGTCGCGCGCTGCCACACGGACTCAAAGGCCGACTCGCACAGCTTCGCCACCTCCGGGTCTTCCGTGAGCTCGACCTCCATGTTCTCGCCCTCGCCGTCGAAGTGGTTGACGAGCACGAGGTGGGAGTCGAACAGCCAAAAGTCGTTGCCCGGAAGCGCGATGTCACTCGCGAAGCGCCGCGAGAGCCACCGCACGCTTTCACCGGCCGCGATGTTCAGCCCGTCCGTCACGTCGTACTCGAAGCGGATGTACTCGCTGACCGGGGTCGAGACGATGCGGGCGCGGCGCACCTCGACGCCGCGCGAAGTGGCTTCCGTGACGATGGCGTGCCAGTCCGCCCAGCGCTCGGCGGGGTCGAGGACCACACCGGCCTTCCAGTCGATGAAGGCCGGGTCCGACTTCATGTAGGCGTCACGCATCTCCAGATGGACAGCCGTCCTCTGGCAGTCACGGAACAGCTCCTCAAACGTCGGGGTCCTCGTCATCCTTCTTCACCTCCAAGAAGAACTGCACCATGCGCCGGGGGATCTCCACCACCGACTCGTGGCCGGGGATGTCCATCTGCCCGAGACGCCCGGCGTCCTCCACCTTCCACCCCTGCACGAGGTAACTGTCCTTCTCCTCGTCGAGGTAGACGGTGGGCGAGCCGCCACTGGGACTCTCCGGGTCCTTGCCGAGCTTGCGCAGGGCCATCATGTCCTCCTCGGATACCGGTAAGGAACTCTGTGCCAGAGCTTGCCCGGGAGCGGGCCGCCGAGCGAGGAACTTGCCGAAACTTGCCAGGTCTTCGGCCGGCAACTGCTCCCGGACGGACGTTGACAAGCAGACCGGCTGGCCCGCCGCCGACTTCACCGTCATCGAACAGGAAGAAGTGGCCTGCCCCTACGGACGCATCACCCGCCGCCACGGCACCGAATCCATCGCCGCCTACACCACCGCGAACTGCCCGCTACCGCTGTCTGCTGGCTCACCGACGATCCGTTCCCGGGCATCATCCTCGTGGAGTTCGCCGACGTCTACGACCGCCCTCACCAACTCGTCGGCAAAACCGCCTACTTCGGCGGAGACCTGCAGCCGACCTCGCTCTACCCATGCCCCACCAGCATCCAGTGCACGATCGAAGAGATCGCTGACGACGTCGCCACGGTGAGCACCTGGTGGTTGCAGGGCGGCCCCAACGACACACGCTTCGTCTTCGACGTCTGGCTGGACACCCTCACGCCAATTGCCGACGCCTGATCTGCCGACATCGCTCCGAGTTCCATCCCACGGTGGGCTGTGGACGCGAGAGCAGGAGTCGGTGGTCTGCGAGTTCGGGAGTCACTGCAGCCGCTGTCGGGCCTGCACGGAACACGGCCCGCCATTCGGGGTGATCGTATGGAGATACGCCGAACTCCTCCATCACGCCTGGCTCGGGGCTGCACGCACCGTGAGACTGGTAGCCAGCCGGGACGGCCTTTCCGCACAGCGCGCCAGCCGTCCCGTCGTCGATCAAGGAGTCCAGATGCGTCTGCGCAAGCGGGCAGTTGCCGCCGTGTTCGTGGCCACCGCAGCCTTCACCTCCCTTGCCCCCCAGGCCATGGCCGCGCCCATGCCCTGGGAGACCAGTACGACCCCCACGACCACCGCCCACATCACCACCGCCACGGCGGCCAGCGACACAGTCACCGTGCTGTGCGCACCCCCTTGCTACCAGTAGGCGGCCGTGGCGGTGATCTCAAGGCGAAGGGCCGGGGCACTTGGCGTTCCCCGGTCCCGTCTCTTGGCGAACGACGAGACAGGCAGGCGATCGCGGCAGGTGACTCCCGAAGATCACTGACAGAGCACGGCCTCGTCTCTACGAACTGTTGCGAGCGTGTCTGCTTGGCGAGCTGAAGGATGTACTCAAATCCCGCTCGCCGGTCGTCTCGCGAACCTGCGAGGGTGTCCGTCATGGATTCTGAGCCGCGTGCTGATGTCGCTCGCCACCGTGACCACGGGGCTTCGTTGGCCCGGTTCGCGGGCCGGATTCTTGTGGTCTGTCCACGCTGCGGAGGCCGCGCTCTGGTGAATCCCCGGCCGGGCCTCGCTGATCCCCGACACTTCACCGAGCTCTTGTTCCAGCCACGTCGCCTGGCATGCCAAGGGTGCGGTGCTGTCGACGACTGGAAGCCCGAGGTGCGGGGAGCCGGGCTGGTCGGCGCGGTGCTGGGTGGCAGTCAGGACCCCTTCTTTCAGCAGCCACTATGGCTGCAGACCCGTTGCGTCGGCCAGACCTTGTGGGCCTACAACGAGGAGCAGATCGACGAACTTTCCGCCTACGTCGGCGCCCACCTGCGAGAGCGTGGCGGGATGCGGCCGACAAGGGCGATGTTCGCTCGGCTGCCGGCATAGATGAAGAGGTCGCACAATCGCCCGGCGGTACTGGCCGGCCTGGAGACGCTGCGGGCGCTGGCCCAACGGACAGCACCTGCCGACCGCTCCGACGCCGCGCACGAGCGCGGTGACCGCCCACAAGCGCACCGAAGCATGTACTTCCGCGGCGGCCCCTACGGGCCCTGAAGGCCCCGGTCACATCTATTCGTTGGTGGCTGCGCTGAGGACGGCCGCCTCGCAACGGACCGCGATCCTTATCCGATCGCCTGGCGACGGCTCGGTGTCTCCCGAGACCGGTCACTGATCACTTCGGAATGTTGTCGGGTAATGAACGGCACTCACCAGGTCGTCGAGCCACGCCAATCCACGACTCCACCAGGAGCGATCTGCTGGGCAGAGGTCACAGCAGATCGCGCTCCATCATGTCCTCTGCCTCTTCCCAGGTGATGAAGGAGCACGCTCCCGTGCTCAGGTCGACAGCTACGGGCAGGTTCCCGCCGAGTTGCATGTCCTCACGTCCGTGATCGAGGTACTCGACATGGTCGTAGGGAGCGATGAACCGGTCCCCATCCGTGAAGCAGTACTCGGGGATGATCCTCACGTTGCAGGACATGCCCCATGGTCTGCTCTCCTCCACGAGGAACGCCCGGGCCCTGCGTTCGGCTTCTTCCGGGGCGAGCATGTCAGTTGGTCCTCATTACGTAGCAGTAGCGGTACTTCTTGGCGGCCGGATTGGCCTTACCCGACTGGAAGTCGAGGAAGACTACTTATCCATCGATGTTGACGACGTTGAAGTAGTGGCCCGCACTCTTCTTCGGCCATGCTCCTACGGTTGCCTGCGCGCCGGGCCCGGCGAAGCATGTCGCTTACGATGACGTTCAGGCCGCCAGCCTTTCGAAAAGGAAGGCCGGTCATCGCGGACACCTCGGCACGCGTCAGCGGGCGGTCTGCCCCGCACATCCCGTTCGGATTCCCGCCAGCCATCAGGTCGTCGCCTGCGGCCGCGCACAGTCCGCAGGTCCTTCTGCCGCCCTCCGGGTTGATGCGGCTCATCGACGACGGGGTCTCGGGTGTGTAGTAGGTAAGCCCGAACCGCGTCGAACTCGGCTTGGCGAACTCGGTGTCGAATCGCTCCCTGCCGACCTCATCCCGGGTGGATGAGGCGGCTTTCGTAGGTGAAGATCACGGCCTGTATCCGGTCGCGGAGTTCGAGCTTTTGCAGTATTCGTCCCAGATGGGACTTCACGGTCGCCTCCGCGAGGTACAGGGTGGCCGCGATCTCCGTGTTGGACAGGCCGCAGCCCACCTGGATGAGTACCTCGCGCTCACGGGCGCTGAGCCGGCTCAGTCGCTCGTCGCGGTCGGCGCTGCTGCCGTCGGGGATGTGCGGGCGGAGGTTCTCCAGCAGGCGGCGGGTGATCCGCGGGGAGACCACCGCGTCGCCCGCGGCCACACTGCGTATCGCGGTGAGCAGTTCCTCGGGCCTGGTGTTCTTCAGCAAAGAGCCCGAGGCTCCGGCGTTGAGTCCGGCGAAGGCGTATTCATCGAGGTCGAAGGTGGTGAGGATCAGTACTCTGCTCTGCGGGGAGATCCGGATGACCTCTCGGGTTGCCTCGATCCCGTCGGTCCCGGGCATCCGGACGTCCATGAGGACGACGTCGGGGCGCAACTCCTGGGCGAGGCGTATGGCTTGGATGCCGTCCGCGGCTTCGCCGACCGCTGCCATGTCGGGCTGGGCCTCCAGGACTGTGCTGAAGGCCATGCGGAGCAGCGCTTCGTCGTCGGCGATCAGGATGCGGATCGTCATGCGGACGCCGCTCCGCTGCTGCCGAGGAAGAGGCGGGTGTGGACTCCCCAGCCGCCGTCCGGAAGCGGTCCGGCCTGGAGCTTCCCCCCGTAGGCGGCCGCGCGTTCGCGCATGCCGGGGATGCCGTGGCCGGATGGTGTGGCGCTGGGAAGTGGCGGGCGGGTGCCGCTGTCGGTGACGTCCACTGTGACGGTCTCGGTTGAGCACCGTATCCGGACCTTCGCGTGGGTGCCGGTGGATGTGTGTTTGAGGGTGTTGGTCAAGGCTTCCTGTACCAGGCGGTAGACGGTCAGTTGTGCGGTGGCGGGTATGTGGGTGTGGCCGCCCTGGATCTCGGCGCGGGTCGGCAGCCCGGCGGCGCACATCTGGTCGGCGAGGGCTGCCAGTTGTGCGATGCCGGGCAGCGGGTGGCGCTCCGCGTCCGGTTCGTCGGTCCGCAGGACGCCCAGGGAGCGCCGCATATCGGTCAAGGCCTGCCGGCCCGTCTCGGAGATCTGGAGCATCGCGGTGGTGGCCTTGTCGGGCGTCCGGTGCTGCGCGTAGACGGCGGCGTCGGTGAGAGCGACCATGACGGACAGGTTGTGGGTGACGATGTCGTGCATCTCCCGGGTGATGCGTGTCCTTTCCTCGGCGACGGCCAGCCGCGCCTGCTGGTCCTGTTGTTGCTCCAGGCGTGCGGCCCGTTCCTCCAGGGCCGCGAGGTAGGCGCGCGTGGTCCGCGCATTCACCCCCAGGACGGCGGCGGCGACGACCATCGCGGTCACCGCGACGAAGGGGGTCAGGAACGCGCCTTCCGTCGCCCAGCGCAGGCAGGCCAGCAAGGCCCCGCCTTCCACGATGGCACCGGCGACAAGCGTGCCGCGCCGACCCGAGTTCGCGGCCGCCGTGTAGAGAGCCACCAGCAAGGCGATGTCCGCCGGCAGTTGGACGTCCATCAGCCACTGGACGAAGGCCGCGGCTGCCACGGCGCCGAACACCATGAGCGGGGCCCGGCGCCGCCACACCAGGGGCAGCGCAAGGGCCGCGGTGAGGGCCACGGCCACCGGGAACTCTTGCGGGGCGCGCGTGGTCATGATGTTGAGCAGGAGCAGCGCCGGCAACAGCGAGTCCCACACCGCGGGCGGCAGCCGGGGGCCCCGGCGCCGGAAGGTTCTCCCCAGTCGTGCCGCTCGCACGGAGGCCAGGTCGGCGTACCTCGTCAACCGTACGGCTGTCCTCGCCCGCCGCACGCGGTCCCGGTAGCGAACCGGGTGGGCATTGCCCGGCTCTGCGGCCGCCTCGGTCATCACACGTCCCTGTCGATATCCGCATCATGGTGGCCCCGGCCGGGGCCACCACCGCATACAGTCGGAGCCAGGTCGGATACAAGGAACGCACATCCCGCACTCCCCGGCATGTACCGCGGCCCTGTCACGGTAGACCGCGGGCCCGCGAAGCACATGAGTCCACCGTCTGATGCCACCACGCCGACGTACGACCGCAGGAGGAGTCCCGCTACCTTCCGCGGTCGCAAAGCAGCCGTTCAACTGGCGTGCTCGATTGCGACTCCGGTTGCACACGATGGCGCCCCTGGACCGATGTGGCAGCGCGTACCCCGCGCCGAGGATGGCCGAGTGACCGAGATCATCACGGGACTGCAAATGTCCCCCTTGGAAATCCTTGCCTTGCTGGGTGCCGCCGCGCTGGTAGTAGCGCGCTGGCTTCCTTCCGCTGCCCGCCCACGCGTCACGATCGCGGCGGGGGCGGTTCTCGTGCCGTCCGCGATCGTGCTCTGTGTGGTGGGGATCCGCTGGCAGATGCTGCCAGTACTGGCAGGCGCCGCCCTCGCGTTGCCGTTCGCTGTCTCTCCTGTGATTCGACGGCGTACCGGCCGGCCGGCCTGGCGGGCCCGATGGTGGCTGGCGTTGCCGGGATCGGCGGCCTGCATCGGCCTGATCGCCACGGGCCCATCGGCCGCCTGGGCCTTTCCCATACCCGTGTTCCCCGAACCGTCCGGCCACTTCGCGGTCGGCACCCGCGTGATGCAGTGGACCGACCCGAACCGCCCCGAGACCGCCACTGCCGACCCGCACGACCGGCGCACAGTCGTGGTCCAGCTCTGGTACCCCGCACACAAGAGCCCCGCAGGCTCGCAGCGGGCCCAGTACCTCGGCCGCACAGAGCAAGAGGCGCACACCGTCTCCGACGCCCTCGCACGCTATGCCGGCCTCCCCGCCTTCCTGGTCGACGGCGTCCCGCGTGCCCACACCCATGCGGTCTTCAACGCCCCGGTGGCCGACAAGGGCGGACGGTTCCCCATCGTGCTGTTCTCTCCCGGGCTGGGCGGAGTACGCACCCAGAACACCGCCTGGGCGGAGGAACTGGCCAGCAACGGCTATGTGGTCGCCGCCCTCGACCACCCATACGACTCCGCCGCCGTTGTCCTCGCCGACAGCCGAACGATCAACACCAAGATCGTCTCCACCGGCAACGACGACAAAGACAACAAACGAGCCGCCGAAACAACGGCAATTCGGGCCGCGGACCTCAGCTTCACCCTCACTCAGCTGGGCCGTCTGGACCGAGGTCAGATCGACAACCCGCTGACCGGACGCCTGAACACCGGCCGGGCCGCGGTGACCGGCCACTCCCTAGGTGGCAGCGCCGCCCTGCAAGCAGCCCGCCAGGACCGCCGGTTCGACGCCATCATCAATCTGGACGGCTACCCCCGCGACTCCAATCTGCGCCCCTACCACCAGCCGGCGCTCGCGCTCACCCAAACCATCACCCCCAAAACCGACCCGCGATACATCCCCCGCCTCACCAAGGTCCTCAAGCTCAGCACCGCGACGAGCTACCGGCTCACCATCCCCGGCGCCGCACACCTCACTTTCACGGACGCCCCCCTGTACCTGCCGCCTGTGCCCTCGATGGTCGGATCCCTGGGCCGCACCGAGAGCCCACACATCGTCGCCGCAACCACTCTCGCCTTCCTGGACACCACCCTGCGACACAAACCCGGCAATCTGGCCGCCGCTCTGTCGGCCTACGGCAACCTCAGCCTCTACCACCCGGACAACAGCCACTGATCCGCTGCGCCGCGGCACGCCTGTTCCCCTTCCCAGCCAAAGGGCAGCCCGCGGCGCCGCCCCAGTCGCGGACCAGCGAGGCCGATCTATACCGTGCGCGAAGTACCAGTCGATCTGCCGGGAGGCTGATATGACACCGTGCCGTCGAACTCGCAGACCTTGATTACTAGTTTGATCAACCCGTCGAGTGTCGTCGGTGCCAGGATGGCCGCGTCCCTCGCCCACTGGTACTCGGACGGCGCGGTCGTAGACCTCGAGTCGACGAACGGACTCCACGTAGATGTCGATGTCCGAGAGGCTCGCGCGGCGCACCAAGAGGAACCGCTCTTTACCGACCGGCGAGCTCACCGGGACGCGCTCAACCTGGGGCGACGGGTCGCGGTCGGGTCAGGGATGGCCTGCTTCCTTCACGGATGTCGGGCCGCAGGTAGGCACCCTGAGCCTCGCGGCCGCCCAGCGTCACGGCGTCACGGCGTGCCCGCACGGTGACGCCCCGGCTGCACACTGCGGACGAGCTACGTCATCAACTCGATGTGCGGATGCTCGGGCTGTGCCGGGCAGACGAACAGGTGCTGCCGGTAGCCGCTGCCTATCTGGACACCGGTCGCGTTGAAGCCGCGGTGGCCGGGGTACGGTCCAGCACCTGGGTGGGGGTGCGGAGACCAGCTGTTGCCGCCGTCGTCCCCTTTCTCGAACGTGGCGATGGTCATCAGGACCTCCATGCGTGTGCCGCACGCGGAGCAGGGCTGCGGGCTGGGGTCGGTGGAGTTCCAGGCGGGCCAGCCGCCGACCTTCCAGCCGGGTGCGTTGGACAGCACCCAGTCGTAGTACGTGTCCGGGTCCAGGTCTTCCTGTGCTGCCTGCGGCACATTCCACTGCTTGAGCTGCTCTCGGAGTTCTTCGCTCAGCTCCAGATGGTCGGGGTACTCGGTGATCTGCTCCGGTTCGAGCACGCACGGTTGCGGTAGATAGCCGTCGAACTGCACTGCGGGCGGCTCGGGGGGCGCATCGAGAATGTCGGTGACGGCGGCTGCCGAACGCCAGAAGAGCAGGGTCCTGGGCATGATCGGGTGATCGAAGGGGCACCACAGAACCTGCAGCAGGTCCTTGCCCTGCGGCGGGCTCAGATCGGGCACATCCCTTGCGTACAGCTGCGCGACGGGCAGCATCGCTATGGGGCCGTCGTACGCCTGGACCGCCAGCCTCACCGGATACGTCTGCGGGGGTCGGATCCGCTCGAGCGTCTGCCGTTCCTCCGCAGTCATCTCCCGGCCGTGCGAGGCGGCGAAGATCCGTCGTTCCAGCCGCAGATCCGCCGGGGACTGGGCTGGGTTGATGCCATCCACCTCATGCGGTTCCTCGCAGTGCGGCCACGGCTCCTCGGCGGGCCACAGCAGCGGCCCGCCGATCGAGCTGTCGTGCCACGTCGGCGCCCCAGGGCGGGGGTGCAGACGGGTCGCCGTGCGGGCCAGCGGAGCCAGTTGGGGAAAGACCGCGGCAACATCGATCGGCCGTGGCGGAGTGACAGGAGTGACATTCATGGCCGCAATCTTGCCAACCGCCTCTGACAACGGCCCTCGTGACCGACACACGAGCGCCCCGTGGGGGACGCCGATGCAGGAAAGGGCCCGGGTGCTGCCGAACGTCGAAGGCCGATCTGTACGCGGCGATCCGCCGTGACGCGAAGGCTTGTCTGTCCAGCCGTGCTCTTCAGCGCACGTACGGCGTCGGGTTCCTGACCGTGCACACGGCGTTTACGTCGGCCTGGCCAGAGCCGCAGAGCTCAAAGCGCGATCGGTCGGTACGCCAGAGCCTCATCGACGATCTGCTGCGCAGACGCACCCTGAAGGTCGTCCGAGGGGTGGAAGACCAGGTCACTCACCCGGGGATGCGACACGTTCGCCTCCAGGAGCCGCCGGTAGTAGTTGCTCTCCGGGGCGGCCGTCAGGAGTCTGCGAACGATCTCCACAAGCTCGTCCCGGGTGATGTCCGCAACCCTTGGACGAGCCGGCCTGGCCGCCTCCCGCGCGAACTCCTCCAGGCTCCTGCTTGCGTCGTATTCAGCGAAGTCGAGTGCCACATAGTCGTGCCCCGTCATCGCATTGAAGGCCGCGATCGCCTCCCCCGCCACCTCCGGGCGGGTTTCCAGCAGGCCAGCGATCCGCTCCACCTCGGCACACAGCTCGTCCAGCCGCTGCCGACTCACGGGCGGGGGCAACAACTCCGGTCTCAGGTCCACAGCCAAATTATGTCCGTCGGCTCCCACACATCCGAGCCGAGCCCGCTGATTGCTGCCAGTTCTCGGTTCTGACACAGATCTTGGTGAGCGGTAGCGGAGAATCATCGCGGTGTTCGAGGATGGGAGCGTCCTGGCTCGTCCAGTCGAGAGGTGTACTCAGCGAAGCCAGTTGCTTTGGCTGGCGCGGCCCGTCTTTCAGCCGTTCGAATGTTCCCGGTGCAGGTGCTCAGAGCGGGACTGGAGGATGTCCAGGGCCTCGTGGATCGAGCAGCCGAGGTGGTCTCGGAACAGCTTGATGGCCTTGATGGTCATGCCGCTGAGGATCTCTTTGTCCGCGAAGGAGAGCGGGCCGGCCGTCCAGGGGGCGGACGCGGGATCTCCAGCGGGCCAGTCGATGTCGGTCAGGGTGACGAGCAGGCGGCCGTCCGAGAGCGCCACCGCCACGTCCATGCCGCGGGCCGTCTTCTCCGTGAAGGCGACGGGCGCAGTATGGTCCAGGAGGAAGACGAAGTGCTGGGCTATGCGCTGCCGCCACTCATCGAGCTCGCCGTCGCCGTCCAGGCGCAGGTTGGAGTTCCAGGCTGCCTGGGCGAGAACCGATACGAACAGCCCGAGGAAGTCCAATTTCAGCAGGTCGTCCGCGTGCTCGATCAGGATCGCGAGGTCCTGGTTCCCGTGGCCGGGACCGTGCCAGTCGTGAAGGCAGTCCACGAGTGCGTCCCAGTTGTGGCCGAAGGAGCCGAGGAACGACAGCTCCTGGGCGAAGGTGCGGAAGACGGACGCCGGATCCCGCATTTCCCGGCCGTCCAGCCGCAGGACCAGACCGTTTCGCTGCCTGAGCGCGGCCGTTTCCGACGCCAGCCATGGGTCGGCCGGGGAGGTGAACACGACCCATGGGGAGCGGTGTTCCGTCAGAGTGGGCTTGGTCATCATGGGTGAGATCCTTGCACGGCATTTGCTCGGATCCCGAGCGATTGAAGGAGGGAAGATCGTGCTCAACGAGCACCCTCCGCCCAGGTCAGGAAGTTGACGATGACCATCTTCGATGCGAACGGGCAGCGGGCGCGTTGAGCTTCGGCCCGTCCCTGTGCGCAGGTTCCTCCGTGCGACTGCGCAGGCCGCCCGGAGGGGACGGGTTCGGCCCTTGCGCAGCTGCTGTGCAAGGCCGGTTTCACTACTGGTTCTGCGCGTGGTGGCGAGTGAGGGCCTGCCAGCGCCGTTCGAAGTCGTCGACCTGGTCGGCGATGTGCGCGGTGGTGATGGGCCGGTTGTGCTGCGCGGTGATTCCCTGCGCAGCGCACTCCTGCGCAACGGCGTCCAGCGAGGGTGTCTGGCTGCGTACCCGTTGCTCGGCCCACAGGTGGTAGATCCGGAACGGCAGGAGGTAGCGGCGCAGGTTGCCGGCGCTGACCGGCTTGCCGCCGCGGCCGCGCAGGCCCTTCTCGTCGGCGAGGTAGCGGGACAGCTCCGCAGCCTCCGCCGTCGAAGACGAAGGTTCCTCACTGCGCTGCGCCTGCTGCTCCGCCCACGCCAGGTAGTAGCGGTCCACGGTGGAGAGGCCGGCGGCTTCTTCGGTCGACGGGTACTCGTTCGGCGGCGGGGCATTGATGGCGGCGCTGACCCGAGGGCCTCGCTGGTCCGTGGCTGCCTGTGCGCCTGCGCCGGCGGGCGCGGACTCGGTCGTCTCCTCGTCGCCCGGCGCCAGCGCGTCGGCGTGCGGCTCACGGGAGGCGTCGGCTGGGCCTTCTGCTTGCCGGGCCGTCGCGGTGACCTCGAGCTGCTGGAAGTCCTCGACGAAGGCCTGAAGGTCGGCGCCCGTGAGGGCGCGGCCACCGGGGCCGGCGATCTGGTCCCGCTCGTAGACGTACGCGGCCAGGGCGCCGGCATCCGGGTAGGCGCCGTGTTCCTGCGCATACGCAAACCACGAGTTATAGAAGTAGTCGTACCAGGACAGTTCGTCGTCCGCCTTCTGCTGCGCGGCGATGGGCTCGGGTGTCGGGCCGTAGCGCTGGCTGAGGACCTGGAGCAGGGGCTGCAGTTGGGCGTCGGTGAGGAGTCCGCCGGCGGCGGTGGTGATGCCGTGGTCCTGGAGCCAGTACGCGAACTGGGCTGCGGACGGCGCGGTCTGGAAGTTCGCGATCCACGCCTGGTAGGCCGCGGCGAAGCCCTCGGCCTCGTCCGTCCGCTCTACCTCGGGTGCCTCTCCCGTCCCCCTGAGCGGGGCTTGATCCGTGGTCCGTGGTGCCTCACTGCTCAACTCGACCGGTTCGCCCTCGGTGTCTGCCGTGGGCTCGAGGGCGGGATCCTCAGCGGGTGTCGGAGCGGGTGCCCGTTCAACAGCGAAGGTGAACTCGATCGGCGGCTCCACGATGCCGGCAGCAGCGAGACCGGCAGGAGCCGTCTCGGCGAGCGGGACCCCGTAGCGGGCCAGCCGCAGCGGCATCAGGGCCTCGACGGGTGCCTTGCGGCGCCAGGCGCGGCCGAACCGGGAGCGGAGACTGGCCTGGTAGACCAGGCGCTCCTGCTCCAGCTTGATCACCTGCTCGTAGGAGCGCAGCTCCCACAGCTTCATGCGCCGCCACAGCAGGAACGTCGGCCCCGGGGACAGCAGCCAGCGGATCAGGCGGACACCCTCCATGTGTTGGTCCGCGGTGATGTCGGCGATCCGGCCGATCGCGTGCCGGGCTGCCTCCACCGAGACCACGAACAGGATCGGGATCACCGCGTGCATGCCGACGCCGAGCGGGTCCGGCCACGCGGCCGCGCCGTTGAAGGCGATCGTCGCCGCCGTCAAAAGCCACGCCGTCTGGCGCAGCAGCGGGAACGGGATCCGGATCCACGTCAACAACAGGTCCAGGGCCAGCAGGACGCAGATACCCGCATCGATGCCGACCGGGAAGACGTAGGAGAAGGTCCCGAAGCCC